>JBOGVU010000031.1:0-27158 GCA_050692915.1 Actinomycetota bacterium | reverse complement strand
GCCTCGCGCTCCTTCGCTCGAACGGCCGCCCCGCCCGAGGAGTTCGCGCACCTGTACCCGGACCTCATGGCCCGGGTCACGCCGGAGGCCCTGGCCGAGGCGGCCGTGGCCCTCCTTCGGCCGCCGACGGTAGACCTGTCCCACGTGACCCCGATCCTGGCCACGGTGGAGGAGGCGGTGGCCACGGTGACCCGCCGGATGACCCGCCGGGGCGAGGCCCGGTTCCGCGATCTGGTGAAGGACTGCCGGGAGCGGATCGACGTCGTGGTCCGCTTCCTGGCCATCCTGGAGCTCCACGGCCGGGGCCAGGTGGCCCTTCGTCAGGCCGAGACGTTCGGCGACATCGAGGTCCGGTGGGAAGGATGAGCGCGGAGCCCGCCGCCGGCGCCGACCCCGGCGACCGGGACCCCCGCCTCCGGGCCCTGGAGGCGGTGCTGTTCGTGGCCGACGAGCCGCTGGCCTCGGCCGTCCTGGGCCCCCTGATCGACGCCGACCGGCCCACCGTGGATGCCCTGCTGGGGTCGCTGGCCGAGGAGTACGAGCGGATGGGATCGGGCCTGACCCTCCGCCGCGTGGCCGGAGGGTGGCGTCTGGCCACCCACCCGGAGGCCGCGCCGGCGGTGGAGCGCTTCGTGCTCTCCTCGAGACACACCCGGCTCACCAAGGCCGCCCTGGAGACCATGGCCATCGTGGGGTACAAGCAGCCCGTGACCCGCCATCAGGTGTCGGCGATCCGGGGCGTGGACTCGGAGGGGGTCCTGAAGGCGCTGGTCGAGCGGGGCCTCCTGGCCGAGGTCGGGCGGGAGGGGGGTCCCGGCCGCCCGGTGCTCTACGGGACCACTCGGGAGTTCCTGGAGCGGCTGGGGCTGGACTCGGTGAGCGAGCTCCCCGCGCTGGCGCCGCTCCTCGGGGCCGGGGACGATGGGGGCGATGGCGAACCGCCCCCCGACGACGCCTGATCCCGAGCCGGCCTCGGCCGAGCGCCTCCAGAAGGTCCTGGCTCGGGCCGGGCTCGGCTCCCGCCGGGCCTGCGAGGACCTGATCCGCGAGGGCCGGGTCACCGTGAACGGGCGGGTGGCCGCCCTCGGCGACCGGGTGGACCCGCGGGCCGATCGGGTGGAGGTCGACGGGGGCAGGGTCCCCCTCGATCCGGAGCTTCGGTACCTGGCGTTGCACAAGCCCCGCGGCGTGGTGACCACGGCCCGCGACCCGCAGGGGCGGCCCGACGTGTCCCGCTACTATCCCGAGGGCGTCCGGGTGTTCCCCGTCGGGCGCCTCGACCGAGACACCGAGGGTCTGCTCTTGCTCACGAACGACGGCGAGCTGGCGAACCGGCTGCTGCACCCCCGGTACGGGGTCGAGCGAGAGTACCTGGCCGAGGTGGAGGGCCGACCGACCGAGCGCGCCCTGAGGACGCTTCGGCGGGGGGTAGAGCTCGAGGACGGCCCGGCCCGGGCGGCCTCGGCCCGGCGGGTGGAGGGGTCGGGGGAGCGGGGGGCCGTGCGGGTCGTGATGACCGAGGGGCGGAAGCGGGAGGTGCGGCGGCTGCTGGCGGCGGTCGGCCTCCCGGTTCGCCGCCTGGTCCGGGTCCGGGTCGGCCCGATCAGGCTGGGGCGGCTTCGGCCCGGCGAGGTCAGGGAGCTGGAGTCCGCCGAGGTCCGGGAGCTGCTGCGCGGTGCCTGAGCCGAAGCGGGGATTCGTCATCGCCATCGATGGCCCCGCCGGAGCGGGCAAGAGCACGCTGGCCAGGGGTCTGGCCCAGGCCCTGAGGATCCCGTACCTGAACACCGGGGCCATGTACCGGTCCCTGGCCGCCGAGGCCCTGCGCCGGAGCGTCGACCCCGAGGACGGGGCCGCGCTGGCCGGGGCGGCCCGATCCCTCCGATTCTCCCTGGGGGGGGATCCCCCGAGCCTCCAGGTCGACGGGCGGGCCCCCGGGGACGACCTGGCCACCCCGGAGATCGAGGCGGTGGTCTCCTCGGTGGCCGGGCACCCCGAGGTCCGGGCCGTGCTCCGGGCCGAGCAGCGACGGCTCGGTGCCGGCGGGGCGGTGGTGGAGGGGAGGGACATCGGCACGGTGGTGTTCCCCGACGCCGACCTGAAGGTGTTCCTGGAGGCCGACCCGGGGGAGCGGGCCGCCCGGCGGCAAGCTGAGCGGCGGGACGGGGATCCCGCCCTGGCCGCGGCCCTGGATCGGCGGGACGCCCTCGACGCTCGGACCAACCCCCTGGTGCCGGCGGCCGACGCCCGGGTGGTCGACTCGACGGGCCGTCAGGCCGAGGAGGTCCTGGCCGAGGTCCTGGCCCTGGTGCGGGGGGGCCTGTGAGCGACCGCCCGCCCAGGGTGGCCATCGTCGGTCGGCAGAACGTGGGGAAGTCCACGCTCCTGAACCGCCTCCTGGGCGCCCGGGAGGCGATCTCCGCGGCGGAGCCCGGAGTGACTCGCGATCGGCTGGAGCGCTCGGTCCGGTGGCGGGGCCGAACCTTCGTGGCGGTGGACACCGGGGGGTTCATTCGGGCGCCGAAGGGCGTGGACGCGCTGGTGAAGGGGCAGGCCGAGAGGGCCCTGTCCGAGGCCGACGTGATCCTGCTGGTGGTGGACGCCACCGTGGGCATCCAGGAGGAGGACGCTGCCCTGGCGGACCGGCTCCGGCGGGTCCCGATGCCAGTCGTGCTGGTGGCGAACAAGGTCGACTCGGAGGTCCAGGAGCCGCTGGTGGCCGAGCTGTACCGGCTGGGGCTGGGGGACCCGGTCCCGGTATCGGCCCTCCATGGAAGGGGGTCGGGGGAGCTCCTGGACCGGTTGGTGGCCCTCCTGCCACCTGAGGCACATGAGGCACCTGAGGCTCAGGGTCAACCTGAGGGTGAGCCTCAAGGTGAAGGAGAGCCTGAGGCCTCAGGGGAACCCGAGGAGGCGGTGGTGGGGATCGTGGGGAGGCCCAACGTGGGCAAGTCTTCCCTGTTCAACCGACTGGTGGGCCAGGATCGGTCGGTCGTGTACGAGGAGGCCGGGACCACCCGGGACGCGGTGGACGCCGTGGTCCGGTGGGACGGCCGCCCGGTCCGGTTCGTGGACACGGCCGGCTTCCGCCGGCCCTCCAGGGCCAGGGGGGTGGCCTACTACGGCTACATCCGGACGGTCCAGGCCATCGACCGCTCCCACGTGGCCGTCCTGGTCGTGGCGGCCGACGAGGGCGTGACCACTGAGGACAGGCGCATCGCGGCCCGGGTGGCGGAGGCGGGGCGGGGGTTGGTCGTGGTGGCGAACAAGTGGGACCTGGTGCTCTCGGGGGAGCGGGCTGAGCGGTTCGGGGAGATCCGGGAGCGGGTGGCCGTGTTCCCGGGGGCGGCGGTGCTGCGAACGTCCGCCCTGACCGGGGCCGGAGTGACGAAGGTGCCGCCCGCCCTGCTCCGAACCCACCAGGCCTGGCTCCGGCGGGTGGGGACCGCCGAAGTGAACCGTGTCCTCCAACGGGCTCAGGAGGAGCACCCGCCGCCCCGGGTCACCGGCCGGATCCTGTACGGGTCGCAGGTGGCCGCCGGGCCGCCTCGGTTCGTGCTGTTCAGCGGGGGCCCGATCCCCACCGCCTACGCCCGGCACGTCGAACACCGGCTGCGGGAGGCCTTCGACCTGGGGGGCGTCCCGATCAGGCTCACCTTCCGCCGACGCCGACGCCGCTGACCCACGGCGCACCGGTCGCGTCAGCCGTGCCTACCGAAGAGGGAGGCCGCGGTCTCGCCCATCAGGCGCTGGACGTCGTCGACAACGTGATTCGCATACAGGTCGAGCGTCACCGACGGATCCTTGTGCCCCATGAACCGGGCGACCTGGGTCACGGGGAGCCCCCGGGCCAGGAGCTGGGTGGCCACGAAGTGCCGGAGCGAGTGGAGCGTGTAGGGGAGTTCGAGGCGTCTCGTCAGGCGAGAGAACCGATGCCCTGGCCAGTCCGGGTGCCAGGGAGCGTCGGGTCCGCGTCGCCCATCCGAGAAGATCCAGCCTCCACCGCGGCGGAAGGGCCGGATCTCGTCGAAGAAGCGCTCGCCGACGAACAGGCTCCGCTCTCTGCCGGTCTTCGGCGGCTTCAGCTCGGTGGGACCGTGGATGCCCTTGCACACCGCCCTGCGGACGTGCAGGCGACCGGCATCGAAGTCGACGTCCTCCCATCGCAGCGCGCACGTCTCGCCGCGTCGGGTACCGATGGTCGCGCTCACATTGACGAACAGGCCCCACAGCGGGTCCTCCTCCTCGGCGGCCAGGATCATCTTCTCGACCTCCTCGGGCGAGGGGATCGGCCGCTCGGAAGGGCGGGGGCGGCGCGCCTTCACCACGTCGCACGGGTTCCGGCTGATCTCGCCGTGCGCCAGGGCGTCCTGGAACGCCTGGCGGAGGATCGCGTGCAGGCGGCGCGCGCTGGTGGGCGTCAGCGAGCCGTAGAAGGCCCGGAGATCACGCGGGTTCCTGGCGAGGTCCTCCGCCAGGAGGCCGCCGATCCTCCCGACGTCGCGGCGGATCCGGCCCTCGTAGTCGCGCCGGGTCCCCGAGGAGAGGTTGCGGCGATGACCCCGGTACCAGTTGTCGACGACCTCCGCTATCGTCAGGACGCCCTTCCTGCGGCCGGGTGCGTCCTCGTGAGCACCGCGGCTGAGCTCGAGGAGGAACTCCTTCGCCTCGCCAGCGCTCTCGAAGCTGCGTCGGAAGCGTTCGCCGCCGACCTGCCAGGTAACGCGGAACCGGCGACGGTGCTTCTCGATCCCTCCGATGTTGCCTTCGGTCGTACCCATGGCGTCGAGCAGTGCCCGCCGCCTCCGTCGCCACCTAAACCGTAGCGCAGGGTAGTGACATGTATGTAAGTTTCCCGACCGGTCACGTACGGCGTGGGGGAGCCCCCGTCCTCCCCCGGCTCCCCCAGCAATGTCGGTTCCATCCAGTAACATGCCTGCTAGAAGCGTCCGGGCCGTGGCGCAGCTTGGTTAGCGCGCTTGACTGGGGGTCAAGAGGTCGGCGGTTCGAATCCGCCCGGCCCGACGAGAACCTGCTTTGGCATACCTGGACAAAGGCGCCCAAGCCGCATCAAACGGTTACTCGTGTGGCTCATGGGCCTCCTGGCGACCAGATTACCCTCTTGACCTCAAGTGCGCCGCCTGTTACAAAACAAGCCCCCCTGAGGAACGGATGTCGACAGGAGGGAGGAGTCATGGCCCGTCGAGTCACTGTAGCGCTGGTGGCCGGGTCGTTCCTGATGGCGGGGTACCCCGGACCAGTGAGCGCGCACGACGTTGCCCTCACCCCGAGCATCTCTCGGACCAAGGTTCCCAAGGGTGGGCTCGATCGTGGGGACCTCGTTGTGGTTGTCGGCCGGGTGAAGACGACCGATCCGACCTGCTTCGCGGCAGTCTCGGTGCAGCTCGTCCGGGTGATCCAGAACGTGGGCGAGCGGGTGCTCAAGGAGACGTCCACGAATGCGGGGGGCAACTACTGGTTCAAGCGCCGGGTCCGCAAGGACCAGCGGTGGTTCGTGCGATTCCCGGGGTTCCAGACGATCGTGGCCGGACATTCCCACACGTGCAGTGCCGCGGTCTCGAAGGGGGTCCGGATCCGCATCGCGGACTGAGCTTCTCCGATCGCCGGACCCGGGCCGGACCGCCTCGAGCGGCCTGTTTGACGATGTCCGGGAAGGGGTACTTGTGGATCCGTCATGGCCTTGCGGATCGACGAGCCGACGCCTCTCCGAACCGCGGGGCTGGGTGCCACGGCAGGCGGAGCCCTGACCACGATCCTGTCCGGGTTCCGGGGTCCGGCGGCGCTGGTCGGACTGGTGGTCCTGTGTATGGGGATCGCGCTGCTCGACGCGGTCGACGCCGGCCGGGTGGGGCGGCGACAGCTCGCCGTGTTCCTCCTGTCCCTCGGGGGGGTCATGGGAGCGTGGGGGCTGGTCGTGACGGCGCTCCTGGCGATGCTGGGGCTGCCACCGGATCGAGCGGTCCTGATCCTGCTGGCCGGAGGGGTGCTGGCGATGGGAGTGGCCGTCTTCCTGATCCGGTACGCGTCCGAGCCCCGGCCCGAGCCGGCCATCGTCACGGGGTCGAGCGCCCCCGATGCCGGGAGCCGGTCCAGGGCCCCCACCTCGCAACGCCTCGACCGTCCGGCCGGATAGCGCGCCGGCGCTCCGAGCGGCCCTAGAATCGCTCGCGGGTGACGAACGATCGACGCGTGCTCACCGTCCCGAACGCCCTGTCGGCGTTCCGGATCCTGCTGATCCCGGCCTTCGTCATCCTGCTCGCCTCGGAGCGCACCAGGCTGGCGGGGTTCCTGGTCCTCGGCGCGGTCGTCTCCACGGACTGGGTGGACGGAGTGGTGGCCAGACGGACGGGCCACGTCACCGAGCTGGGCAAGCTCCTCGATCCGCTGGCGGATCGGCTGGCTATGGGAGCGGCGCTGATCACATTCGTGGTCCTGGGCCTGTTCCCGCTGTGGGCGGCTCTGGTGGTCCTGGTCCGGGACGCAGCGGTCCTGGCGGTCGCCGTGTGGCTGTGGCTCTCGAGGGGGCCGCGGATCGAGGTCCGTCCGATCGGCAAGTACGCCACGTTCACGCTGATGTGGGGCGCCCCCGCCGTGGCGTGGGCCAGCGCCGGACTGCCGTTCGACGACTTCGTGGCCGTGTTCGGGTGGCTGTGGTTCGGCGTCGGCTCGCTCGAGTATTACGCCGCGGCCGTGGCGTACGGGCGCGATCTCCGCGACGCGCTGGCGGCCCGCCGGGCCTGATCGTCGGCCGGTCGCACACCCGCGGGTATCATGGCTCGCGTGAAGGGCGTCGTCATGGCCGGGGGCCAGGGAACGCGCCTCCGTCCGCTGACCAGCAACCAGCCGAAGCCGATGCTTCCGATCCTCGGCCGGCCGATGATGGAGCACGTCCTGATCCTGCTCCGGGAGCACGGGCTCACCGAGGTGGTGGCCACCGTGCAGTTCCTGGCCAGCGTGGTTCGCCACTACTTCGGAGACGGGTCGGACCTCGGGCTGTCGCTGGCCTACGCCACCGAGAACGAGCCGCTCGGCACCGCCGGCAGCGTGAAGAACGCAGGGCAGCTCCTGGACGACACCTTCCTGGTGATGTCCGGGGACCACGTGACCGATCTCGACCTCACCGCGGCCGCGGCGTTCCACCGGGAGCGGGGTGCGGCGGTGACCGTGGTCCTGAAGCGCGCCGAGAACCCCCTGGAGTTCGGCATCGTCATCACCGGGGAGGACGGCCGGGTGGAGCGGTTCCTGGAGAAGCCGGGGTGGGGCGAGGTGTTCAGCGACACGATCAACACGGGCATCTACGTGCTGGAGCCGGAGGTCCTCGGGTACGTGCCGGGCGGCCAAGAGTTCGACTTCGCCAAAGACCTGTTCCCGCTGCTACTGGAGAAGGGGCTCCCGCTGTACGGCTACGTGGCCGATGGGTACTGGGCCGACGTGGGGAACCTCGAGGCCTACCTGGAGGTCCATCGGGACATCCTCGACCGCAAGGTGAGCATCACCCCGACGGGCTTCGAGCTCGATCGCGGGGTGTGGGTCGGGGAGGGCGCCGAGGTGCATCCTGAGGCGAAGGTCGAGGGACCCGCGTACGTGGGGGACAACTCGAGGGTCGAGGGTGGGGCCACCATCAGGGACCACACCGTGCTCGGGAAGGGCGTGGTGGTCAAGTCCGGCGCGTTCCTCCACCGCGCCGTCGTCCTCGACAACGCGTACATCGGGACCTCGGCGTCGCTCCGCGGGTGCGTGCTCGGGAAGAACGCGGACGTGAAGCACGGCGCCCGCCTGGAGGAGGGCGTGGTGGTCTCGGACGAGTGCTACGTGGGGGAGGGCGCGGTGCTCAGCCCGGGGGTGAAGGTCTACCCGTTCAAGACGGTTGAGCCCGGGGCGCTGGTCACCCAGTCGATCGTGTGGGAGACCCGGGGCGCCCGGGGGCTGTTCGGGGAGCGAGGGGTCTCCGGGCTCGTGAACATCGACGTGACGCCCGAGATGGCCCTGCGGCTGGCTCTGGCTTTCGGGGGAACGCTCCCGAAGAAGTCCGTGGTGACCGCGGCCAGGGACCCCACCAGGACCGCCCGGGTCATCAAGCGGGCCATGGTGGCCGGCCTGAACGCGGCCGGCGTGGACTGCCACGACCTGGAGCTGGTCCCGGTCCCGGTGGCCCGGTTCTACGCCCGAGCCCAGCGCTCCCGCGGTGGGCTGGCCGTGCGGACCGCTCCCGGCGACCCCCAGTCGGTGGAGATTGAGTTCTTCGACGAGCGTGGGATCGACATCGACGCCTCGACCCAGCGGGCGGTGGAACGAGCGTACTACCGCGACGACCTCCGCAGGGCATTCCACCACGAGATCGGGGAGCTGACCTTCCCCCCGCGCGGCCGCGAGTACTACCTGCGGGGCCTCCTCGACGTCGTGGACGCCGAGGCGATCCGCCGGTCCCGGCCGAAGCTCGTGGTCGACTACGAGTGGGGCGCGGCGGTGCTGACCGCTCCCGTGGTGCTGGGCCGGATCGGTGCGGACGTGCTCTCGGTGAACGCTGTCCTCGACGACGGCCGCAGCAACCCGACCCAGGACGAGACCGAGCAGCGGCTGGAGCAGGTTTCGGCCCTGGCCCGCTCCAGCGGTGCGGACCTGGGCGCGATGTTGGACACGACGGGGGAGCGGCTCCGGCTGGTGGACGGCAAGGGCCGCCCCGTGGCCGTGGAGCGGGCCCTGCTGGCCTACGTCGACCTGGTGAGCCGAGAGGCCGATCGTCCCAGGGTGGCGGTGCCGGTAACGACCTCGCGGGTCGTCGAGCAGCTCCTGGCAGACCGGGGTGGCGAGGTGATCTGGACGCAGGTGTCGGCATCGGCGCTCTCGGCGGCGGCCCTGGAGCCGGGGGTGGTCCTGGCGGGAGCGGAGGGCGGTGGCTACATGTTCCCGGAGTTCCTCCCCGCGTACGACGCCGTGATGAGCCTGGTGAAGCTCCTGGAGCTGCTGACCCGAGCGGAGCAGCGGCTGGAGGATGTGGTCGACGCGCTCCCGCCGAGCCACGTGGTCCGGGTGGACGTGGCCACGCCCTGGGAATCGAAGGGGACCGTGATGCGCCGGCTCGTCGAGCGGCTCAACGGCGAGAAGACCGTCACGATCGACGGGGTGAAGGCATTCCGGGGACGGGACTGGGCGCTGGTGATCCCGCACCCGCAGGAGCCGGTGGTCCGGGTGTGGGCCGAGGCCGACGACCCCGAGGGCTCCCGGTCGATGGCCGCGGAGTTCGCCGCGCTGGTCGAGGAGCTGCGGGGGTAGCCGGTGGCCCGGGGGCAGCGGCCCGGCCTGGTGCTCCCGTCCATCCTCCTGGTCCTCGGCCTCCTGGTCACCGCGGCGGTGGTCCAGGAGCGAGGCCGTGAAGAGCGCCTCCCGAGGCAGGCCGAGGACCTGACCGAGCTGATCGCCCGGCGGCGGGCGGCCACCCGGGAGCTCTCCTCCGAGCTGGCGGCGCTGTCCGAGCGCCTGGCCTCGGCTCAGGCGGCCCAGGCCGCGGGGTCCGAGGAGGTGGGCGCGGTCGTGGCCCGCGTGGAGCAGATCCGGCCCGCGGCCGGTGTGGCGCCGATGGAGGGGCCCGGGGTGGTGGTCGAGCTGCGCGACAGCGCCGAGGCCCCTCGCACCCGGGGCGAGGTGCTCGATCTCAGGATCCAGGACGTTGACATCCAGCTGATGGTGAACGCTCTGTGGGCGGCCGGAGGCCGGGCCGTTGCGGTCAACGGGCACCGGGTCACCGCCACCACCGCGATCCGCGAGGCCGGCGGGCGGGTCCAGGTCAACTTCCGGCCGGTCTCCTCGCCCTACCGGATCACGGCGATCGGGGAGCCGGACGCGCTTCGGGCCGGGCTGGACGACTCGGAGATCGCCGAGCAGCTCGAGGTGTGGACGGAGGTCTACGGGCTGGGGTTCTCGGTGCGCGCCGAGGACGCCCTGCGGGTTCCCGGCCTCGAGGCCGGGCCGGGACTCTCGTGGGCACGACCGGCGGAGGGGGGAGCGCGGTGATCGCCCTGGCCGCGCTGGTCGCCGGGATCCTGGTGGGCCTGATCTTCAGGCCCGAGCTCCCCGCCGGCCTGGCCACGTACCTCCCGGTCGTGGTGGTGGCGGCGCTCGACGTCGTCCTGGAGGGCATCCGGGACCGGCTCGAGGCCGGGTACCACGAGGGCGAGCTCCTGGTGGCGTTCCTGGCGAACTCGGTGCTGGCGGTGTTCGTGGTGTGGCTCGGCGATCGGCTGGGAGCGCCGGACCTGTCGGTCGGCGTGATCATCGTGTTCGGGGTGCGGATGTTCCAGAGCCTGGCGGCGATCCGGCGGTACTTCTTCCGTGAGTGACCTCGGCGAGCTCGGCGGGCGGGACGAGCACTGGCTCGGCGGGCGGCGCCCCACGATGCGGCCGCCGCCGCGTATCCAGAGCCGTGCGGCCATCGCCGTGGTGGCGCTGGCGGTGGGGTTCCTGGTGGCCGTGCAGGCCGCCGGGAGCGGGGACCGCCCGCTGTCCCGGCTGGCTGCGGAGCGACCCGAGGACCTGACCAGGATCCTGGCGGACCTCAACGATGAGGCCGACCAGCTGGCGCGGGAGACCGCCGAGCTCCGGGTGAAGCTGGCCCGGTACCAGGGTTCCGCTCGGAGCGACGAGCTGGCGATCCGGGACGCCCGCAAGGCCCTGGCCGACCTCCGGGTCCTCACCGGTACCGTGGCGGTGGAGGGCCCCGGCGTCCTGGTTCGCGTGGAGGATGACGGCGGCCGGGTCGGCTGGGAGGTGCTCCTCGACATCGTCCAGGAGCTTCGCGACGCCGGCGCCGAGGCCCTCGCGGTGAACGGCCGCCGGGTGGTGGCCTCGACGTGGCTCGGCCCGGCGGACGGCGGCAACGTGGTCGACGGGACTCGGATCGAACCGCCGTACGAGCTCGAGGCGATCGGCCCATCCGACGTGATCGCCGAGGCCCTGGACATCCCGGGCGGCCCCCTGTCGGTGCTGTCCGCGCTCCCCGGGGTATCGGCGGAGGTGCGGGAGGTCGAGGGTCTGCTGCTGCCGCGGGCCGAGGCAGGGCCCGCCCGCTGACCGTCCTCGCCCACCCCCTGACCCGCCCGCGCTAGGATTCCCGCCACGACCAGGAGGGGCCATGGAATATCCGGAGAAGCTCCGGTACACGAAGGAGCACGAGTGGGCGGTGGCGGAGGGCGACGGCACCGTGCGCGTGGGGATCACCGACTTCGCCCAGGACGCCCTTGGCGACGTCGTCTACGTCGACCTCCCCGAGGAGGGAGCCGAGGTCCGGGAGGGCGAGCCGTTCGGGGAGGTGGAATCGACGAAGTCGGTATCGGACCTGTTCAGTCCGGTCACCGGCCGGGTGGTGGGGCGGAACGCGGCGCTCGTGGAGACCCCCGAGCTGGTGAACCGGGAGCCCTACGGCGACGGGTGGATGGTCGTGATCGAGCCGTCCGAGCCCGCCCAGCTCGACCGACTGATGGACGCCGCCGCGTACCGGCGCATGGTCGAGGAGGCGGACCAGGGAGGTTGATCCGTTTGACCGGTCTCGACCTTCGGTATACAGTTCGAGGTCCAGCCTTGAGGCACTCCAGCCTCGAGGGGAGGTCAAGGTGTACTGTACCCGATGCGGCCATCGCAACCCGGCGGAATCCAAGTTCTGCGCCAAGTGTGGGCATCCGCTCCAGGATGACACCACGGTCGGGCTGACCCCCACGGAGATCGAGGACGACACCGGCGAGGAGATCCACCTGCCGCTGGAGGATCTCCGCGAGGGGCAGGCCCTGCTCGTGGTGAAGCGGGGGCCGAACGCCGGCTCCCAGTTCCTGATCGAGAAGGACGTGACCACGGCCGGCCGGCACCCCGAGTCGGACCTCTTCCTGGACGACATCACGGTCTCCCGGCGGCACGCCGAGGTGCGCCGGAAGGACGGGGGCTTCTTCGTCCACGACATGGGGAGCCTCAACGGGACGTACGTGAACCGCGAGCGAGTTGAGAACACGCAGCTCGCCAACGGTGACGAGCTACAGATCGGCAAGTTCAAGCTCGTGTTCTTCGCCGGCCAGGGGGACTGATGGTCCAGACGTCCCGAAGCTACCTGTCGATCGGCGAAGTCCTGGTCACGCTGAAGCCCGAGTTCCCCGACGTCACGATCTCCAAGATCCGGTTCCTGGAGAGCGAGGGCCTGATCACGCCGGAGCGCACGTCGTCCGGGTACCGGAAGTTCTTCGAGCGGGACGTCGACCGTCTGCGCACGATCCTCAAGCTTCAGCGCGACGAGTACCTACCCCTGCGGGTGATCCGGGAGAGGCTGGACGGCGACGACGATTCAGCGGCAGCGAGCCCCGATCGAACCGGCGCCGCGCCGGAGGACGAGATCGGCGAGCCGGCGGCGGCCCTGGAGATGACGACCGAGGAGGTCGCGGCGGCCACGGGGGTCGACGTGACCGTCGTCGATGCCCTGGCGTCCTTCGGGATCCTCCGTCCCCAGCCCCGGGACGGCGGACAGGCTTTCAGCGGAGACGACGTCGTGGTGCTCCGGATCGTCAAGGACTTCTTCAAGTTCGGCGTGGAGCCGCGCCACCTCACGATGTACCGGCATTTCGCCGACCGGGAGTCCACGTTCTTCGAGCAGATCGTGGTGCCGATCCTGCGACAGCGGAACCCGGAGGCCCGGCGGCTGGCCAGGGAGTCCCTCACCGAGCTGGCCGGGATCTCCCGCCGTCTCAAGCAGGCTCTCCTCCGGGCCAACCTCCGCCGGTACCTGTCCGCCTGAACCCTCCGCATAAGCGCCCGTATCCTGGGCGGATCATGAGGGTCCCTCGCTTGGTCCTCGCCGGTGTCCTGGCGGCCGCGCTGGCCGTGCCGGCCGCCGCGCAGCCGGTGCCGCCTCCCACGCCGGTCCCGCCGGCGGGGTCTCTCTCGCCGTACCCCACCGCACTCGAGACCCCGCCGCCGTCCACTCGCGAGCCGCGGGTGGCGGCCGCCTCCGCCATCCTGGCCGACCTCGACTCCGGCGAGGTGCTGTGGGAGCGGAACCCCGACCAGCGCCAGCCGATAGCCAGCGTGACGAAGATCATGACGGGGCTCCTGGTGGTCGAGGCCACGGACCCCGACGAGGTCGTGACGGCCAGTCCGAACGCGGCGAGGCAGACCGGCGCGGAGCTGGGCCTCGAGGTGGGGGAGGCCCAGCCGGTCCGCCAGCTCCTGATGGCGCTGCTCCTCCAGTCCGCGAACGACGCCGCGGTGGCGCTGGCCGAGCACGTCGGTGGCACCGTGGGGGGGTTCGTGGACGGCATGAACCGCAGGGCCCGGCGGCTCGGGGTCCGGGACACCCGGTTCGCCAGCCCGAACGGGCTCGACGACAGCGGGTACTCGACGTCCCGCGACCTGGTTGCGATCACAGCGGAGGCGTTCCGGGACGCCACGTTCCGTGAGGTCGTGGCCACGAAGTTCCATCGGATCCCCAGCCCCGACGGCGATCCTCGGCGCATCCAGAACCGCAACGCCCTGCTGTGGCTGTACCGGGGGGCGATCGGCGTGAAGACCGGGTACACCGCGGCCGCCGGGTTCTGCCTCGTGGCCACGGCAGAGCGGGACGGGCTGCGGCTGGTGGCGGTGGTGCTCGGCGCGCCATCCTCCCCGTGGTCGGACGCCGCGGAGATGCTCAACCACGGATTCGAGGCCTGGGAGCGGCGGGACGTCGTCGACGGCTCGACGGCCCTCGACCCGATCGAGGTGGCCGGCCGCGGGATCCCCGTGCGAGCGGACGGAGCGCTGTCCCTGCTCCTCCGCCGGGGCGAGACCGTGGACGTCGAGGTCCGGCCGGACCCCGAGCTCACCCTGCCGGTGGCCGAGGGCCAGACCGTCGGAGAGGTGGTGGTGAGCGGCGGCGGGGGCGTCCTGGGGCGGGTTCGAGCCGTCTCCGCCGCCAGCGTGGCCGCACCACCGGGGAGCTCGCCGCCGGAGGACCCGTGGTGGGACCGGGCCTGGGACTCCGTGGCGGGATTCTTCGCCCGGCTGTGGCGGGCGGTCTTCGGGGACTGAGGTCCGGCGATCCGTCCGGGAGCGGCCTATGATCTGCCCGCGTGCAGGAGCAGGTCACCGTCCTCTACACGGCGGGCGACATCCGGGATCGGGTCCGGACCCTGGGAGAGGGGATCACCCGCGAGTACGCCGGCCGTGAGCCCGTCCTGATCTCCGTGCTCAAGGGCGGGGCCATGTTCCACGCGGACCTGCTCCGGGCCATCGACCTCCCCGCCAGCGTCGACTTCATGTCGATCTCCTCGTACGGCGAGGGGAGCTCGGGCGTGGTGCGGATCATGAAGGATCTCGACCGGGACATCGGCGGACGAGACGTCATCGTGGTCGAGGACATCGTGGACACCGGCCTCACCCTGACCTATCTGCTCTCGGCCCTCCGCTCCCGCGATCCGGCCTCCGTGGAGGTGTGCGCCCTTCTCGACAAGTCCGTCCGCCGCATCACCCCGCTGGACATCCGGTACCGGGGGTTCGACTGTCCCGACAAGTTCGTCCTCGGCTACGGCCTCGACTACGACGAGGTGTACCGCAACCTGCCCTTCATCGTGGCCGTGGAAGACATGGACGCCCTGTCCGAGGAGCCCCTGGCGTTCGTGTCCCTTCTCAAAGAGGCCGGGGACCCATACCGGTAGCGTTTCGGTTGCCGGGTCTGGGGGGAGGGGATACATTTGGATTCGGGCATGATCGAGATGAACCTCGTCGGCGTCCGGGTGGAGCTGCCCGGCAACCAGCCCATCGTCCTCCTCAAGGAGAGCGACGGTGAGCGCTACCTGCCGATCTGGATCGGGACCTCGGAGGCAACGGCCATCGCGTTCGCCCTCCAGGGCGTCCCAACCCAGCGGCCCATGACCCACGACCTCATGAAGAACATCCTGGAGGAGCTTGCCATCAGCGTGGAGCGCATCCTGATCACGGAGCTCCGCGACGGCACGTTCTACGCGGTGATCGAGATGGCACGGAACGGCTCCTCATACGAGATCTCCTCCCGCCCCTCCGACGCCATCGCTCTGGCGGTCCGCCTGGGGGTCCCGATCTTCGCCCACGAGGACGTCCTCGGCGAGGCCAGCATCGTGATCCGGGAGGACGAGGAGCAGGAGCAGGAGGTCCAGCGGTTCCGGGAGTTCCTGGAGAACGTCCGTCCCGAGGACTTCGGCGAGGAGGGGGCACCGGGGGCCCAGGCCTAGGGCCGGGTCATTGACAGTCCGAGCTCCCGGGGGTACGCTGGCCGACGCTCGCGTAATTACAGGGGTGCGAACATGGCAGAGGACGAGGGCTACCGGGCTCCAGATGTCGCCAAGATCGTGGGGATCTCCTATCGTCAGCTCGACTACTGGGCCAGGACCGGCCTGGTGGCGCCGAGCATCCGGGACGCAGGGGGATCGGGGACCCAGCGCGAGTACTCCTTCCAGGACATCGTCCTGCTCCGGGCGATCAAGAACCTCCTGGACACGGGGGTCAACCTCCAGCGGATCCGGCAGGCCATCGAGTTCCTTCGAGACCACCTCAAGAAGCCTCCGGCCGGACTGACCCTTGTCTCGGATGGGAACAAGATCTACGCATGCGAGTCGCCGACCGAGGTCATGGATCTCCTCCAGCGCGGCCAGGGCGTGTTCGGGATCGCCGTGGACAAGGTATGGAGCGACGTCGAGGGCTCGGTGAAGAAGACGGCCAGGGCGGCCGCGCGGGCCGGAGGCGCGTGAGGGCAACCCTTCAGGCCAACGAGCCGCTCAAGAGCGACACGATCGCTTTCGCCCACGCCAGCGAGCGCCAGTTCGCCCGCCTCCTGGACTTCTACCAGATCGACTGGGAGTACGAGCCCACGTCGTTCGACCTCGAATGGGACCGCCTGGGCAACGTGATCCAGCAGTTCACCCCTGACTTCTACCTGCCGGCCTACGAGCTGTACATCGAGATCACCACGATGAACCAGAAGCTCGTGACCCGGAAGAACCGGAAGGTGCGCCGCCTCCAGGAGCTGTATCCCGAGGTGAACTGCAAGATCTTCTACCAGCGCGACTACCTGTCGCTGGTAACGAAGTACGGGCTGGAGGACCGTCGATCGACAGAGTCGGCGTGAGCTCGGCCCTGCGGTAGGATGCCCGCCGAGTGAGCGGTCTTCGGTTCTCCCCCCACACCGAGGAGGACGTCCGGGCCATGCTGGAGGCCCTGGGGCTCTCCTCGGCGGACGATCTGTACGCGCACATCCCGCCCCAGGTCCTCCTCGACCGGCCGCCGGACATCCCCGACGGCGTGTCGGAGATGGAGCTCCTCGACGACCTGACCCGCCTGGCGGCTCGGAACCGTCACGTGGACGACCTGGTCTGCTTCGCGGGGGGTGGGGCCTACGACCACTACGTGCCGGCGGCGGTGTGGGCCATGGCCGGCCGGTCCGAGCTCCAGACCTCGTACACGCCGTACCAGCCGGAGCTGTCACAGGGCGTCCTCCAGGCCCTGTTCGAGTACCAGTCGATGATCTGCGACCTCACCGGCCTGGAGGTCTCGAACGCCTCGCTGTACGACGGGGCCACGGCCGTGGTGGAGGCGGTGAACCTGGCCCGGGCCGCCACCGGCCGGAGCCGGGTTGTGGTCGCCGACACCCTGGATCCCCGGTACGTGGAAGCCCTCAGGACCTACGGGCAGGGCGCGGGGTACGAGCCGGAGATCCTGCCGTCGAGGGGAGGAAGGGCCGTGGTGCCCGTGGTGGGCGAGGTGGCCTGCGTGGTCCTCCAGCACCCCAACGCTCTCGGCGTCCTGGAGCGGGCCCGCGACGTGTTCGCTGCGGCCCGGGCCGCCGGGGCCAGGGCCATCCACGTGTTCGACCCCCTGTCGCTGGGCGTCCTGGCGCCGCCGGGGGAGCTCGGTGCCGACATCGCCGTGGCCGAGGGCCAGGTCCTGGGCAACCACCTCGACTTCGGTGGGCCGTACCTCGGGGTGATCGCCGCCGGGATGCAGGACGTCCGCCGGATGCCCGGACGCATCGTCGGCGAGACCGTGGACGTCGACGGGCGACCGGGCTACGTCCTCACGCTCCAGGCCCGGGAGCAACACATCCGGCGGGAGAAGGCCACCTCGAACATCTGCACGAACCAGACGCTGATGGCCATCGCCGCAGCCGTGTACCTGGCCTGGCTGGGTCCCGCCGGTCTGGCGGAGGTCGGCGAGGCGTGTGCGGCCAAGACGGCGTACGCGGCGGAGCGGCTCACCGCGGTGCCCGGGGTGCGCCTCACGCACGGCGACGCGCCGTTCTTCAAGGAGTTCGCGCTCACCGTCGACGGCCGCGAGCCATCGGCGATCCGTGACCGCCTGGCCGACCGGGGGTTCCTGGTGGGCCCGGTGCTCGGAGGCTCGCTCCTGGTGGCCTGCACGGAGCGCCGGACCCGGGAGCAGATCGACCGGCTGGCCGGGGCGCTGAGGGAGGTGCTGGCGTGAGCGCCGGAGATCGCGTCGGGGCCCCGGTACGGGTGGGGGACCCGGAGGGGTTCCCCTCCACGCTCCGGGACCTGTCCCGCGCGGGCCGTCGAGCGTCCTCGTTCCCCGAGCTCGACGTGCCCCCGGTCGAGCTCCCCGTCGACCAGCGCCGGGACGGGACAGCGGGGCTCCCCGAGGTCTCCGAGCGCGACCTGGTCCGTCACTACACCCGGCTGGCCCAGCGCAACTACGGCGTGGACACGGGGTTCTATCCGCTGGGGTCGTGCTCGATGAAGTACAACCCGAAGGTGGCCGAGACGGCGGCGGCGCTCCCCGGGTTCCGCCGGCTCCATCCGCTCCAGCCGGAGCACACCGCTCAGGGTGCCCTGGAGCTCCTGTGGCGGCTGGAGCGGGCGCTGTGCGAGGTCACCGGGATGGCCGAGGCCACGTTCCAGCCGGCGGCGGGGGCGTCGGGGGAGCTGACCGGCCTCCTGATCATGCGGGCGTTCCACTCCCGGAACGGTGACCCCCGGCGGCGGATCGTGATCCCCGACTCCGCCCACGGCACCAATCCCGCCAGCGTCCGGATGGCCGGGTACGAGGTGGCCACGGTGCCGTCCGACGCCCGCGGCCTGGTGGACCTCTCGGCCCTGGAGAAGCTCGTCGACGAGGACGTGGCCGGCCTGATGATCACCAACCCGAACACCCTGGGCCTGTTCGAGGAGGACATCCTGGAGATCGCCCGGACGATCCACCAGGCCGGCGGCCTCCTCTATTACGACGGGGCGAACCTGAACGCCATCCTGGGACGGGTCCGGCCGGGCGACATGGGGTTCGACATCGTCCACATGAACACCCACAAGACGTTCGCCACGCCGCACGGCGGTGGCGGTCCCGGGGCCGGGCCGGTGGCGGTGGGGGAGCGGCTGGCCCCGTTCCTCCCGTCGCCGGTGGTGGAGCGCCGGGAGGACGGGACGTTCGGGTGGGACCGGGACCGTCCCGAGTCGATCGGGCGTATCCACGGCTTCCACGGGAATTTCGGCGTGCTGGTCCGGGCGTACGCCTACGTTTTCGGGAACGGTGGGGACGGGCTCCGGGAGGTGGGGGAGCGGGCCGTGCTCAACGCCCGGTACCTGGCGGAGCGGGTCCGGAGCTCGTATCCGCTGGCGTTCCCCGACGGGAGGCCGATGCACGAGTTCGTCTCCACCGCGAAGCCCTTGAAGCGCCACGGCATCCGGGCCATCGATGTCGCCAAGCGCCTGATCGATCTGGGCTACTATCCCTCGACGGTGTACTTCCCCCTGGTGGTGGAGGAGGCGCTGATGGTCGAACCCACCGAGACCGAGTCGAAGGAAACGCTGGACGCCTTCGCCGAGGCGATGCTCCGGGCCGCCCGCGAGGCCGCGGACACCCCCGACCTCCTCCACGACGCCCCGGTGACCACGCCGATCCGCCGCCTCGACGAGGCCCTGGCGGCCCGATCGCTGAAGATCTGCTGGTAGGGCGGGCGATCAGGCCGTCTCGGGGACCGCCGCCGCTCGCGGAGCCGGCTCGGTGGGGGAGAGGAGGCCGGTTACGAACAGCAGCGCTCCGGTGGCGATGCCGAGCCATCCGCCAAGCGTGGGGGAGAGGAACCTGATGGCTCCGCTGGAGGCCCAGGCCATGATGCCGGCGAATTGAAGGGCGGTGATCAGGCCGAGCCCCATCAGGAGCGCGCCCGTGCCCCCGGCGGTGCCGGTGAGGATCCGCATGGCGGAGAGAAGGAGCACGATCGTGATCACCCCGGGAAGCAGTCCCTCCCACAGGAGCGTCATGTCGGGTGAGGACAGGTTGACCACGGCGATCTCAGTGGGCTCGAACTCCGGGGGAGCCAGCCGGGCCGCCGAGACCAGGTTCGAGAGCGCGTATCCGATCGCGCTCACCAGCGCCAACACGCATATCGCCCGGCTCCTGGCCCCGTCCTCCGCCGGCGCCCGGGCGAACGCCGCGACCCCGGCGAGCAGGATGAGGATTCCGCCGGCCAGGGCCAAGTACGACCCGATCCCGGGATCGACGGCATCGCCGGCGGCGCCGCCAGGGAACCACGACACCCCCAGGATCGCGGCGCCCCGCAGCGTCCCCCACAGCCCCGCCGCTATGATCAGCCCGGCCGCTCGCCGAGCGCTCCACGGGCCCAGCAGGAGCCACCCTCCGGCCACCGCCGCGATCAGGACGCCCAGGGGTCCCACCGCCAGCGACCCCCACACCCGGAAGCCCTGATCCAGGTCAAGGATCGTCTGTTCGGTCCCCGACCGGACCTGGAACGGGAGGAACAGCGCTGCCACGAACAGGAGCGCGCCCCCCGCCGCCGGCAGCGCCGGCCCGATCGGGCGAGATCCCCGCGTCTGCATCGGGCCGCATCTTCCCATCCGCCGGTGGGGAGCGCACGGAGCCTGCTCCCTCCCTAAAGCCAACTTGACGTAATGTTCCTTATCGGGCTTTGACCGGACCGGCACGAGCAGGGCGGGTCCTCATATTCACGCCCGTTGCGCAGAGGGATGCCGCTGCCTGGAAGGCGGCCGGCGGCGCAGCAGCCGATCGCGCAGCGCCCAGACGGCCACCTGCCACAGTGCCTCGACCACGATGGCCCGGGAGATCTTGGAGTGGCCGTGGCGGCGTTCCTCGAACGTGATGGGCACTTCGCCGACGACCAGGCCCCGGCGCCAGGCCCTGTACGCCAGCTCGACCTGGAAGGCGTAGCCCTCGGACCGGAGCCGGTGGGTGACGAGCTCCCGGAGGGCCTCGCGTCGGTAGACCCGGAACCCGCTGGTGGCGTCGGCCACGGGGAGGCCAAGCAGGATCCGGACGTACAGGTTGCCGCCCCGAGAAAGGACCCGTCGAACCAGGCCCCAGTTCCGGACCCGCCCGCCCGGGACGTACCGGCTCCCGATGGCCAGGTGGTGGTTCCGGGCGGCCTCCAGGAGCCGGGAAAGGTCCTCCGGACGGTGGGAGAGATCGGCATCCATCTCCACGATGAGTTCGTATCCCTCGGCCAGGGCCGCCCCGAAGCCATCGAGATACGCGCCGGCCAGCCCCCCCTTCTCCGGGCGCTCGATCAGGACCACCCGGGGCTGCCGGTCCGCCATCTTCCGGACCAGGTCGCCGGTGCCGTCCGGTGATGAGTCGTCCACGACCTTGACGTCGACCCGATCCGAGGCCGCCAGCACCCGCTCCACCACGTCCTCCACGGTCTCGCGCTCGTTGTAGGTGGGCAGGACCACCGCCACCCGATGGTCCTCGGGCAAGGGAAGGACCGCCCTCGCCGCTGCGCGGCGGGGACCGAGGTAGCCGAGGCCGAGGAGCAGCAGGAATCCCAGCGGGAGCCATCCCCCCAGCGCGTCGTAGAGCGTCGTTCCCTCGGCGGTCGGGATGCGCGCCCGGAGCAGGGCCGGCTCGAACAGGCCACTCCGCTGGGCCACCGTTCCCCCGGGCGTGATGATCGCGCTGATCCCCGACAGCGCCGCGTGGACCACCCATCGCCCGGTCTCCACGGCCCGGAGCTCCGACAGGACCACGTGCTGCTCGGGAGCCGCACTGATCCCGAACGTGGAGTTGTTCGTGGACACCACCAGGAAGGCCGAGTCCTCGGTGACGAACTCCCTGACCAGGTCCGGGAAGGCGTTCTCGAAGCAGATGATGGAGGCGAACCCCACGCCGCCGGAGCGGAACCTGCCGGGCGCGGTGCCCGGGGACAGGTCAGTGCGTACCCGGCGGACGTCCGGGATCCAGTTGAGGAACCGGCGGCCCGGCACGAACTCGCCGAACGGCAGGAGGTGGTTCTTGGCGTACCGGTCGACCACCCTTCCGTCCGCCGAGTACAGGAGGTTCTCGTTCAGGAGCCGCCCGTCGTCGGTCTGGGTGATGGCGCCGACCAGGGTCGGGGCGCCCACCGTCACGATGGCCGACTGGACCACCGGTCCGATCACCGGGTCGGCGGTCGGGTCGCGATCGAGGGCGTTCTCCGGCCAGATCGCCAGGTCGGGCGGGTCCGCCGCCAGTCGGAGGTGCACGCGGGCGTGATTCTCAGCCACCAGGTTGTCCTCGAGGATGCGGCTGGCCGTCCCGATCTCCACCGGGACGTTCCCCTGGATCACGGCCACGTCGACGGGAGGGCCGTCGGGTGAGGCGGCCGGGACCGCCAGGGGCAGGAACGCCAGCCCCACGGCGCCCGCGGCCGGGAGGATGGCCCGGCGCCGCTCCCCCACCCGGAGCAGTACCAGGAGCACCAGGGCGTTGACGGCTGCCACCAGGAACCCCAGGCCGACCGCGCCGATCACCGCGGCCGCCGGCAGGATGATCGGGTTGTCGTGCTGGGTGGCACCCAGGCTCACCCAGCTCCAGCCCCCGAACGGCCACACGCCGCGGAGCCACTCCACCAGCGCCCAGGCCGCCCCCACCGCCAGGGCCGTCCGGATGGGGGCCTGGTCACGCCACAGCGCCGGGACGATCGCGCCGAACAGGGCCAGGAACGCCCCCACGCCGAGGACCAGGGCCGCCCAGGCGAGGATCGATACCGGGATCAGCCACGAGAGCAGGACGCCGTAGAAGACCAGGCCGAAGGCCAGCCCGAGGAGGGCGCCCCGCCGGGCCCTGGTCCCGCGGATGGCCCACAGCAGCGGGACGAGCGCCACGAACCCGATCGGACCGAGGTCCGCGGGCGGGAGCCCCAGCCACAGGAGGACCCCCGACGCGATGACCGAGACGAGGGCGACGGGGAGCGACCGGGGTCCGGAGCCTAGGCGCAGTCCCGGCAAAGCATCCGCTTCTTGTCGGCCAGCTGGCTGCGGTGCTTCACGAGGTAGCAGTTCCTGCAGGTGAACTCGGTGGGCTGCTGGGGCACGACCTTGACCGTGAGGGCCTCCACCCGCTCCTCGCGGCCGACCTCCACGACGGACTCGTCCTCCGACTCCTCGGGCGCGGGCTCATCTGACTTCTTGGCAATGATCTCGTCGAGGCTGGTCTCGGCCTCCTCGGCGGCCGGCGCCTCGTTCTGTGTCTCCTCGGGCTCTTCCACGGTATCCCCTTTCCCGGGGACGGGCCATTGTACGCCCTTGCGATGTTCCGAGGTCCGTGGAACGACACGGGGAGTCCGCCTATTCCCGGGCGAGCGAAGGGCCCACAGAGACCTTTGGGGCCGCAGCGCCGGGGCGCCGCGTTCTCTACTCAGCCTCTGTGGGCCCCTCGCTCCACCATGGCGGAGCGACGTCATGCTAGTTGGGCATCCCTCGCCTGTCAAACCAAGACTTGTCACACCGCGTGCTCGACGTCGAGAACGTGTCGGAGGGGGGCGTTATCCTTCGGACGATGGGAGGGCGCCCGTCGGTTGCCGCCGTTGCGGGGACCGATCTCGCTGACAGCCGGGGTCTGGTGGACGCCGCCTCGTTCGTGATCGATCTGCTCGAGCGGCCGGCATCCGAGGTTCGGGTGGCCGAGGGCCAGCTCGAGCTCCTGGACGACGTGGTCGTGGAGGGCCATCCGGACCGGTTCGAGCTGACCCCCCTCTCCCCCACCCCACCGGGGACCGTCTGGGCGATCGACGGCGGATCGTGCACACTCGCCGACGGCCGCTCGTTCCAGGTCGGAGCGACCAGGGCGGCCAGGGTGCGCTTCCGGGAAGGCGTGACCGACGTGGTGGAGTCACCGCCGCTGGACGTGCGGGCCCTTACCGCCGACGAGGCGGCTCGTCTCTACCGGGAACGGCTGAAGCGGATGGACGCCCCCGAGCCGAAGGAGGTTCCCCGCATCACCCGCCCGATCGACGTCCTCCGCGAGTGTGACGAGTGGGATCTGGTCCGGCGGACGGTGGCGGAGGCCGAACCCGATGACCTCGTCCTGGTGGACGGCTCCCTCCACGGCGGGCCGTTGGTTCCGGCGGACGTCATCCGGGGCATCCACCAGGAGGCGGTCGAGCGCGGGGTGCACCTGGCCGGCGTGGTCAAGGCCTCCACGCTGTTCTGGGGTCGGAACGCGCCGCTGGTCGGGCTCCTGAAGCGCCGGGGCGACCGGGAGCTGGGGCGGACGCCGTGGACGGCCCGCATCTCCACGGATCCGGTGTTCCGGCGGCTCTACGTCGGGGAGATCTTCGTGGCCCGCCTGGCCGCCACGGCCGGGCATGCGTTCCGGGTGGACGTGGCCCGTGGGCCCGCCGACCCCTTGGAGATCCTGGCCCGTCTGGCGGGGTGCTCGGACGACGCGGCCTTCGTCGGATACCCCTATCCGCTGGCTCGGGCTCACCGGGCGGCCAGGGTCTCCGGCTACGCCGTGGCCGACCTCCGCCGCTCCTTCCGAGGCGCGCTGGCCGGCGCGGGCATGGGCGAGGACGACATCGAGACGCTGTTCCAGGACTTCCACGAGGTGCTGAACCGATCGTGACCGACGACCACAAGGGCCGCATCTTCGGTAAGAGCGTGCTGGACGCGCGGTTCCGATCGTTCTACGGGACCGACCTGTTCCTGGGCGAGCTGCTGGCGGCCGACGACGCCGAGCGCGGCCGTCGGCACCTCTTCCGGGTCATCGACGTGACCTACGGCTCGGACTCCACCGACCCGAATTGGGCAGAACGCGCCGCCGGCGCGTACATGGCCGGCGACGTGACGGACACGCCCTACTCGATCCACGACCCCGAGCAGCGCCTGTACAAGGTGGCCGAGTGTGCCCCGCTCGGGTACGTCGACGCGGCAGGCGAGTTCCGCAAGCCGAAGTCCCTCCCGGCGCAGTTCGCCAGGGTGACCGCTCCCACGGCCGAGGATTTCGCGTTCCTAGGGGGCCGGATGGGCGACCTGCGGGTGGGGCTCCTCCGGAGCGGCGAGGACACCATCGACCTGGAGGTCGGGATCCACGGCGCCACCCTCGCCTCTCACGTGGGGGTCTTCGCCACCACGGGGATGGGCAAGTCGAACCTGATGAAGGTGCTGGCCGGCACGATCCTGGAGTCCCAGGGCCGGTGCGCGGTGCTCCTGTTCGACCCGCACGGGGAGTACCTCGACGGCGGAGGGGGCACTCGGCGGGGGCTGCGAGACCATCCCTGGGCCGCGGAGAGGCTGAAGGTGTACGCCACCCGACCGGGCCTGGGTGCCCAGGCCACCGCCCTCAGGCTCACGCTCGGGGAGATCACCCTGGGCGACCTCCAGGCCGCCTACGACTGGAGCCCCGCTCAGATCGATGCCATCTACCGTCTGGCCCGCCTGTACCGGGACGACTGGATGCCGGCCGTGGCCGACGAGGCCGAGGACCCCGAGGAGCTGGCCAAGCAGGTGGGGGCGGCCACCTCGACCATCCAGGTCATCCGTCGCCGGGCCCAGCGGATCCTGGAGCTCCCCTGCATCAGCCGCGACACCTCGCAGGCCTCCCTGTCCGAGCGGATCGTGGGCGAGCTGTCGGATGGCTACTCCGTGCTCGTGGAAACCTCGGGGCTGTCCGACGTCGAGGAGGTCCTGGTGGCCTCGGTGATCACCCGGCGACTCCTCGACGCCAACGCCGAGGCCTACCTGGAGGACCGGGACCGGTTCGCCACCCTGCCTCCCACCATCGTGGCCCTGGAAGAGGCCCAGCGGGTGCTTTCCCGGGCGAAGCGATCGGACGAGAACGTGTTCCCCCGGACCGCCCGCGAGGGCCGGAAGTTCAAGGTCGGCCTGTGCGCGGTGAGCCAGCAGCCGAAGCTGCTCGACGACGAGCTGCTGTCCCAGTTCAACACGTTCTTCATCCTGGGGCTGGCCGACGAGAAGGACCGGAACATCCTCCGAGGGTCGTCGAAGCAGGACATCAAGGACCTCGGGCCGGAGATCCAAACGCTGATGCCGGGCGAGGCCATCGTCACGAGCCTCGAGGCGCCGTTCGCCCTGCCCGCCAGGGTGTACCTGTACGAGGACTACCTGAAATCGGTGAAGGGCCCCGCTCCCCTCCCCGACCGGCCGGCGGAGGCGTCGAAGGGATTCGCGGAGTAGTGGCCCGCCTGGTCGCGGTGGGCGATGCGCACCTGGGACGGACGCACCTGGCCCACCTCCGGGACGACGAGGGCCGCAACGTACGAGAGGAGGACTTCCTGGCCTCCTTCGACTGGGCGATGGATCGGACCGTGGAGCTCGAGCCGGAAGGGTTCCTGTGGCTCGGCGACATCTTCGACCACGCCCGTCCGTCGTACCGCGTGTTCACTCGGGTGGCCATCGGCCTGAAGCGCCTCCAGGACGCGGGCCTGCCAGGGGTGGCCATCTCCGGGAACCACGACACGCCGAGGCTCCGGGGCACGGGATCGCCGTACGCGGCCCTGGAGGAGTTCTTCTCGAACGTGACCTTCGCCTGGGCCATGGAGGCGGTCACCGCCGACCTCGCCGGCGTCCGGGTCCACGCCGTGCCCCAGACCCTGTCCGAGGGTGATTTCCGAGAGGAGATCGAGCGCTCCGCGGCCCACCTGCATGCCGACGCGACCAGCGTGCTCCTGGCCCACGTGGCCCTGACCTCGCTCCCCGTCCGGCAGTACCGGGACATCAACGAGCTCGAGGTCGAGGAGGGGGTGTTCGACCGGCGGTTCGATCACGTGGTGCTCGGCCACTACCACGTTCACCAGAAGGTGTCGAAACGGACCTGGTACGCGGGGTCAACCGACTCGTTCTGGTTCGCCGACCGGCCCAAGGGCGCCGGGCCGAAGGGGCTCGTCGTGCTCGACACCGAGGCCGGGACCGTGGAGCACCACCCCAACCCCGGGGAGCGGCCCCTGGAGACCTTCGGGGTGGACGCGGCCGGGATGGGACCGTCGGAGCTCGTCGATGCGGTCGGCCGGGCCGCCGAGGGCTGTCCGCAGGGCGCCATCGCCCGGGTGTTCCTGGCCGAGGTCGACCCCGCGACGTTCCGACAGGTCCCGGCCGAGGAGTGGCGGGAGGCGGTGCCCGGGTCGCTCCACGTCCAGGTGGAGCCGGACTACGCGCTCGGCGCGCTGCCGGTCCAGGCCGACGCGACCATCGGCGGCCTGGAGGCCGAGTGGGACGGGTACGTGGAGGGCCAGGACCTGGCGGGGCTCGATCGCGAGCGGGTCCGGGACACGGGGCGCCGGTTCCTGGAGGCGGCGCAGGCGGAGAGCGAATGAGGATCCTGGAGCTGTCTCTCCGCAACTTCCGGGTGTTCGAGGAGGTGGATCTGGAGCTGCCGGCTCGGGTGATCGGGATCTTCGGGCCGAACGGGGCCGGCAAGTCCTCGCTGGTGGAGTCGATCGGGTTCGCGTGCTTCGGGATGGCCCGGACCCACCGAGACCAGATCCGCACCGGCGGCGTCCTCACGGACTGCGTCGTGCGACTGGTCTTCGAGCACGGCGGCAGCCAGTACGAGGTCCGCCGCACGATCCGGGGCCGGAACCATCAGACGGAGGCCGAGTTGTTCGTGGGCGACCGTCAGCTGGCAGCCGGCGTCACGGAGGTCGGCCGGGCGATCCAGGGGCTCCTGCACATGGACGTGCACGTGTTCCGAGCCTCGGTGTTCGCCGAGCAGAAGCAGCTCGATGCGTTCAGCGACGTGACCAAGGCCAAGAGGAAGGAGATGGTTCTCCGGCTGCTGGGGATCCGTCCCGTGGACCAGGCCCGCACGGCCGCCCGTAGGGAGGCCCGCGACACCAGGACCGCCGCGGACAAGCTGACCGGCACCCTCCCCGACGCCGGGGAGCAGAAGGC
>JBOGVU010000030.1:0-27995 GCA_050692915.1 Actinomycetota bacterium | reverse complement strand
AACCTGCTGGTGTCGATCACGGTGACCGGTGACCGGTGGTGCAAGGCCACCGACACCACGTACCGGGTGGACACCGACTCGGCCAGGGACTTCCTCGAAGACTTCGTGACCCTGCCCTGAGCCGGCCACCTGAAAGGTGACGGGCGGCGCTTCGGCGCCGCCCGTCCGCTGGTGAGTCCTTGCGCTAGTCGGGCTCTCCGGCGCGCAACCCTCGCAGGGCCAGCAGTGCCCCGACCACGAAGATCGCCGTCGCCAGGTACACCAGCCCGAGGTGTCCGATCGTGTCGAACCCGTTGGGGTAGTGGGCCGGGAGCGCCACCAGGAGCCCCAGGACCGGGGCCGCCACGGCGCCCGCCCACGCCCAGATGTAGCCCTGCCGGACCCCGTAGATCAGGAAGAGCACCGCCAGCCCGGTGGCCGCGAGGAACCCGGCCACCGCGATGTGCAGGTGACCGATGTACTGGAACAGCGAGGGGCTGAACGCCTGGATCTCGTCCCGGCCGACATCCACCTGTTCCGGGCCGATACCCAGCTCAAGGAACTGATCGGTGAAGTTGAGGACGAAGAAGATGACTGCGTATCCGATGAATCCCAGTGCCGCCAGGCCCATCAGCCAGGTCCCCCATCGGAGGGACGTCTCTGCGCCTTCCGATCGCGTCGCTGCGAGGGTCGCCATCGCATCCTCCTTTCGGAAGTGTCGACGAGATCGTGCCACTCATGAACGGGCTGCGTCGGTGACGACCGTCACCGCTCCGGCGTGCCGTCGGGCACGCGCCGAGCGTCCGGCCACTCTGCCTAGAGCACCGCGGCGAGGAACGTCCGGGTGCGAGCGTCCTGGGGCTCGGTGAGGATGCGGCTCGGAGGGCCCTCCTCGACGACCTCGCCCTCGTGGAGGAACAGCATCCGGTTGGCCACCTCGCGGGCGAACCCCATCTCGTGGGTCACCACCATCATCGTCATCTGCATCTCGGTGGCCAGGGCCTTCATCACCGCAAGGACCTCGCCGATCAGCTCCGGGTCGAGGGCCGAGGTGGGCTCGTCGAACAGCATGATGGTCGGCACCATGGCCAGCGCCCGGGCGATGGCCACCCGCTGCTTCTGACCGCCCGACAGGCGGATCGGGTGCTCCTCGGCCTTGTCGGCCAGGCCTACTCGAGCCAGCTGCTCCAGGGCCTGCTGTCTCGCGGCGGCTCGGTCCACGCCGCGCACGGTGACCGGACCCTCCATCACGTTCTCCGCTGCGGTCAGGTGGGGGAACAGGTTGAACTCCTGGAACACCATCCCGCACCGCATCCGAACCTGGCGGATCTCCTCCCGCCTCGACCGTGTCCGGTGTCCGGGCTCGAGCCGGATCCCGTCGACCTCGACCACTCCGGCGGACGGCTCCTCCAGCCAGTTCACGCACCGGAGCAGCGTGCTCTTCCCCGAGCCGGACCGGCCGAAGACCACCACGACCTCGCCGGGCTCGATCTCGAGGTCGATCCCCTTCAGGACCTCCAGCGGGCCGAACGACTTGTGGAGTCCCTTGATCCGAACCACGGGGCCGTCGGGCACGACCGCTACTCCGTCAGCCCGCGTGGCCGGCGGCGCCGCCGCCGAGCTGGAAGGAGCCCGCCCGGACGTATCCTGTCGACAGCCGTCGCTCCAGCCGTTGCTGGAAGAACGTGAACACGGTGGTCAGCGCCCAGTACATCCCCGCCGCCAGGATCAGGGCCTCGAACGGCCGGAAGTCCGCGATGCCGACGAGCTGGGCCCGGCGGAACAGCTCCATCTGCGATACCACGGTCCCCAGGAACGACACGAGCGCCGAGTCCTTCAGCATGGCGATGAACTCGTTGCCCGTAGGCGGGATGATGACCCGCACCGCCTGGGGGAGGATGACCCGCCGCATCATCTGCCGGTAGGTCATGCCGATGGCCTGCGCCGCCTCCGCTTGGCCGTGCGCCACGGACTGGATGCCGGCCCGGAAGATCTCGGTCATGTACGCGCCATAGTTCAGCCCGAGCGCGAGGATGCCCGCCAGCAGCGAGTCGAGGATCAGCAGCTCGCCCCAGGCGTAGCCCATGGTCCGAAGGTTCCCGCCGATCTGCGCCAGCCCCGCGTAGATCAGGAACATCTGGACGATCAGGGGGGTGCCTCGGAAGAACGAAACGTAGAACCCAGACACGCCGAACGCGATCGGGTTCCTCGACAGCCGGGCCAGCGAACCCAGCACGGCCAGGATCACCGCCAGGATGATGGCCGCCACCGAGATCAGCAGCGTGAACGGGATCCCCAGGAAGATGAACCGGGCATGCTCGGCCATCCAGCTCAGGTCGAACCGGACCAGGACGAACATGATCCCAAGGACCGTGATGACGCCGAGCCAGACCAGGGCCAGCTTCACCCGGAACGGGACCCGGAGGCTGGCCACCTCGACCCTCTGCCACCGGCTCAGGTCCTCGTCCGGGACCCCGGGGGGCCGGATCTCTCCGGCCCCCCCGATCTGCTTCTCGACCTCCACGCTAGGTCTTGGTGCTCAGGTCCTGGCCGAACCACTCCTCCGAGAGTGCGCTGAGCGTCCCGTCGGAGTGCATCTCCTGGACGATCTGATCGACCTCCTCGACGAAGCTCGTGGGGTCGAGCTGTGAGCTGCGGTCCACTGCGACGGACAACGGCTCGTAGAAGACGTTCCCCACGATCTCGATCGCCGAGCCCCCCTCCTGCGCCCCCTGCAGGGTCGTCAGGGAGGAGATGGCGGCGTCGAGCCGCCCCACCTCGAGGTCCTTGATCGCCGGCACGTCGGTGTTGTACGTGGCCACCTCCGCGTCGTCGATGACGAACTCGATCTCCTCGCCGGGGATGTTGAGCGAGCCGTCGAGGTAGAACTCGTACGTGCACCCGCCGCACACGCCGATGGTGGCGCCGTCGAAGTCGGTGGCGATGTCGGTCATCGTGGCCGCGTCTTCCTCCCGGACCGCCACGGCCGCCGGTGTGTAGTAGTACGGCGTGGCGAAGTGCAGCACCTCGTCACGCTCGGGCGTCACGGTCATCGAGCCCACCGAGACGTCCCATCGGTCCTGCCAGCTCCCGGCGATGATCTGCTCCCAGCCGGGGGTGATGAACTCGGCCTCGACGCCCATCCGGTTCGCGATCTCCGTGGCCACGGCGATGTCGAACCCCTCCCACTCGCCGGTCTCGTCATTGAGCGAGGACTGCGGCGGGTACTGAGGGTCGGTGGCCACCCGCAGCGTCCCGCGGCTCTGGATCTCGGCCAGCAGGTCGTTGGGCTCGGTCTGGCCCCCGCCTCCTCCACCCCCTCCTCCACCCCCTCCCGGGGTCTCCTCGGCGCACGCCGAGGTGAGCAGCGCCCCCGCCGCCAGAACGGCCACGAGGCTGAATCGAGGTCTCCGCATGTTGGCCTCCTCTCCTCCGGACGGATCCTCCCGGCCCAATCGTGGCCCCTGGGCCGCCCCGGGGCAACCCGGTCTCAGGTGACGTCGTGCACGACCCTGCCCCCGCCGATCGTCAGCACGGCCCGGGCGTCCCCGATCGGGCCATCCGCGAACGGGTCGTGGTCCAGGACCACCAGGTCTGCGGCCTTCCCCGGCTCGACCGTCCCCGTCTGCTCCTCGAGGCGGTTGACGTAGGCCGAACCGAGCGTGGCCGCGACCAGGGCCGCCCCCGGGTCGAGGCGCTCCTCGGGCAGGAACGGGTCCCCGTCCCTGCGCTCGGGGTCGACCCGGGTCACCGCCACCTCGATCTGGAGCAGCGGGTCGGGGGTGCTCACCGACCAGTCGCTGCCGAGCGCCACCCGGGCCCCGGCCCGGGCCAGGCTGGCGAACGGGTACTGCCGGGCGGCTCGCTCCGGGCCGAGGAACGGGATCGTGAGCTCGTCCATCTGGGGCTCGTGGGACGCCCAGAAGGCCTGGGCATTCGCCGTCACCTCGAGGGAGGCGAACCGGGGGACGTCCTCCGGTTGCACCACCTGCAGATGGGCGACGTGGTGCCGGTTCCCGCGCGGGCCGTTCGCCCTGCGGGCCGCCTCGACCGCATCGAGCGCGCTCCGCACCGCGGCGTCGCCGATGGCGTGGAAGTGGACCTGGAACCCCTCGCTGTCCAGGCGGGTCACGGCGGCGGCCAGCTCCTCGTCCTCCAGGAACGGGATGCCCCGGTTGCCGGTCGGCTCCCCGAGGGTGTCGAGGTACGGCTCCAGCAGGTGCGCCGTGAAGTTCTCGATGACCCCGTCGATCATGATCTTCACGGTCCCGGCGTCGATCGCCCCCGCGGCGGCTCGGGCCCGCTGCGTCAGGAGGTCCTCTATCTGCTCGAGGCCGCGGGACCGCTCCCACCACAGGGCGGCCACCACCCGGGCGGTGAGCTCGCCCCGGCCGGCCAGGGCCAGGTACGCGTCGAGGTGCTCGGGTCCCACCCAGGCGTCCTGCCACGCCGTGATCCCGAGCGAGTGGAGGTGTCCCTGGGCCTCGAGGATGGCCCGCGTCCATTCCTCGCGCGAGGTCGGCGGGATCACCTCCGTGGCCAGCGCCATGGCTCCCTCGTGCAGCGTCCCGGTCGGCTCGCCGGTGCGCGGGTCCCGCTCGATCCGCCCGTCGGGCGGGTCGGGGGTGGCGCGGTCGATCCCCGCCGCCTCCAGGGCCCGGGTGTTCACCCACGCCCCGTGACCGTCTCGGTTCGGGAGGAACGCCGGGCGGTCGGGGACGATCGCGTCGAGGTCCTCCCGCCGGGCGATGCCGCCGGGGAACGCCGCCGGCCACCACCCCCCGCCCAGGATCCAGGCCGCGTGGGGATGGGCCCGCGCGTACTCGGCCACGATCCGCCTGTACGACTCGGCGTCCTCGGCCACGTTCAGGTCGCACCGGAGCCGCTCCAGCCCGCTGGTGGGGGGATGGACGTGGGCGTCCTGGAACCCCGGGAGGAGCAGGCCGCCCCGTCCCTCGATGACCTCGGTGCCGGGCCCGGCGAGGCCACGCATCTCCTCCGGCGAGCCGACCGCGGCGATCCGGCCGTCCCGGACCGCCACGTCGAGGGCCTCGACGGGGGGACGCCCGGAGACGCCGGTTCGGGCCCGGGCACCGGTGAGGACGAGGTCGGCCGGCCCGCTCATGGCGCCATGCTCGCACCGCTCCCGGTGGGCCGCGTCCGTCCGTTCCGTCCATCCCGACCGTTCCTGCCCCGCCGGTCCGGACAGGCCGTTCCCCGGCGGTTCGGGCCATAATCCTGTACGGCGATTCAAGGGGGGACGTGGGGACGGAGCCATCACGGGACGGGGACCGGTCGGCCGAGGTCGCCCGGCTCGTCGAGGAGCGATTCGACACCTACCTGGAGCGGATCCGGGAGCTGTGCAGGATGCCCTCGGTGAGCGGCACCGGCCAGGGGATCCGGGACGTGGCCGAGCGGGTGGCCGCCCAGGTCGAGGAGGTCGGCGGCTCGGCCGAGCTCGTGGAGACCCCCGGCCACCCGGTGGTCCTCGGCGAGGTGTCCGGCCCGGCGGGCGCCCCCCGCCTGGTGAAGTACGGGATGTACGACGTCCAGCCGGCCGAAGAGCCGGACTGGTCCTCGCCGCCGTTCGCCGCCGAGGTCCGCGACCTTCCCGGCGTCGGTACGGCGGTGGTCGGGCGCGGGGTGGCGAACTCGAAGGGCTCGCTGGTGGCGTTCTTCTGTGCCCTGGAGGCCCTCCGGGACACCGGCGGGATCCCGGTCGGCGTGGCGTTCATGATGGAGGGGGAGGAGGAGCTGGGCAGCCCGAACCTTCCGGCCGTCGTTCGGGCGCGGCGGGACGACCTGGCCGGTGACGCGGGGGTGGACCTCGATCTGTACGGCGCGGCGGGCGGGGAGTCCGCGGATCTGGCCATGGGGTGCAAGGGGCTCCTCAGCTTCGAGCTGGTCTGCGAGGGCGGCGAGTGGGGCGGGCCCCGGGCGCCGCTCCACTCCAGCGAGATGGCCTGGATCCACTCGCCGGTGTGGGCCCTGGTCCGGGCGCTGGACACGCTGGTCGGCCCCGACCAGGAGGTGGCCGTCCCGGGGCTCCTCGAGGCGGCCCGGGGGCCGACCGAGGAGGACCGGGCCCTCCTGGAGGAGCTGTCCGAGGGGTTCGACCCCGCCGCGCACCTGGCCGAGGCCGACGCCGCCCGGTTCCGGCTGGAGGGGTCCACGCCGGACCTGCTGGAGGCCCTGATCTTCCGCCCGACGGTGAACGTCGATGGGCTTGAGGCCGGCTACACGGGCCCCGGGGGGATGACGATCATCCCGAGCCGGGCTCGGGCCGTGCTCGACGTGCGGCTGGTCCCCGATCTGGAGCCGGAGAGCGCGGCCGAGGCCGTCCGGGAGCACCTCGACGCGGCCGGCCTGGAGCACGTGGAGCTGCGGATGCTCGACTCCTACCCGTGGGGGAAGGCCGACCCGACCTCGGCGGTGGCCCGGGCCATGCGGGCCTCGTACGGGGCCGTCGGCGTCCGGGTGCTCCCGTACCCGATGGCGCCGTGGTGCGCGCCGTTCTACGTGTTCGACCGGATCCTGGGGATCCCGTGGGTCACCGGCGGCGTGGGGCACTCCGGTGGTGCGCACGCGCCGGACGAGTTCGCCTCCGTCGAGGGCCTCCGCCAGCACATCGTGGCCGCGGCCGAGTTCCTCCTGTCGTTCGCGGAGATCGGCGCGACCGAGCGGCCCGAGGCGGTCCGGGCGTGACGGCGGGCGGCCGGCCGCTCGAGTACGCCCGGCTGACCTGGCCCGAGGTGGCTCGCGTCGCCGAGGAGGATCGCGTGTGTGTGATCCCGGTGGCCACGCTCGAGGACCACGGCCACCATCTCCCGATCGACGCCGACCTCCGCATCGTGGAGGAGATCTGCCGCTGGGCCGCCGAGGAGGCCGCGGACGAGACCGTTCTGCTCCCCTCGATCCCGCACGGCTACTCGCCGCACCACATGGACTTCCCGGGTCCGATCACCATCGGCTGGGAGACGTTCACCAGGTACCTGACGGACGTGGGGACCTCCCTGGCCCGGCACGGGTTCCGCCGCATCCTGTACCTGAACGGGCACGGCTCGAACCAGAACCTGGTGGAGATGGCGGCCCGGCTGGTCATGGTGGAGCACCCCGAGACCCTGGCCGCAGCGGCGTTCTACCTGTCGAGCCCCGAGGCCCTGGCCGCCATCGACGAGCTGCGCGACTCGGACCGCGGCGGGATGGCCCACGCGTGCGAGCTGGAGACCTCGCTCTACCTGGCCATCGATCCCGAGGCCGTGGACATGGACCTGGCCGTGGACGAGCGCTCCTACCCCGAGGGTCAGCACGCCTGGCTCGACTGGACCGACGGCTCGCTGAAGCTGATGCCGTGGTGGTCCTCGTTCTCTCGGACCGGCGTCCAGGGGAGCCCCACGCTGGCCACCCCGGAGAAGGGCAAGGCCCTGCTGGAGGCGGCCGTGGCCGAGGCCGTCTCGTACGTCCGCGAGCTCCGGGAGAAGCCCCTGCCCGAGCGACGCCGTCCGGAGGGGCCGCGGTGAAGGGCCGCCCGATCCCGCCCGGCGGCACGATCGGCGTTCCCGCGCCGGCCGGACCGTGGGACGAACGATCCGAGGTGGACCGGGGCGTCCGCTGGTGGGAGTCGCAGGGCTACCGGGTCAAGTTGGCCGAGGGGATCTGGGACCGCGACGATTACGTCGCGGGTGATCCCAAGACCCGCGCCCGGGACCTCATGGCCATGTTCGAGGACCCCAAGGTCGACGCGGTGCAGGCCTTCGGTGGCGGGTACGGGTCCGCCGAGGTCGTCCCGCTCCTCGACCTCGACGCCATCGGGGCGAACCCAAAGCCCTTGGTGGGCTTCTCCGACATCACCGTGCTCCACCTGGCGATCCGTCAGGCCACCGGGCTGGTCACGTTCTACGGGCCCGGGCTCGGGGGAGTGGCCTCCGCGAGGTCGCAGGACTTCACCCGGGACCGCCTGTTCCGGGCGCTGACCGCGCCCGCCCCTCTCGGCGAGATCCCGCCCCGGCCGGACGACCCGTACGTCGGCGCGATCGGCTCGGGCCGGGCCACCGCGCCGCTGATCGGTGGGTGCCTGTGGCTGCTGGCGGACTCCCTGGCCACGCCGTGGGAGGTGGAGACCGAGGGCGGCATCCTGTTCTTCGAGGACCTCCAAACCCCGCCCTGGCAGGTGGACAGCGAGCTGACCCACCTGCGCAACGCCGGGAAGCTCGACGGGCTGGCCGGTGTGGCGATCGGGGAGATGTTCCAGTGCGAGGAGGGCAGGTTCCCGGATCCACTTCTCCGGAGCCGGTCGATGGAGGACGTGTTCGAACGTCACTTCGAGCCGATGGGCATCCCCGTGCTCTTCAACCTGCCGCTCGGACACGGGAAGCACCTGGCCACGATCCCGCTTGGCGTGACCGCCACGATCGACGCCGACGCGAGAACGCTGACGATCGACGAGCCGGCCCTGGAGCCGGCGGAGGGAGGAGAGGACTGATGGCTCGACGACTGCCGGCGATGATCGCGGCAACCCTGCTGTTCGCGGGGCCCACGGTGACCACGGCCTCGGCGCAGTCGCCGACGCCAGAGGACGAGACGATCACGTTCGTCTACGGCGACTCGTCCGAGCCGAGCTCGTTCAACCCGTTCAAGGGGTACCTGGCCACCGAGTTCTACTTCTGGGCGTGGTCGTATCACCTGCCGATCACCTTCGCCGTGGACGACCTGGGGGCCGTGCCCGACTTCGTCATCGACACCGAGGTGAGCGAGGACGGGACGACCTTCACGTACACGGTCCGGGACGACCTGGTGTGGTCGGACGGTGAGCCGATGACAGCGGAGGACATGGCGTTCACGCTTGACATCTACAAGGAGAAGCACGCCTACCTGCCGCAGGGGTACCTCGGCCTGGTCGAGAGCGTCGAGGCGCCCGACGACACCACGGTGGTCCTCCGGACGTCCGAGCCCACCAGCCTCTACTCGGGCGCCGCGCCCTACATGTACACGTACATCCTCCCCGAGCACGTGTGGAGCGATCACGCCGACGCCCCCAAGCAGTTCGAGAACGTCCCCAGCGTGGGGAGCGGTCCGTTCTTCATCGCGGAGTACGAGCGAGGGCAGTTCGTGCGGATGGAGCGCAACCCGCACTGGACCGGACCTGAGCCGGCGGTCGACGAGATGATCTACCGGATCTTCAACAACGACGACGCGGTGGCCGAGGCCCTGAAGGCCGGCGAGATCGACTTCGCCTACATCGACACGCCCAACGTCTTCAACTCCCTGGAAGGCGAGGCGAACATCGAGACCTTCGTCGGGCCGATCCCGGAGTTCGACGAGCTGGCCATGAACGCGGGGTCGGCGTACCAGGAGCCCGAAGGGGCGTTCGAGCCGCACGGCGACGGGCATCCGGCCCTGACCGATCCGGTGGTCCGGCGGGCCATCCGGATGGCCATCAACAGCGAGGAGCTGGTGGAGCGGGTTCAGCTCGGCTACGGGATCCCCGGGGACAGCATCGTCCCGCCGGTCTCCATCGCCGGCGCCAGATGGGAGCCCAGCGATTCCGAGCGGATCCTCTGGGACATCGAGGGCGCCAACCAGCTTCTGGAGGAAGCGGGCTACTCGGACACGGACGGGGACGGCGTCCGGGAGATGCCCCCCGGCTCGCTGGAGCCGGGCCGGCCGCTGGAGCTCCGGTACTACACGCAGACGAACGACCAGAACACGATCGACGCGGCGCCGTTCATCCGGTCATGGCTCGAGGACATCGGTATCCGAGCCGAGGTGACGGCCATGAGCAGCGGGCGGCTGGGTAACGAGCTCAACGCGGGCACGTATGACCTGTTCCACTGGGGCTGGATCCCCGACCCCGACCCGGATTCGATCCTGTCGTACTTCCAGTGTGAGCAGCGGCCGCCCGACGGCCGAACGTACGGCAACAACGACACCTACTACTGCAACCCCGAATACGATCGCCTGTACGTCCAGCAGCGAACCACGCTCGACCCCCAGGAGCGGCTGGAGATCATCCACGAGATGCAACGGATCTTCTACCAGGACTCCGCGTACGCCGTGCTGTGGTACCCGCCGACCTTCCAGGCCTACCGGACGGACCGGTTCACCGGCTACCAGTCCCAGCCGGCCCCGGAGGGTGACCTCCTGAGCGGGTACAGCCGCGACGTCGCGCTGTCGCTTCGGCCGGTCGGCGGGGAGGGCGCCGCAACCTCGACCCAGGCCAGAGGCATCTCGGCGGGGGTGTGGGTGGGGATCGCCGCCGGCGTGGTGGTCCTGATCGCGGTCCTGATGCTGGTGCGTAGGCGGGGCGCCTCGGAGGATCGGGCCTAGGCAGAGCCGGGGGGGAGGGCCTGTGCGCCGGTATCTCGCCGGGAAGGTGTTCCAGGCCCTCCTCACCCTGGCCTTTGTGCTCGTCTTCAACTTCTTCCTGTTCCGCGTGATGCCCGGAGACCCGGTCGCCCTCCTGCTCCGGGGGACGTCGGCCCTCACGGAAGAGACCGTCCGGGACCTGCGACGGGACCTGGGGCTGGACCAGCCGCTCCCGCTCCAGTTCCTGACGTACTCGGCGGACACGCTGACCGGCAACTTCGGCCGCTCGCTCACGACCGGAGCGAAGGTGACGGAGGAGATAGGGTCCCGGATCTGGCCGACCGTCCTCCTGGTGGGGGCCTCCACGATCGCCTCGGCCTTCCTGGGACTGCTGATCGGGATCTACGGGGGGTGGCGCAGGGGGAGCCGGTTCGACCTGGGGTCGATGGGCTTCTCGCTGGTGGCCTACTCGATGCCCGAGTTCTGGTTCGGGATCCTGGTCCTGTTGGCCCTGGCCGGGGGGGTTGGCTTCTTCCCGGCCATCTTCCCCACGGGCGGCTACCAGACCCCCGGCGCCGATCTCACCGGGTTCGCCCACGTGGTGGACGTGGTGAACCACATGGCCCTGCCGTGGCTGACCCTCACCGTGGCGTACCTCGGCGAGTACGCGCTGATCATGCGGTCCTCCATCCTCGACGTCATGGGCGAGGACTTCGTGACCACGGCTCGGGCCAAAGGCCTCCGGGAGCAACAGGTCCTGTGGCGGCACACCGTGCCGAACGCCCTCCTTCCGACGATCACGCTGACGTTCCTCTCGCTCGGGTTCGTGTTCGCCGGCGCCATCACGATCGAGTACGTGTTCTCGTGGCCGGGACTGGGCCTGCTCACGGTCACGGCCATCGACGACAAGGACTTCCCGCTGCTCCAGGCATTGTTCCTCCTGTTCAGCGCGGCGGTGATCGTGTTCAACCTGATCGCCGATCTCCTGTACGGGTACCTCGATCCCCGTGTTCGGGCCGGCTGACCGTGGCCAGGCCGCCGATCGGACCGAGCGAGCTCGCCCCTCCCCCCGAGGGCCCGCCGCCGACCGAGCTCCCTCCGGCCGCGCCGACGAGCCCCCGGCGGATCGCCTGGGCCAGGCGCCGGCGCTCCCTGACCCGGATCGCGCGGGTGTATCGGCGGAACCGGATGGGCATGACGGGGCTGGTCATCCTGGCCCTGTTCGTGGCCATCGCCGTGCTGGCTCCGTTGATCGCCGACCGTGAGGCCCTGGATCCCACGTGCCCATGCACCGGCGAGTCGCTTCAGCCTCCCAGCCTGGAGTTCCCGTTCGGCACCGACAACCTGGGTCGGTCGGTGCTGGCGCTCACGATCTGGGGTTCCCGCATCTCGCTCATGGTTGGATTCTTCGCCACCCTGATCTCGATCCTGATCGGATCGGTGGTGGGGATCGTGGCCGGGTACTACGGACGGTGGACCGAGTCGCTGCTGATGCGGGTCACCGACTGGTTCCTGGTGATCCCGTTCCTCCCCCTAGCCATCGTCCTGGCTTCGCTGCTGGGCCGGTCGCTGGTCATCATCATCTTCGTCATCGGGATCACGTCGTGGCCGAGCACCGCGCGGATCGTGCGGGCCCAGGTGCTCTCGGTGAAGACCCGGCCGTACGTGGAGCGAGCCCGGGCGCTCGGCGCGTCCAACTGGCACCTGGCCACCAGGCACATCCTGCCGAACGTCGGTCCGCTCATCTTCGCCAACACCATCCTGCTCGTGGCCATCGCCATCCTGTCGGAGACCACGTTGTCGTTCCTGGGCCTGGGCGACCCGCTCAGCACCTCCTGGGGCACGGTCCTGGAGTCCGCGTTCGGTGCCGGAGCGGGCACCGCCGGGAACTGGTGGTGGCTGGTGCCGCCCGGCGTGGCCATCGTCCTGGTGGTGCTGGCCTTCACGATGTGTGGGTACGCGCTCGACGAGATCCTCAATCCGAGGCTGCGCCGGCGATGACCCTGCTCTCGATCCGGGACCTCGAGGTCACGTACGCCACCCAGGGGGGACCGGTGCCGGCGGTGCGTGGCGTCGACCTCGACGTCGAGGCGGGGGAGACGATGGGCCTGGCGGGGGAGTCGGGCTGCGGCAAGTCGACGATCGCCCACGCGATCCTCCGGCTCCTGCCGGAGGGCACCCGCGTGACCGGGGAGGTCATGCTGGAGGGCGAGGACGTGCTGACGATGTCGTTCGGCCGCCTCCGGGCGGTCCGGTGGGGCCAGGCGGCCATCGTGTTCCAGGGCGCCATGCACTCGCTGAACCCCGTGCAGCGGGTGGGGGAGCAGATCGTCGAGGCCGTGCGCATCCACGACGCGAAGGTGACCGAAGCGGAAGCCGGCCGGCGGGCCGGCCAGCTCGTGGAGCGGGTGGGTCTCCCGGCCGGGCGAGCCCGCGACTATCCTCATGAGCTCTCCGGCGGCCAGCGCCAACGGATCATGATCGCCATGGCCCTGGCCTGCGGGCCCCGGCTCCTCATGGCTGACGAGCCCACCACCGCACTCGACGTGATGGTCCAGGCCCAGGTGCTGACGCTCCTGAAGTCCCTGCAGGACGAGCTGAGGCTGGGGCTCCTGTTCATCACCCACGACCTCTCGGTCCTGCGGGAGCTGTGCGACCGGCTCGCGGTGATGTACGCCGGTCGGGTGGTGGAGGTGGGTCCGGCGGGATCGGTGTTCGGGGAGCCGGCCCACCCGTACACGAGAGCGCTGGCGGGGGCGTTCCCCTCGATCGGCGACCCGGACGACCGGCGAGCGCCGGGCGGCCTCGGCGGCGACCCGCCCGATCCCCAGCGGGTGCCGACGGGCTGCTCCTTCCACCCTCGCTGCCCCGCCCGGTTCGAGCCGTGCGACCGGGTAGATCCCTCCCTGTATCCCCTCGAGGACGGGCGGCGGGCGGCGTGCCTCCTCCACGAGCCATCGCGAGCGCCGACGTGAGCGACGCCGCCCTCCTGGAGGTGCAGGACCTCCACGTCGCGTTCGCGGGCCGGCAGGGCCTCGGGGCCGGGCTCCTGGGCCGGCGAGCCGCCGAGGCCCGGGCGGTCGACGGCGTCGATCTCGCGGTGGGGGAGCGAGAGGTGGTGGCGCTGGCCGGGGAGTCGGGGTGTGGGAAGACCACCCTGGCTCGAACGATCATGGGTCTGGAGCGGCCCCGGTCGGGGCGGATCCTGTTCGAGGGTGAGCCGATCGGGGACGGCCTGCGAGCGTACCGCCGCAAGGTCCAGATGGTGTTCCAGGATCCCGCCGGTGCGCTCAACCCCCGGCAGACTATCTACGAGTCGGTGGCCGAGGGGCTCAGGGTCCACGGCCTCCACGAGGGCGAGGAGCGGCGGGTGGCCGAGGCGCTCTCCTCCGCCGGACTCCGCCCACCGGAGCGGTTCTTCCTCCTGTACCCGCACGAGCTCTCCGGCGGCCAGCGGCAGCGGGTGGTCATCGCCGGCGCCCTGGTCCTCGAGCCTCGGATGATCGTGGCCGACGAGCCCGTGTCGATGCTCGACGCCTCGGTGCGCGGCGAGATCCTGTCCCTGCTCCTCCGGCTCCGGGACGAGTACGGGCTGGCGCTCCTGATCGTGACCCACGACCTCGGCCTGGCCTGGACGGTGGCCGACCGGGTCGCGGTCATGTACCTGGGGAAGATCGTCGAGGTCGGCCCGGCCGAGGAGGTCCTGACCCGCCCCCGCCACCCCTATACGCGGGCCCTCCTCGATGTCGTCCCGGAGAGCGGCGGCGACCTGGCCGGGCGGAAGGTCCTGGCCGGGGAGCCGCCCGACCCCACCCGGATCCCCCCGGGCTGCCGGTTCCACCCCCGGTGCCCGGAGGTGGCCTGCGGCCGCGCGGCCTCGCTCGGTCAGGAGGACCGGTGCCGCGGCGAGATCCCCGCCCTGCGCGAGATCGTGCCGGGCCACTTCGCCGCCTGCCATCTGGCCTGAGGCCTACTACTGGAAGTCGCGGGGGACCGACTCCTCCCAGTCACGACGGCGGATCTCGCTGCCGTTCTCGGCGAGCGTGCGGCGGAACCGGTAGTGGAACGAATCCGCGTCGGAGCGAAGAGACAGCCGGGTGCGCCACTGGAGCGTTCGACCCGGCAGCATCACGTGGAGGTCCCCCTCGCCGAGGGCCGCGGCCAGGTCCGGGCGGTCGTCCGACACCTTGAACCGGAGGTACTCGATCGATCGCATCCGACCCCACGGGAATCGGGACTCCTCCTCGCCCCGCCACGAGGCCATGGCTGTCGCTCCAGAGCGATCGACCGTCCAGGCGGTCGGCTGGATCTCACCTTCTCGGGTCACGCCCGCGGGGGCCGGGGTCGTGGCCGGTGACCCGAACCTCGGGACGGAACGTGCCTCCAGCGGTACGACCGGCAGCACCAGCGATGAGTCCCCCACGTGGAGCGACATCGTCATCGGATGTGGCGTCGGCCACATCATCGGCCACAGGTGGGTCGACACGGCCAGGCGGATCCGGTGGCCGGCCGGGAACACCCAGGAGGTGAACCGCATCGGCACCTGGAGGTCGTCCGCCACGCCGGGCTCGAGCGGCTCCGGCCGCTCCGCCGAGCGCCGGTGGGCCCCGTTCAGCCCGCCGCCGCTGACCAGGGTGACCTGCCCGTCGGGCGCGACGTCGGAGAGCCGGGCGAAGAAGTGGGCCAGGGGCGCGTCGACCGACGCGTGGAGGAGGGTTCGCGGGAAGCCGATGATGGCCAGGTCCTCGGAGAGCGGCTCGGTCTCGTAGACCAGGCACGTCTCGTCGAGCGGCGCCTGGTCCACGGGCAGCTCGCCCCACCAGGCTCCTGCTTCGGCCCCGGCGCTGGGGACGTACGGGCGCCGGTGGACGGCGTCGGGGCCGGCGCGCCGACCGAGCGCGCCATCGTCGTGAAGATGGAGAACGCGATCCTCCGCTCCCTCGATCGGCCAGTCCTCGGCCCGCCACGAGCCCGGCACGTCCTCGAGTCCCGGGTCGGGCCGATCCCACGACCGGAGGTACACGGCCAGGCGAGGCCCGTCGTCGTGATCGGCGTCGCCTCCCTTCAGCCACCGTTCGAACCAGCGCACGACCTCGCGACGCCACTCGATCTCCGGTCCCGGCGTGGCGTCGTGCGGGAGGGCGTGGTTCCAGGGCCCGACGATGGCCCGGGTGGGCGCCGGCACGTGCTCGAGCATGCGAGGGATGCTGTCCCGGTACCCGTCCAGGAAGCCACCCACCAGCAGCGCCGGGACCCGCAACCGGCCGTAGTCGGGCGCCAGCGAGCCCCGCCGCCAGAACGGGCCGTCGCGCTGGTGACGGAGCCACGACAGGAGCCACGGCTCGGTGTCGAACCGGTCGGCCAGGCTCGCATCGTTCACCGGGAAGTCGGGGGTTCGCGTCACGCCGTTGGTCAGGTCGATGCCGATCTCGTACTCGTCGAGGTGCCAGATACCGTCGATGTAGTGGATGTCGAGATGGAACAGGTCGTCCGAGGCGTCCACGGCCACGATCGCCTTGAGCGCGGGTGGATGGCGCATGGCCATCTGGATCGCGTTGAACCCGCCCCACGAGATGCCCCACATCCCCACCGCGCCGTTGGACCACGGCCGCGCCGCGAGCCAGGCGATCACGGCCTGGCCATCCTCCAGCTCCCGCTCCGAGTACTCCCCGTCGGGGAGCCGCCCCTCGCTTCGGCCCGTGCCCCGGATGTCCACGCGAGCGCCGACGTACCCGCGCTCGACGACGTACGGGTACAGCGTCAGGTCGCGCCGGAGCGTCCAGTCGTCCTTCCGGTAGGGGAGGTACTCGAGGACGGCCGGCCACGGCCCGTCCCCTTCGTCGGGCAGGTACAGGGTGGCCGCCAGCCGAACGCCGTCCGGCATCTCGATCCGGGCCTCCTCGCTCCGCATGCCGGGTATTCTCCCTGGCGGCGCGGGCGCGCGGACGGGGGCGGGAGGGATGACGGAAGGTCACGACGCGGTGGTGGTTGGCGGCGGCCACAACGGCCTCACCGCAGCCGCATACCTGGCCCGGGCCGGCCTACAGACCCTGGTGCTGGAACGGCGGGAGATCGTCGGCGGGGCCTGCGTCACCGAGGAGATCGCGCCGGGGGTCCGGGCCTCCACCACCTCCTACATCGCCTCGATGCTCCGCCCCGAGGTGATCCGGGATCTCCGCCTGGCCGACCACGGCCTTCGGATGGTCCCGTGCGAGCCCGGGCTCCAGGTCCCGTTCCTCGACGGGGAGATCCTCCCCTGGTGGACCGAGCCCGAGCGGACCGCCGCGGAGATCGAGCGCCTGTCGGCCACCGACTCCCGCGCGTTCGTCGAGCTCGACGTGCGGCTGAAGCGCCTGGCCCGGTACCTCCAGCCGTTCTTCCTGGAGCCGCCCCCCGACGTCGGCGCCCGCGGCCTCCGCCGCCTCCGCGAGCTCGGCCGGGTGGGCCGCCGCCTTCGGGGAATCACCGGTGACGAGGTCGGCGAGCTGGTCCGGTTCCTCACCGGGAGCCTCCGGGAGCTCCTCGACCGCCACTTCGAGTCGGAGTACGTGAAGACCCTGTTCGTGGCGAACAACGTGTACGGGATGCACGGCGCGCCGTCCCGGCCCGGCACCGCCCTGGGCCTGCTGTTCCATCTCCTCTCCGGAGGCCAGGACGAGGCTCAGGGCTTCTTCGGCCACGTGATCGGCGGGATGGGGGCCGTCACCGAAGCCATGGCGTCCGCGGCCCGCGGCTTCGGCGCCGAGATCCGCACCGGCGCCCCAGTGGCCGCGATCGACGTCATCGACGGGCGGGCCCGGGGCGTCACCCTCGAGGACGGGACCCAGATCGGGGCGAGGGTGGTCCTGTCGAACGCCGATCCGAAGCGGACGTTCCTCGGCCTGGTCGACAAGCGGGAGCTGCCCGAGGACTTCGTGGCCGACGTCGCCGCGATCAGGATGGACGGGCCCTGTGCCAAGGTCAACTTCGTACTCGCTGAGGAACCCCGAGTGAGCGCGATGCCCGCCGACGCCGCCCCCGGCCGCCGGGCCCTGTTCACGCTCCTCCCATCGCCGGACTTCGCCGACCGCTGCTACGAGACCGCCATGCGTGGGGAGATCCCCGAGCGGCTGTGGGTCGACTGCGTGGTGGCCTCGAACGTGGACCCGACGCTGGCGCCGCCCGGCACCCACGTCATGACGTGCTTCGTGCAGTACGTGCCGTACCGGCCGGCCGAGGGGACCTGGGACGAGCGACGCGACCTCCTGGGCGACCGCGTCCTGGCCAGCATCGCCGAGTACGCGCCGAACGTGTCGGACGCGGTGGTGGCCCGCCAGGTCCTCACGCCCCTCGACCTCGAGCGGACCTACGCCCTCACCGAGGGGAACATCTTCCACGGCGACCTGTCGATCGATCAGCTGTTCTTCATGCGTCCCGTCCCCGGCTGGGCCCGGTACCGGACGCCCGTCGGCCGCCTGTACCTGTGCGGCGCCGGCGCCCATCCCGGCGGCGGGGTGACCGGGGCGCCCGGCTTCAACGCGGCCCGAACCGTGATCGGAGACCTCCGACGGTGGGGGAGGCGCCGGTGAGCCGGGGCCTGCTGGAGCGGCTGGCCGAGGGTCCGGTCCTCGGCGACGGGGGCTACCTCCTGGAGATGGAGAAGCGCGGGTACGTCCGGGCCGGGCCGTTCACGCCGGAGGTCAGCCTGACGAACCCCGAGGCGCTGGCCCAGCTCCACCGGGAGTTCCTCCGGGCCGGCGCCGAGGTCCTCCAGGCGCTCACCTTCTACGCCAGCGAGGACAAGCTGGCCACCGTAGGGCTGGCGGACAAGGTCGACGACATCAACCGGGCCGCGGTGCGGATCGCCCGCGAGGTCGCCGGCGACCAGGCGTTGGTGGCCGGGAACCTCAGCCTCACCTGGGTGTACGACCCCAAGGACCCGGCCTCCGCCGACCGGGTCCGGGCCATGTTCGACCGCCAGCTCGAGGTGATGACTGATGAGGGCATCGATCTGGTCATCGGCGAGACCTACTCGTGGCTGGGCGAGGCGCTGATCGCCCAGGAGCGGGCCGCCCGCACCCGTCTCCCGGTGGTCATCACGATGTCGTTCGAGAAGGAGCCGCGGGCGTACGAGGGCGACTCACCCGCCGACTGCGCCCGGAAGCTGCGGGACGCCGGCGCCGACGTGGTCGGGGTGAACTGCCTCCGCGATCCCGAGCGGACCCTGCCGATCGCCGCCGAGATGCGGGCCGCGGTGGACGGGTTCGTGGCCTGCCAGCCGGTGGCGTTCAGGACGAGCGACAATGAGCCGGACTTCACGGCCTCGCCTGCGTTCCCGTTCGCCCTGGATCCGCTCCAGCTGCCGCGGCAGGCCATGGGAGCGTACGCGGCCAGGGCCCGGGACCTCGGCATCGAGTACATCGGCTCGTGCTGCGGGTCGGTGGCCGGCCACGTGAAGGCCATGGCTCAGGCCCTGGGGAAGCTCCCCCTCGAGGAGGGGGAGTGGCGTGTCGACTACGACCGCCCGATGTCGGCGTACGAGTACTACCGGCACGCCGAGGGAGAGGCCTCGCCTAGCTGAAGTAGCCCCCGTCTCTCAAGAACAGGAAGTACACCGCCGCGTAGACCACCGCCGCGATCACGACGTAGATCAGGAGGTACTTCACCCAGTTCCGTCCGTACCCGCCCTGTGGTCGCTCAGGCTCGCTCATCCCGATCACCCTATAGCATGAGCGCCCGATGGCCCCCGCCTCCGTCACCGTCCGGCGCCGGATCATGTGGTTCGACACGGACGCCTCGACGAAGTACCACAACACCGCCCCGCTGCGGCTCATGGAGGAGGCCGAGGCGGTGCTCCTCGACGGCCTGGGCCTCGTCAAGGAGGTGTACGGGTGGCTCCCCCGGGCTCACGTGACCGTGGACTACCGACGTCCGGTCCGGTTCTGGGACGAGGTCGAGGTGTCCGTCGAGGTGCGCGAGATGGGCCGGACCTCCATCACCTACGGCTTCGAGATCCGCAGCGAGGGAGAGCCCTGCGCCGACGGCACCGTGGTCGCGGTCCTGATCGACGAAGAGGGGAAGCCACGCCTCTGGCCGGAGGAATGGCGTCGGATGCTCCTCGAGGCGGGTCCGCTCCCGGCCTGACCGCGGCCCGGGGGTACTATTCGGCCGATGGCTGACGGCACCACTCGTCGTATGGGCCAGGTCTCCGACGAGGAGGGCCAGCTCTCCTACGGCTCCTACCTCAAGGTCCCCGAGCTGCTGTCGCTTCAGTCCCCGCTGTCGAAGCCGGCCGCCCACGACGAGCTGCTGTTCATCATCGTGCACCAGGCCTTCGAGCTGTGGTTCCGGGAGATGGTGTTCGAGCTCGAGACGGTCCGCGATCTCATGTTCGCCGGCGACACTCATCGAGCCCGCCACCTCCTGACCCGGGTCCACGCGGTGGAGCGGCTCCTGATCGAGCAGCTCGAGGTGATCGAGACGATGTCGCCCCAGGACTTCCTGCAGTTCCGTACCAACCTCTCGCCGGCCAGCGGCTTCCAGTCGGCCCAGTTCCGGGAGATCGAGTTCCTGGGCGGGCTGAAGGAGCGGAGGTTCCTCGACGCCGCCACCGATCCCGACGAGCGGGCCCGGCTGGAGCGCCGCCTGGAGGAGCCCACGCTGTGGGAGGCGTTCTGCGCGCTGCTGGAGTCGAACGGGCTCCCGATGATGGACGAAGACACCCGGCGGACCAGCCTGGTGAAGATGGCCCGGGATCGCGACGCCTTCGCCGACCTCTGGTACCTGTCCGAGGACCTCCTCGTCCACGACGAGCTGTTCTCGCTGTGGCGTCAGCGCCACATCCTCATGGTGGAGCGCCAGATCGGCACGAAGCGCGGGACGGGCGGGTCCAGCGGCGCGCCGTACCTGCGCACCACCCTCGACAAACGGTTCTTCCCCGAGCTGTGGGAGCTGAGGTCCTACCTGTGAGAGAGCTCGCCGCGTACCGCGACGAGTTCGCAGTGGTCCGGCGGAAGTCCTACCTGATCAGCGCTTCCCTCGGCCCGGTTTCCGAGCGGTCGAAGCGGTACCTGGAGGATTTCGTCGAGGCCTGGGAAACGATGGGCGCGCCCGAGCCGGTGTGGTTCGAGCGCATCTTCCCCCGGATCCGCGAGGTCAAGCGGATCTACGCCGGGATGATCGGCGCGGAGCCGGCCGAGCTGGCCGTGACCACGAACGTGACCATGGCTTTGGCGTCGGTGCTGTCGTGCCTGGACCTGTCGGGGGAGCGGAACGGGATCGTGCTCACCGAGCTCGACTTCCCCACGGATGGCCACGTGTCCCTGGCCCACCGGCGGCGGGGCGCCGAGGTCACGTTCCTCCCCAGCCCCGACGGCCTCGCGGTCCCGGTCGAGTCGTTCGCCGAGGCCATCGACGAGCGGACCGCGCTGGTGATCATCAACCGGGTTCTGTACCGATCCAGCGCGCTGCTCGACGTGAAGGAGATCTGCCGGATCGCCCGGGAGGCCGGGGCGTGGACCGTGATCGACGACTTCCACGGGGCCGGCATCGTCCCGATCGACGTCCACGAGGTCGGGTGCGACTTCCACACCACCGGCGTCCTCAAGTGGCTGTGCGGCGGGCCGGGGCTGACGTTCCTGTACGCTCGGAGGGACCTGATCCCGACTCTGGAGCCCGCCATCACCGGATGGTTCGGCCAGGCCGAGCCGTTCGCCTTCAAGACCCAGGAGCTCCACCTCCACCCCAGCGCCCGCCGGTTCGAGACAGGGACCCACCCCGCCCCCAGCGCCTTCATCGCCCAGGGAGGGCTGGAGATCATCACAGAGGTCGGCCCGGAGCGGATCCGCGAGCGTCAGGGCGAGCTCACCGACTACCTGATCGAGCGGGCCGACGCGGCCGGGCTGGAGGTCCGGACGCCCCGGGAGCGCTCGGCGCGGGGAGGGGTGGTCAACGTCAAGGTCGGGGAGCAGGCCGGGAAGATCGCCGAGGCGCTCTACGAGCGCGACGTGTGCGTGGACCACCGGGGCGACGGCATCCGGGTGTCTCCCCACTTCTTCACCGTCGAGTCGGACATCGACCGCCTCTTCGACACCCTGGCGACTCTGCTCTGAGGGGGGCTCCAGGGCCCGTGCTACGCTGGCTCGAGCCGAAGTCCGGAGGAACGCCATGGAACGTCCCGAGATCCTGATGACGCCCGGGCCGACCCCGGTCCCCCCGGAGGTGCTGCTGGCCCAGGGGAGCCCCCTCGTCTACCACCGCGGCCCCGGCTACGGACGGCTCCTCCGCGAGGTCACCGCGGGGCTGAAGGCCATGCTGAAGATGAAGGGCGACGTCCTGGTGTTCACCGCGTCGGGGACCGGAGGGCTGGAATCCTCGGTGGCCAACCTGTTCTCGCCCGGCGACCGGGTGGTGGTCCCTGTGGCCGGGTACTTCGGGGACCGCTTCGCCCGCATCGCCGAGGCGTTCCATCTCGACGTCCGCCGGGTCGAGTACGACTGGGGTCGGGCCGCCGTGGCCGAGGACGTCGCCGCCGCCATCGCCGAGGCACCGACGAAGGGCGTGCTGGCCCAGCACAGCGAGACCTCCACCGGCGTGATCCACGACGTCGAGGCGATCGGTCGGGTGACGAAGGACGCCGGCGTGCTGTACGTGGTCGACGTGATCTCCTCGGTCGGCGCGGTCCCGTACGAGGGCGACCGCTGGGGGGTCGACGTGGCCGTGGGCGGGTCGCAGAAGGCCCTGGGGGCCACCCCCGGCCTGGCCTTCGTTTCGGTCTCCGAGGCCGCGTGGGCCGCGTCCGGCGAGTCCACGAGCCCGCGGTTCTACTTCGACTGGGCCGCGTACAAGCGGTCCTACGACCTGCCTGACCCCGAGAGCCCGTGGACGCCGGCCATCAGCCTGCTGCTCGGGCTCCGCGAGGCCCTCCGCCTGTACCAGGAGGAGGGCGAGGAGGCCGTGCTGGCCCGCCATCGGCTCCTGTCCGAGGCCACCAAGGAGGGTGTTCGGGCCCTCGGCCTGGACCTCGACGGGGAGCACCTCGAGAGGGCCTGGGCCGTGACCGCGGTACGGGCCCCGGAGGGCATCGACGCCAACGAGCTGGTGGCGAAGGTGCGCGCGGACCACGGTATCGTCCTGGCCCCGGGCCAGGGCCCCCTGAAGGGGAGGGTGTTCCGCATCGGGCACCTGGGCCAGTACGACCGCTTCGACATCGTGCGGTGCCTGGCGGCTGTCGAGCTCACGCTCGGGGCGATGGGCTACCCGGTGAAGCGGGGCGCCGCGGTGGCCGCGGCAGAAGACGTCTTCGCCCGGGCCGGCTGAGGCGCCTCTCTATACTCGGCCCATGCGGGTCCTGGTGACCGAGCCGCTGTCGGACCGCGGGCTCGACCTCCTCCGGGAGGAGCACGAGGTGGACGTCCGCACCGACCTGGCCGCGGCCGGCCTGGTCGAGGCCATCGGCGGTTACCACGCGCTGGTGGTCCGGTCCCAGACGAAGGTGGACGCCGCGGTGGTCCAGGCCGGGGCGAACCTGAAGGTGATCGCCCGTGCGGGGATCGGGCTAGACAACGTGGATGTCGAGGCCGCCACCAGGCGGGGCGTCATGGTCGTCAACGCGCCACAGTCGAACATCCTGTCGGCCGCGGAGCACACCGTGGCCCTGCTCCTCGCTCTGGCCCGGAACGTGCCCCGGGCCGATGCGACCCTCCGCTCGGGCGAGTGGGACCGGGAGCGGCTCCAGGGCGTCGAGCTCCACGGGAAGACGCTCGGCATCGTCGGGCTGGGCCGGGTGGGGACCATGGTGGCCCAGCGAGCGCTGGCCTTCGGCATGCGGCTGATCGGGTACGACCCGTACGTCTCCCGGGAGCGGGCCCGGGAGCTGTCGATCGAGCTGATGCCGGACCTCGGAGCCCTGCTGGTCCAGTCGGACTTCGTCACGGTCCATCTTCCCCGGACCGCCGAGACCGAGGGGCTGATCGGCCAGCGGGAGCTGGCCTTGATGAAGGAGGGCGCCCGCATCGTGAACACCGCCCGCGGTGGGATCGTGGACGAGGACGCCCTTGCGGAGGCGCTGCGGAGCGGGCGGCTCAGCGGCGCGGCCCTCGACGTGTTCTCCGAGGAGCCGGTCACCGAGCACCCGCTGTTCGAGCTCTCCAACACCGTGGTCACGCCGCACCTCGGCGCGGCCACCCGGGAGGCTCAGGACAAGGCCGGTGCGGCCATCGCCGAGATGGTCCGGCTGGCCCTCCGGGGCGAGTTCGTTCCGTACGCGGTCAACGTGGCCGCCGCCGAGGTCACCGAGCAGGTCCGCCCGTTCCTGCCGCTGACCGAGCGGCTCGGCCGGATCCTCACCGGGCTGGCCGAGGCGCCCATGCGCCGGCTCGCCGTCGACTACGTGGGGCGGGTGGCCGAGGCCGACACCCGAGTGCTGACGCTGGCCGCGGTTAAGGGCGCGCTGACCGGGGTGGTCCACGAGCCGGTCTCGTATGTGAACGCGCCGACCATCGCCAGGGAGCGCGGCCTGGAGGTGTCCGAGCGCCGGAGCCCCGAGTCCCAGGACTACGTGAACCTCGTGGTCGTGCGGGCGTCGACCGAAGCCGGTGATGTTGCCGTGGGGGGGACGCTGGTCGGTCCGAGGAACGCCGAGCGCCTGGTTCGCGTGTACGACTTCGACATCGACATCGCCCCCGCCGAGCACATGGTGTTCTTCCGGTACGAGGACCGGCCGGGGGTGATCGGGGCGGTGGGGACGATCCTCGGCGAGGCCGGCATCAACATCGCCTCGATGGAGGTGGGCCGGAAAGAGGCCGGTGGCCTGGCGCTGATGTGCCTGACGGTGGACAGCCCCATCCCGCCGGAGGTCTTGGACCGGATCGTGGAGGCCGTGGGCATGAAGTCCGCCCGTCAGGTGACGTTGTAACCAGCTCGTAACGCTGTCCGTTCCGTCCGCTTGGTCAAGCCGGGCAGGCTCGGTGTACATTTACCGAAGATCAGCCCACCCAGAGGAGGAGCAGGGATGCCGATCCAGCCTGTCGACAAGATCTGGATGGACGGGAAGCTCGTCGACTGGGAGGACGCCACGGTCCACGTCCTGACCCACGCGCTCCACTACGGGACCGGTGTCTTCGAGGGCATCAGGGCCTACGAGACCCCCAAGGGCCCGGGCGTATTCCGCCTCACCGACCACATCAAGCGGTTGTTCCGCTCGGCCCAGGTCTACATGATGGACATCCCCTACAGCCTGGAAGAGATGGTCCAGGCGGCCAAGGACACGGTGCGGGCCAGCGGGCTGAAGGCCTGCTACGTCCGGCCGATCGTGTACCGGGGCTATGGGGAGATGGGCCTCAACCCATTGAACGCGCCGATCAACGTGACCGTCGGCGTGTGGCCGTGGGGGACGTACCTGGGGGACGACTGCCTGGAGAACGGGGCCCGCCTGATCATCTCCTCGTGGCGCCGCCCGGACCCGAACGTCCTCCCCACCGGGGCCAAGGCCACCGGCCAGTACATCAACTCGGGCCTGGCCAAGGTGGAGGCCATCAAGGGAGGCTATGACGACGCGCTGATGCTGAGCCCCGAGGGGACCATGGCGGAGGGGTCTGGCGAGAACCTGTTCATCATCCGGGACACCACGCTCATCACCCCGCCGGAGTCCGCCGGGATCCTCATGGGGGTCACCCGCAGCTCGGTCATCAAGATCGCCCACGACCTCGGGTACCAGGTCCTGGAGCGGAAGTTCGTCCGGTCGGACATCTACACGGCAGACGAGGCCTTCCTGACGGGCACCGCCGCCGAGGTGACCCCGATCCGTGAGGTCGACGACCGGCCGATCGGCTCCGGCACCCGCGGCCCGGTGACGAAGGAGATCCAGCAGACGTACTTCTCCGCGGTGAAGGGCGGCCTGGAGCAGTACGCCGACTGGGTCGAGCTGGTCGACTGACGGCCCGCACGTGAAGCTCGTCCGGTACCGGTTCGGCGACGAGATCGCCACCGGGGTGCTCGAGGACGGCACGATCCGCGGCCTCCGGGGCACCTTCTTCGAGGACCCCGTCCCCTCGGGGGCCGAGGTGGATCTGGAGCACGCTCGGCTGCTGGCCCCGGTGATCCCCTCGAAGGTCGTGGCCATCGCCAGGAACTACCCGGCCCACGCCGCCGAGATGGGCAACGAGGTCCCCGAGGTCCCCATGCTGTTCTTCAAGCCCGCCACCTCGGTGATCGGGCCGGGTGACCCGATCCCGATCCCCGAGGGGCCCTCGCGGGTGGATCCCGAGGCCGAGCTGGCCGTGGTGATCGGCCGGCTGTGCCGCCGTGTCACCGAGGAGGAAGCGCCCAAGTACGTCCTCGGCTACACGTGCGCGAACGACGTGACCGCTCGGGACTGGCAGCAGAGCGACGGGCAGTGGGCCCGGGCCAAGGGCTCGGACGGCTTCTGCCCGCTGGGGCCGTGGATCGAGACCGAGCTCGATCCCTCAGACCTCGAGGTGGCGTCGCGGGTGAACGGAGAGCCGCGCCAGTCCGGCCGGACGTCGTCGCTGGTGTTCTCGCCAGCCCGGCTGATCGCTCACATCGCCCGGACCATCACCCTGCTGCCGGGCGACGTGGTCCTCACCGGGACCCCGCCCGGCGTCGGCCCGATGCGCCCCGGCGACCGCGTCGAGATCGAGATCGAGGGGATCGGCGTGCTGGCCAACACGGTGGCGTCCGCCGGTGGCTGAGGCCGTCCGGGTCCGGTTCGCCCCGGCGCCCACCGGCTACCTGCACGTCGGCGGGGCCCGGACCGCGCTGTACAACTGGCTGTTCGCCCGGCACCACGACGGCCTGTTCGTCCTCAGGGTCGAGGACACCGATCAGAGCCGGTCTACCGACGAGTCGGTCACCGGCCTGCAGGACTCGCTTCGCTGGCTCGGCATCGACTGGGATGAGGGCCCCGAGGTGGCCGGCCCGTTCGGGCCGTACCGGCAGACGGAGCGGCTGGAGGGGTACCGGGAGGCCACCGACCGGCTCCTCGCCGACGGGAACGCGTACCGGTGCTGGTGCACGCCCGAGGAGCTGGAGGAACGGAAGAAGGCCGTCCTGGCCCGGGGGAAGCCGTGGCGGTACGACCGGCGATGCCTGGAGCGGCCCGAGGAGGAGCGGCGGGCCCTGGAGGCGGAGGGACGGCCGGCCGCGATCCGGTTCCGCTCCCCGGGACGGGACGTGGTGGTCGACGACGTGATCCGGGGCGAGGCCACGTTCCACGCCGCGGACCTCGACGATTTCGTGATCATGCGGAGCACGGGCTTCCCAACGTACCTGCTGGCCGCGGCGGTCGACGACTGGAAGATGGAGATGACTCACGTGATCCGGGGCGAGGACCTCCACTCCTCGACGCCCCGGCAGGTCCTGCTGCTGGAGGCGCTCGGTGCCGAGCGGATCCCCGCGTACGCGCACCTCCCGCTCATCGTGGGCCCGGATCGACAGCCGCTGTCGAAGCGCCACGGGTCGGTGGCCGTGGAGTGGTTCCGGGAGGAGGGATACCTGCCGGAGGCGCTGGTGAACTACCTGGCGCTCCTGGGCTGGTCCTACGACGACCACACGGAGCTGTTCGGCCGCGACGATCTGGTGGCGCACTTCGACCTGAAGCGCGTGAGCCGGAACCCGGCCATGTTCGACCAGGAGAAGCTCGACTGGATGAACGGCCACTACATCCGGGAGGCGGAACCGGACAGGCTGGCCGGGCTGCTGGGGGAGCGGCTGACGTCGCTGGGCGTCGACGCTGATCCGGCGGTGGTGCGCGAGGGCACGACGCTGGTCCAGGAGCGGAGCCGCACCGTGAACGAGGCCGCGGACATGCTCCGGTTCCTGTTCGAGGACGTCGAGCCGAACGAGAAGGCCCGGAAGCTGGTGACCGGGCAGGGCGAGTACCTGTCGGCCGTGGCCGACCGGCTCGACGCGCTCGAGGACTGGTCGGTCGAGTCGATCCAGGCGGCCCTCGAGGCCCTGGCCGAGGAGCGGGGGCTGTCCAAGACCAAGGCGTTCCAGCCGATCCGCGCTGCCGTGACGTTCTCGAACGTGTCGCCGCCGCTGTTCGAGTCGCTGGCCCTCCTCGGGAGGGACCGGAGCCTGGAGCGGATCCGCCGCGCCGCGACCTCCTAGCGCATAATCCCGACCAGCCGGGAGGAGGTGATGATGCAGCGCGCGACCGTACAGGTGGTGGGACCCGGCGACCGGTCGTCGAGGGGGCCCCAGACCCCGGGGATGCGCCGGGAGGAGGCCTTCGCCGACGAGGGCTCCTGGGTGGGCCTCGTTCGCTCCGAACCGGGCCAGGTGTCTGGGTGGCACCATCACGGGGAGTACGAGACGTTCTTCTTCTGCGTCTCGGGTCGGGTACTGCTCGAGCACGGCCCGGGTGGTCGGGAGGCCGCCGAGGCGCGGTCCGGCGACTTCGCCAGGATCCCGAAGGGTGTGGTCCACAGGGAGTCGAACCCCGAGGATGATGAGTCGGTGGCCGTGGTGTTCCGCTGGGGATCCGGCGTCCCGGTGGTCAACGTGGAGGGCCCCGATGCCTGAATTGGAGTCGCCAGCGGCGCGCCGCTAGGTCAAGAGGCGTTCCCGCACCCCACGGGCGAGACCACCAGGCATGGTCCGGAGCGGCCGGCCGCCGGGGTCGTGGAACCGGAGGTTCCGGGCCGGGTGGCCGCTGGTCCGCCAGCCTCCATCGTGGATGAGACGGTGGTGGGCGTGGCACAACAGCACCA
>JBOGVU010000029.1:0-28136 GCA_050692915.1 Actinomycetota bacterium | reverse complement strand
GAGGCGGACACGAAGGCCGGCAGGAGGTGATCGGCCCCGTGGCCCTCGGACCCGTGACGGTGCCGGTACCGCCCGTCGCGAGGAAGGAGCCGCTCGATCGCCTCGACGAGGTCCCCCTCGGACCCCGCTCCCGTCTCCAGTAGCGCCAGGCCGGCCGTGGCGTGCGGCACGAACACGGACAGGAGGCCGTCCCCGTTTAGGTCGCCGGCGAACCCGAGCACGCGGTCGGTGATGTCGATGACCTGCCGCCCCGCGGTGTCGACCGTGAGCCGTTCGGCCCGCATCAGAACAGGGCGCTGGCCAGCAGGCCCCTGAACTCCCGGGTGAGGGCATCATCGTCCCCCAGGAGGTCGAACACGCCGAGCATCAGGCGGCGGGCCTCGTCGCCCCGGCCGTCGTCGCCCCCGACCATCGCCAGCAGCTGCTCCAGCGCCTGCCGGTGATCCCCGGACAGGGCGACGCGGGCGGCCGCCCCAAGCTCGCCGGGCTCGCCCCCGGCCTCACGGAGGTCCACCTCGGCCTGGAGCCGCCTGACGGCCTCCTCGGCGGAAACGGACGAGAGCAGAGCGCGGGCCTCGTCGACCTCGCCGCGGTCGAGCAGCAGCCTGGCCAGCCCGGCCACGGCTACTGCGTTCGAGGGATCGAGGGCCAGGGCTTCCCGGAACCCGGCCTCGGCCAGGTCTGGGGAGCCCGATGCGCGGGCCTCGGCCACGCGCTCGTCCGCCGGCGAGGGGACCACCCCGTCGAGGAACCGCCGGATGGCGTCCTCGGGCTGGACCCCCACGAACTCCGCCGCGACCTGACCGTCGCGGAAGGCCTTGACCGCGGGGATGCCCCGGATGCCGAACCGAGCCGCCAGCCCCTGGTTGGCATCCACGTCGACCTTCGCCAGGGTGAACCGGCCGCCGTACTCCCCCGCCAGGCGCTCCAGGACCGGCCCGAGCACGAGGCAGGGCTGGCACCATCCCGCCCAGAAGTCCACCACCACGGGGGCACGGCGGGAGGCCTCGACCACACTGCCCTCGAAGTCCGGCTCGTCGACGGCGATCACGTGTTCGTTCAACACGTCATCAACGATAGCAACCGAAAGGAGATCCGCGGATGGCGAAGGATGTCAGGTCAGGAACAGCTGAGTGACCCAGACCCGGTCGCCCTTCCAGACGACCCCTATCCCCGTGCGCCGCCACTTCCCCAGGACGTTCTGGGCGTGCGGCGGGCTGTCCATGAACGCCTCGAGGAGCTGGTCCAGCGACCCCGCGTAGCCGACGTTCTCGCCGACCCAGCGGTAGTTGAAGCCGCGGAACATCCGGCGCAGGTTGGAGTGGTACAGCTCGCCGCGCTCCGCCATACGATTGCTGTGCCGCCGGGCCATCTTCGACAGACGCTCGGTCACTCGAAGCCTACGGACGCTGTGGTTGCTTCGGACATCGTTCATCATCGTGCCGAACGTGACCTCCTCGGCGGTGAGCGCCTCGGCCCGGGAGTTCAGGACCGGCACCGTGACGAGCATCGCGGCCAGCAGCAGCGCGAGATGCCGGCGCAGGCGAACGGTGCCGGCGATGGAGCGGGGCCGCAGCATGTTCACGCCCGTGTTATCGGCGGGGGGGAAAGGGGCTTGAGATGGCGGCCGAAAGAACCGTCTTCCCGCCGTAGGCCGGCCGGCCGACGAAGTCTCGTCCCTCAAGTGGCGGCCCGGCGTCGTCGACTTGATACCGTAGCGGACAGGATGGGGACACTTCGGCAGGACCCGACCACGAACGAGTGGGTGATCCTGGCTCCCGACCGGGCCACCCGGCCCGACCACGGCCACGGCTCGGGGTCCGCCGCCGTCCGGGGCCCGCTCCCCGCCCACGATCCGGGGTGCCCCTTCTGCCCGGGGAACGAGCACCAGACCCCCCCGGAGGTCCTCCGCAACCCGGTTGACGGGCCCTGGGAGCGACGGGTGGTGCCGAACCGGTATCCGGCGCTCAGCCCGGACGGTCAGACCAACCGTCGGGGGGATCCGCCGGTTAGGGAGATGGACGGCGTCGGCTACCACGAGGTCGTGGTGGAGTCACCCCGGCACGACGAGCGCCTGGACGAGATGCCCCTCGACCGCCTCGCCGGCGTGGTGACCACGTGGCGGGATCGCTACCGGACCCTCGCGGCCGACCCGCGGATCAAGGCCGTGGTCGTGTTCAAGAACTTCGGGGAGCGGGCCGGCACATCGCTGGTCCATCCCCACTCCCAGATCGTGGCCACCCCGGTCATCCCCCCGGACGCGCTCCGCCGGTACGCCGTGGCCACGAGGCACTTCGACGATACAGGGCGGTGCGTGTACCTGGACCTGCTCGATCGCGAGCTCGAGAGCGGCGAGCGCGTCGTGGCGGAGCGCGACGGCCTGGTGGCGGTGGCGCCGTTCGCCTCGCGGGTGCCCTACGAGACGTGGATCACGCCCCGGGCCTCCCGTCCGTCGTTCGCCTCGCTGGGGGACGCCGAGGTTCGAGAGGTGGCCGACCTCCTGCGGGACGTGGTGGCCGCGATCCGCCACGGGGCCGGCGATCCCGATTACAATCTGGTGATCCACTCGGCCCCGGCGGGCGAGGAGTCGAAGCCCTTCTTCGTGTGGCACCTTCGGGTCCTGCCCCGGATCGTGACGGCGGCCGGGTTCGAGCTCGGCTCGGGGATGTCGATCAACTGCGTGGCCCCAGAAGCCGCGGCGATCCGCCTCAGAGAGACCCTGGCCCGCGTCCCCGCCCACTGACCGGGGATAGGCTGGCTACCGTGCGCCGCATCGCGGCCGTGGCCGTCGCCCTGGCCTGCCTGGCACCGCCGGCGGTCGCCGCGCTGCCCTGGGAGCCCGGCCGGGGAGCCGCGGCCCCAGAGGCCTTCTCCGCCGACGCCGCCTACGTCCACGTGCGTCGCCTGGCCGGACGGATCGGCCCGAGGCCCGCCGGCTCGGCCGCATACCGAAGGGCCGCGAGGTACGTGCGCGGCCGGTTCGAGGCCTTCGGCTTCGAGGTCCGGCGACAGGGCTTCCCCCTCCCGCAGGACGGCCGGTCCTGGAACCTGGCCGCCGGATGGCCGGAGGCGGGCGAGGTGCGGCTGCTGATCGGGGCCCACCTCGACACGGTGGGCGACTCGCCCGGCGGGAACGACAACGCCAGCGGCGTGGCCGTCCTCCTGGAGTTGGCCCGGATCCTGGCAGAGGGCGGCGGCCCGCCCCCGGGCCTGGCGCTGGTGGCCTTCGGCGCCGAGGAGCTCCAACCGGGCGGCACACACCACCTCGGGTCCGACGCCTACGTGGACCGGATGGGTCCCGGGGAGCGGTCGGCGCTGGAGATGATGGTGTCCGCGGACATGATCGGGAGGGTCCGGCCGTTCATCTCGGCGAGCATCCAGGGGACGTCCCGGCGGGCGGCTCGGATCCTGGCCCGCACCGTCAGGGCCGTGGGCTTCCGGGCGGACGTGCGGGCCCTGGGCGACATCTCCGACCACGGCCCCTTCGCCCGGGCCGGGATGCCGGCGGCGTTCCTGTGGACCGGGTTCGAGCCGAACCACCACCTTCCCACCGACGTGGTCCGGAACTGCCGGCCCCGGGCGCTGGCCCGGGCGGGCACGGTGCTCCTGCGGCTGATCGAGGAGCGGCTGGCCGCCTAAGTAGCCCGGAGGCCCATCCGGTACAGCGTCCGGCCGCGGTCCCGGTCCACCAGGACCACCTCCTCGACCCCCCGATCGAGGAGATCGGACCACGCCTCCGCCATCCACGCCTCGGCCCGCTCGCGGTCGTCGAAGGGCTCTGACGCGCCGACGTCCCGGCCCTCGGCATCGAGGTATCGCCACTCGACCACGGACCCCAGGATACGGGCGGGCCTAGACTGCGGGCGTGAGGACCTGCCCCACCTGCGGCGAGCCGAACGCCGACCGAGCCCGTTTCTGCCAGGCCTGCGGGCGGCAGTTGGACGTGGAGGCTCCGGTCCGCGAAGTGCGCAAGACGGTGACGGTGCTGTTCGCCGACGTGACCGGTTCGACCGGGCTCGGCGAGCGCCTGGACGCCGAGTCGCTCCGTCGGGTGATGTCCCGGTTCTTCGAGGAGATGGCCTCGATCGTGGAGCGGCACGGCGGGTCCGTGGAGAAGTTCATCGGGGACGCCGTGATGGCGGTGTTCGGCGTGCCCCTCGTGCACGAGGACGACGCGCTGCGCGCCGTCCGGGCGGCGACCGAGATGCAGGCCGGGCTCCGGTCGCTGAACGGCGAGCTCGAGCGAGTCTACGGAGTGACCCTGGAGATGCGGGTCGGGGTGAACACCGGTGAGGTCGTGGCGGGCGACCTCGTCGCGGGGCAGAGCTTCGTCACCGGCGACGCGGTCAACGTGGCGGCGCGCCTGGAGCAGGCAGCGCCTCCCGGGGAGATCCTGATCGGCGAGGCGACCTTCCAGCTGGTGCGGGACGTGGTGGTGGTCGAGCCGACCGACCTCGTCCATCTCCGCGGACGGGACCAGGAGGTCCGCACGTACCGCCTGGTCGAGGTCCGCGACGTCGACCCCCGGACCGCCCGGGCGCTTCGATCGCCGATCGTGGGCCGCGCCGGTGAGCTCACCCTGCTCCGGGAGGCGTTCGAGCTGAGCGCCGCGGAGGGCGGGTGTTACCTGTTCACGATCCTGGGCTCGGCTGGCGTGGGCAAGTCGCGGCTCACCGAGGAGACCCTGGAGCGGCTCCGCGGCCGGCCCGCCATCCTGACAGGCCGGTGCCTGCCGTACGGGGAAGGGATCACGTTCTGGCCCGTCCGCGAGGTGGTGTGGCGGGCCGTCGGCGTCTCGGCCGATGCCGACGCCGAGGGCGCCAGGGAGGAGATCGCCCGCCACCTCGGTGGTGAGGAGGACGCCGAGCGGATCCTCGACGGGATCGCGAACCTGATCGGCGTGGCCGGGGCCACCGGCGCCCCGGAGGAGTCGTTCTGGGCCTTCCGGCGGTTCCTGGAGATCCGGGCCGGGTCGCGGCCGATCGTGGTGGTGTTCGACGACATCCACTGGGCCGAGCCGGGGTTCCTCGACCTCGTGGCGTATCTCGCCGACTTCGTCCGCGGCCCCATCTTGCTCGTGTGCATGGCCCGACCGGAGCTACTCGAGGCTCGGCCCGCGTGGGGCGCGGGGCGGCAGAACTCGATGACGATCACGCTCTCCTCGCTGTCGGTCTCAGAGAGCGAGATCCTGGTGGACAACCTGCTCGGAGGGAGGCGGGTGGACGAGGCCGTCCGTCGCCACGTGGTATCCGCCGCCGAGGGCAACCCCTTCTTCATCGAGGAGCTCGTCCGGCTACTCCTCGATCGCGAGGTCCTCCGCGACCACGACGGCCTGTGGGTGGCCGGGACCGACCTTCAGGCCCTGGACGTCCCCGCCACGATCTCGGCGATCCTGACGGCCCGGCTGGAACGCCTCGAGCCGGAGGAGCGGGCCCTGGCCCAGCGGGCCAGCGTCGTCGGGAAGGTCTTCTACTGGGGCGCCGTGGCCGAGCTCACCCCCGAGGCAGAGCGAGGGCACCTGGCTCGCCTCCTACAGTCGTTGATGCGGAAGGAGCTGATCGCGACCGAGATCTCCGCGTTCAGCGGCGAGGACGCGTTCCGGTTCCGGCACCTCCTCATCCGGGACGCCGCCTACCAGGCGATCCCGAAGGAGGAGCGGGCCGACCTGCACGAGGCTCTGGCCGGGTGGGTGACCGGCCGGGTCGGGGACCGGGCCACCGAGTTCGAGGAGATCATCGGCCACCACCTGGAACAGGCGGCGCGGTACCGGCTGGAGCTCGGCCCGGCGGACCAGCGGTCGACGTCGCTTGCGCTTCGAGCCAGCGAGCGGTTGGCGTCGTCGGGCCGGCGGGCCCTGGCCCGGCGGGACGCTCCCGCCGCCGCTCGGCTCCTGACCAGGGCCGTCGATCTCCTGCCCCCCGAGCACCCGGATCGGGCCGCGCTCCTCAACGACCTGGCCCGATCCCTCATCGATCGCGGCGACCTCCGGGGGGCCGGTGAAGCGCTCGACCGGGTGGCGGCCGCCCAGCCGGGTCCGGCCACGGCGGCCGACGCGGCCCTGAGCCGCCTGTGGCTCCAGCTGTACACGGAGCCGGAGGGGCAGACCGAGACGATCCGCACCGAGGTGGAGCGGATCGTGCCGGTCCTGGCCGAGGCCGGCGACGACGGGGGCCTGGCCCGGGCGTCGTATCTCCTGGTCGAGCTGGACTGGATGGCCTGCCGGTACGTGGCCGCGGCCTCACGGCTCGAGGAGGTGGCCGACCACGCGGCCCGGGCGGGAGACCGGCGACAGGAGACGGAGGCGCTGGGGAGGCTGGCCGCGGCCCTGGTGTACGGCCCGGTGCCGGTGGAGGAGGCGCTCCGGCGGTGCGGGGAGCTCCGGGAGCGGGCCCGGGGGGACCGCCGGGTGGAGGCCGGCACGCTGGCGGCGGAGGCGGAGCTGGAGGCCATGTTGGGTCAGTTCGACGGGACCGGGGAGAAGATCGACCGGGCCGAGGCGGTGCTCGAGGACCTCGGCCTCGGGCTGATCGCCCTCACCTCGGAGGAGGTGCGAGCCGCCGTCCACCTGCTGGCCGGCGACCCCGCATCGGCCGAGCGGGCGTTCCGCCGCACCTACGAGGCGTTGGAGCGAGCCGGCGAGCGAGGCGTGCTCTCGACCACCGCGGCCGAGCTGGCCCAGGCGGTCTACGAGCAGGGCCGGTTCGAGGAGGCCGAGCGGTACGCGGCCGTCAGCGAGGAAGCCGGAGCCAGCGACGACGTGGCCACCCAGCTGCTGGTCCGGGGGCTCCGGGCGAAGCTGGCGGCCCAGCGAGGATCGTTCGAGGAGGCGGAGGCGCTGGCGAGGACCGCGGTCGAGCTCGCCGCCACGACCGAGGCGCCGAACTTCCGGGGCCATGCGTGGATCGACCTGGCCGAGGTCCTCCGTCTGGCCGGGCGGACGGCTGAGGCCTCGTCAGCGTTCGAGGAGGCGGCCAGGCAGTTCGACGCCAAGGGCAACGTTGTGTCGGCGGCCCGGGCCCGGGGGCTCCTGGCGGCCGCCGCCGATCGGGCTTGACCGCCGACGAGACCGGGGACCAGAATCAAGGCGTCGGAGGGAGGAGGAACCATGCCGAAGCGGTGGAGGATCGCCAAGGGCGGCAGCTGGACCTGGCAGTACGTCGAGTCCGGCAAAGGGCCGCCCAGGGTCCTGGCCCAGTCGAGCGAGTCCTGGAACTCGAAGGACGAGGTACGGGCCGAGATCGACGAGATGAAGCGGAACGACGACATCGAGGAGGACGAGGACTAGCCCCCGCCCAGCGCGGTCCGGACCTTCTCCAGGAGCTCGCCGATGGCGAACGGTCGCCGCAGCTCTCCCTCGACCGGGTAGAGGCCCAGCTTCCCCGTCTCACCTTGCCCGGCCATGAAGATGATGACCTTCGTTTCGGCGATGTCAGGGTCCTCGCGGATCTGCTTCAGCACCGCCCAGCCGTCCGTGCCGGGGAGCTCGGCGTCGAGGAGCACGAGATCGACGCCGCCCTCCCGCAGCATCTCCAGCCCGTCCTCGGCCGTGGATGCCTCGGCCACGTCGTAGCCCTCCAGCTGGAGCCGGAGCACCGGCTGGCGCATGTGCTCGGGCCGGTGATCGATGAGCAGGATCCGCTGTCGGGTCACCGCTCGCTCCCCTCGATCCGGTCCACGGTCACCCCCCGCTCCCGGGCCCACGCGATGGCGCTCTCGATGGCCTCGTCGGTCCCCTCCATCTCGAGGATGACCCACCCCGACCCCTCCTCGAGGTTGGCTTTCCGGATCGTGGTCACCACGCCGAACCGAGACCCCAGCGTGTGGATGACCGGCTCCCCCACCAGGTCACCGGGGAGGGTCAGATGGAACCGCCCCTTCTCCACGCCCGGATTCTACGGCCACCCAGGGATCCCGGGAACGCGAGAGGGCGGGGCGGGGGCCGGATGGGAACCTCTCCGGGTTCCCGAAGGTCGCCGCCCGGCCCTCCCTGTGATCCAGGCTAGAAGTCCATGTCTCCGCCGCCGGGCATCGGTGGCGTGGCCGGCTGCTTCTCCGGCTTCTCCGCCACCACCGCCTCGGTGGTGAGGAACAGGGCCGCGATCGACGCGGCGTTCTGGAGCGCGGATCGGGTGACCTTCGTGGCGTCGACGATACCGGCCTTGAACATGTCGACGTACTCGCCGGTCTCGGCGTTGAGGCCCCACCCCGCGTCGAGGGTCCGGACCTTCTCCACGATCACGCCGCCCTCGAGGCCGGCGTTCTCCGAGATCTGCTTGATCGGCTCCTCCAGGGCCTTGCGGACCAAGCGGGCCCCGGTGGCCTCGTCACCCTCCAGGTCGAGCTTGTCGAGACCCGGCTGGGCCGACAGGAGCGCCACACCGCCGCCGGGGACGATGCCTTCCTCGACGGCCGCCTTGGTGGTCTGCACCGCGTCCTCGATGCGGTGCTTCTTCTCCTTCAGCTCGACCTCGGTGGCCGCGCCGACCTTGATCACCGCCACGCCCCCGGCGAGCTTGGCCAGCCGCTCCTGGAGCTTCTCGCGGTCGTAGTCCGAGTCGGTCTTCTCGATCTCGTTCTTGATCTGGTTGATGCGGCCCTTGATCTCGTCGTCCTTGCCGGCACCCTCAACGATCGTGGTCTCGTCCTTCGTGATCACGACCTTCCGGGCCTTCCCGAGCATGTCGAGCTGAGCGTTCTCGAGCTTCAGCCCGATCTCCTCGGAGATCACCTGCCCCCCGGTGAGGATGGCGATGTCCTGGAGCATGGCCTTGCGCCGGTCGCCGAACCCGGGTGCCTTCACCCCGGCCGACTTGAACGTTCCCCGGACCTTGTTCACGATCAGCGTGGCCAGGGCCTCGCCCTCGACGTCCTCGGAGATCACAACCAGGGACTTTCCGGACTGCATGATCTTCTCCAGGACCGGGAGGACGTCCTTGACCGCCGAGATCTTCTGGTTGGCCAGGAGGACGTAGGGCTCCTCCAGGACCGCTTCCATCCGCTCGGGGTCGGTGACGAAGTACGGCGAGATGTAGCCCTTGTCGAACCGCATCCCCTCCACGAGCTCCAGCTCCATCCCGAACGTCTGTGACTCCTCGACAGTGATCACGCCGTCCTTACCGACCTTGTCCATGGCCTCTGCGATCTGCTGCCCGATCTCGGTGTCGCCGGCGGAGATGGCGGCCACGTGGGCGATCTCGTCCTTCTCCTCGATCTCCTTGGCCTGGTTCTTGATCTGCTCGACCGCCGAATCGACGCCCTGCTCGATGCCCCGCTTCAGGGACATCGGGTTGGCCCCGGCGGCCACGTTGCGGAGGCCCTCCCGGACCATGGCGTGGGCCAGGACCGTGGCGGTGGTGGTGCCGTCGCCGGCCACGTCGTCGGTCTTCTTGGCGACTTCCTTGACGAGCTCGGCCCCGACGTTCTCCTCCGGGTCATCGAGCTCGATCTCCTTGGCGATGGACACCCCGTCGTTGGTGATCGTGGGTGCCCCCCACTTCTTCTCCAGAACGACGTTCCGGCCCTTCGGCCCGAGGGTGATCCGGACCGCGTTCGCCAGCTGGTCCATGCCCCGCTCCAGGGCCCGTCGGGCGTCCTCGTCGAACGTGATGATCTTGGTTGCCATCGGCTCCTCCTCAGGATGTGCCGGCCTCGGTTTCTCTCCCTTTAGCACTCCACCGGGGAGAGTGCTAATCGAGAGTATAGCGCCAGGCCCGGGGGGGTTGGCAAGGGGCCCGGGCCTAGCGCCGGGCCCTGCCGCCGATCCCCCCGAGGTACCCGGCCATCTTGGCCAGGTCGGTGGCGGCCATCAGGGCGGGGACCGCCCCCAGGGCGATCAGGCGTCGGCCCGGGGAGGGCATCCGCCTCCAGGCCCGGCGGACCGGACGGGCCGCGTAGAGTCCACCGGCCGCGACGGCCAACGCCAGGAGACCGCGCCGGCGAGAGGCCACGGCCACCGCCAGAGCCCCGTAGGCGGCGAACCGGAGTGCGTGCCGGCCCGCGTGCATGCCCCCCCGGGCGTCGTGCTCCGCGTACCCGGCGAACTGGCGCCAGTAGGCGGCCAGATCGGGCCGGGGTCGCCGGGCCACGACCGCGTCCCGGGCCAGGTCCATCCGCACCCCGAGCTCCCGCCACCGGTGATTCAGGTACATGTCCTCGCCGAGCGCCATCCACTCGGGGTAGCCGCCGGCCCGCTCGAACGCGTCCCGCCGGAACGCCACCGACCGGGCAGACGGCATGTACGTGTCCTCGCGGAGCTCATCCGGCTCCTTGATCGAGATCGCCGCCGCGCACTCCTCGAAGAACGTCCGGGCCAGGGGCCGGTACACCCCCATCGACACGTCCGCCCCCCGCTCCAGCGGCTCGATGAGCCGCTCCAGCCAGTGTGGCTCCAGCACGCAGTCGGCGTCGGACACCGCGATGGCGTCGTGGGCGGCGGCGCGGACGGCCATGTTCCGGCCCCGGGCGATGTTCGCGCCGGGCTCCTCGATAAGGGTGACCCCGCTCGCAGCCCGAAGGGTCTCCAGGGTGCCGTCGGTGGAGCCGCCGTCGACCACGATCACCTCGTCCGGGGCACGGGTCTGCGCCGCCACCGAAACCAGGAACTCGCCGACGTACGGTCCGGCGTCCTTCACCGTGGCCACCAGGGAGACCTTCATCCGGACGCTCCCGGCGGCGACCAGTCCTCCTCACCGTAGAACGCCTGGGCCACCTCGGCGGTCCCGGCCCGGACCCGGTCCCGGTCCTCCGGGGTGACGCGGTCTCGCCACGTCCATCGGGCCGCCCTGCTGTCCCGCCGCACGGTGCGGTGCATGTGGGCCGGGACCTCCTTCCTGCCGGTGCTCGAGCGGAGGATGATCCGCTCGGCGATCCGGTCCCACTCCAGGTCCAGTCGCTCGAACAGGTCGTGGAACCCCTTCACGGGCTCCTCGGCCAGATCCTCGTGCCGGACGAAGATCCAATCCGGGTGTCGCTCCCGGTAGCCCCGGATGACGTGGTGGATGACGTTCCACAGCAGGATGGCCTCGTCGAGGACGTCTTGGCGCTCCGGGTCGAACGAGCGGATGGCATCCTCGTAGGGCCCGGCCAGGTCGCGCAGGAACAGCGGCTGTTCGGCCCAGTTGCGGAAGTCGAACCTCGGCCAGTCCAGCCGAAGGAGGCTCCCCGCGAACGCGGCCGGGTGCCGGATCATCACCACGACCTCCATGCCGAACCGCTCCGCCAGCCACTCGGCCGACATCAGCGCGATGGGGTCCTTCACGACAGCCCGGGCGTCCCGGAGCCGGTTCCACAGGGCCCACGGGGCCTCCTCCGCGACCTGGAAGGCCTGTCGGGCGGACCGGACCCGGAGCACGCTCCGGGCCGGGTACCGAAAGGCGAGCGCGTCCTCCACCAGGGGAAGGTAATCGTCCTCGTTCTCCCGGGAGACGTGGACGTACCAGTGGGGGATGGGACGGCGGCTCCAGCCCGGCCACCTTCGGGGGCTGAACGGCTCGTGAACGTATCCGACCCCCGGGGCCACCGCCAGCATCCGCCCGGTCCAGGTGGTTCCGGAGCGGTGAGAGCCCGTGACGAGGATGGGAGCGGCCACCAGAGCCATCTTAGCGGCGGGCCCCCAAGAGCCAGCCTCGAACGAGCGTTCGGGTCTCAAGAGGGAAAGGTGCTTGCACGAGGCGCCCGGAGGCCCCACGATTGAGCGTGAGGGGCCGCTGGGAGCGGCCCTGAAGCGTATCGGGGCCGATGAAGGGAGGTGACGGATGGCTCAGTACGAGGGGTATTGCGTGAAGGACAAGAAGAAGGTCCAGTTCGAGGGCGAGGTCGTCACGCTGAAGAACGGCCGCAGGGCGGCCAAGGGCAAGTGCCCGAGCTGTGGGACGACCGTGATGCGGATCCTCGGCAAGAACGATTAGCCGGCTTCGTTGAAGGCGACCTGGACCCGGTAGAGGAGCTCGGTCTTCTCGAGCTCGCCTCGCCGACGCTGCTCGAGCTCCTCAGGGGTCCTGTCCAGCGTCCACGCCACGGCCTCGGTGAGGTGGGTCGGGTCGAAGGGCTTCGTGACGTACTCGTCGGCCCCCATGCGCCACCCGTGAAGGATGTCCCGCTCGGAGGCCCGAGCCGTCAGCACCAGGACCTTGGTCCGCCGGCGGATCCCCCACCGCTCCATCTGCCGGAGCACCTGCCAGCCGGAGACCCGGCCGAGCATGAGGTCGAGGACGATCAGGTCGTAGCCGTTCTCGGAGAGCTCCTCCAGGGCCTCGGACCCCGAGCCGACGCTCTCGGTCTCGTGGCCCTCTCCGCCGAGCACCACCTGGACGAGGTGCCGAACGTGCGGGTCGTCCTCCACCACCAGGATCCGAGCCATGTCCCTACCATCGGACGGCCTACGGCCGGGGTTTAGCCTTCGCCCGAACGGGTCCCCCGTTCGGGGGTCAACCGGGCTGACCGGTGTGCCGGAGGAGGTCCTCCGGGGTCCACACTGCCTCGGCCAACCGCCTGTGATTGGCGGCCATCTCGGCCACCGTGGTGCGCTCGAACACCCCTCGAACCGCCTCGTGGACATCGTTCCACAGGCCCTGGATGCCGCACCGGCCGTCCTGGAAGCAGGTGTGGTCGTGCTCGTCGAGGCAGTACATCGGGTAGAGGCTCCGCTCCATGGCGTCCACGACGTCGGCCACCCGGATCTGGTCCGCCGGCCGAGCCAGCCGGCAGCCCCCGCCGGCGCCGCGGAAGGACTCCACAAGGCCCGCCTTGTGAAGGGTGGAGAGCTGCTGCTCGAGGAACCGGAGCGGGATCCCCTGACGCTCGGCGATCTCCCTGGCCGGCACCAGCCCGTCCTCCTGTCGGAGGGCGAGCTCGACCATGGCCCGGAGCGCGTACTCGGTCTTCTGGGACACCCTGAACATCGGCCTGGACCCTTCCCGGAGCGTACGGTCGCCGCTCACCCGGTGTCAACGGGTTGCCAGGAATCATACCCGAAGGGTAGGATTTCCGGCACGCTTTCGAGGAGGATGCATGGCCCAGCCCGTGACCATGGTCGATCCCCGCCAACCCCGCCTGGGTCAGGGGATCACCGGGGCGGCCGCCCTCGTGGGGTTCCTCCTCGACGTGCCGGCGGTGCTCCCCGCCCTGGCCCTGATCCTGGCGGCCGCGTCTCTGCTCGGGCCTCGGGCGAACCCGTACGCCTGGCTGTTCGGGGCCCTCCGTCGGACCGGGGCCGTGGGGCCGCCCCGGGAGCTCGAGGAGGCCGCTCCCCCTCGCTTCGCCAACATGGTCGGGTTCGTGGTCCTCTCCCTGGCCACCGTGGCCCGGTACGGGTTCGACCTGGACTGGGTGGCCTGGGCGCTGGGGCTGCTGGTCGCGGCCCTGGCCCTGCTGGCCGCGGTGACCGGGCTGTGCGTTGGCTGCGAGCTCTACGTGTGGGCCCGGCGGATCGCCACCGGCGGTCGGGTCCGGGGCCGGCTGGTCCGTCCAGTCGAGCGGGCGCCGGGATGATCCGCCTCGCCGTGGCCGCCTCGGTGCTCCTCGGCGTGTACGGAGCCTGGCTCCTGTGGCGCCGGCCGCCCCGGCGCTTGGCCCGGGCCCACCTCGGCGGGGTGGGGATCCGGGAGCCGGCCATCGTGCAGTTCGCCACCCACGCCTGCGGGCCGTGCCGGGCCGCCGTCCCCTACCTCGAGGCGGCGGCGGACCGGAGCGGCGTGGCCTTCCGCCAGATCGACGTGGGGGACCGCCCCGACGTGGCCCGGCGGTTCGGCATCCGCACCGTTCCGACCATCGCCGTCACGGGCCGGGGTGGCCGGGTCCTTCGCGTCTGGACCGAGGTCCCCGACCAGGGGGAGCTGACGGACGCGGCAGGCCGGGGTCCGGGCCGCGCGTCCGCCTGAACGCTCGAAGTATCATCCCCGCGCCGTGCACCCGGCCCCTACGGACTGGTTCGCCCGAAGGACGTTCCATCACCGGCGGTTCGACCCCACCGCGCTCGTCGAGGCGAAGCGGGGACTGACGGTCTCGGTCTGCATCCCCACGCTGAACGAGGAGTCCACGGTCGGCGCCATCGTCCGGTCGATCAGGACCGAGCTCATGGAGCGCGTCCCCCTCGTCGACGAGCTCGCGGTCATGGACTCGAGCTCGTCGGACCGGACCGCCGCCGAGGCCGAGGCCTCCGGGGCCACGGTCTTCCAGGACCACGACGTGCTCCCCCGCCTCGAGCCGATGGCCGGCAAGGGGGAGGCGCTCTGGAAGAGCCTGTTCGTCCTCCGGGGCGATGTGATCCTGTGGCTGGACGCTGACATCCGGAACTTCGATCCGCGTTTCGTGTCCGGCCCCTTGGGACCCATCCTGACCGACCCGGCAGTCGGCTACGTGAAGAGCTTCTACCGTCGGCCGATCGAGGACGGCCAGGGCAGCTCACTGGAGGGTGGCCGCGTCACCGAGCTCGTGGCCCGGCCCCTGATCAACATGTTCTGGCCCCACCTGGCGGGCCTGATCCAGCCGCTGGCCGGCGAGTACGCGGGGCGGCGATCGGTGCTCGAGCAGGTCCCGTTCCTCACCGGCTACGCCGTGGAGATGGGCCTGCTGATCGACGTGGCCGCCCGGTTCGGGACCGAGGCCATGGCGCAGATCGACCTTGAAGAGCGGGTGCACCGCAACCGGCCCATCGGGGAGCTCTCCCGGATGGCCTTCGCCGTCCTCCGGGCGGCCCTCTCCCGGCTGGGCGCGGAGGAGCGGCTGCGAGCCTCCGCCGCCCTCGGCATGTACCAGTTCGAGCGCGACGAGGACGACTACCGGATCGTGTCCACGCCGATCGCCATCCACGAGCGTCCACCGGCGGTGACCGTGGCCGGCTACGGCGCCGCCCGGTGAGCGAGCCGGGAACCGGGTCGGGGCCTCGGCCCCGGGTCGTGTACACGGACCTCGACGGCACCCTGCTCGGCCCCGGCGGATCCCTGTTCGCCTCTCCGGGCGGCGGCATCACCGGGCGTCCGGCCGAGGCCGTGGCGGCGCTTCACCGGGCCGGGGTGGCTCTGGTGCCGGTGTCAGGCCGGGCCGAGGTCCGGGTGAAAGAAGCCGCTCGCCTCCTCGGCGCGGACGGCTACATCGCCGAGCTGGGTGGGATCCGGGCTCGTGGGGAGCTCGTGGTCCGCGACCACGGGGCCTACCTGGGTCGAGGGACACCGCACCAGGCCATGCTCCGGAGCGGCGCGGCCGGGTTCCTCCTGGAGACCTTCGCCGGGGTTCTGGAGCCCCACGCCCCCTGGGCCCACGACGGACGGAAGGTCTCGATGCTCCTCCGGGGCCACGTCGCGCTCGACGAGGTCCACCGCCGCCTGGACGGCGCCGGCTACGGCTGGATCCGGCTCCACGACAACGGGATCCTGCCCCGTTCGTTCCCCGGCCTCGAGGTGGACGAGGTCCACGTGTACAACCTGCTCCCCCTGGGGGTGTCGAAGGCCACCGCGGTAGCGGCCGACCTGGCCGACCGGGGGATCCCTCCCGGCGAGGCGGCGGCGATCGGCGACTCGGCCTCGGACCTGGTCCTGGCGCCGCACGTGGCCGTGGTGTTCCTGGTGGCGGGTTCCTCGCCCTCGGACCTCCCCCACAACGTGGTGGTCACCGAGGCCAGCCACGGTGAGGGGTTCGCCGAGGCGGTCCGCGGCTTGCTGGCGTAGCTACGTCGGCGGGGAGGTGCGCTCGGGCTCCGGTCGGGGCCGGCGCGGACGGAACAGGCTCCTGATCGCCCCGGACCACCACGATCCCCGGCGCTCGGTCTCCCGCGCCGGTGCTTTCGCCCGTCGGAGCCGGTCGCTCGGTGGTGGGACATCGGGCGGGTCGTCGGCGGGCCCGGGGACCGCCGCGGCCGCCGCGGCAGCCGCGGCCGCGGCGCTCGTCGGCGGTGGCCACTGCATCCGGGTGTCCCAGGCGTGGAGGAGGAGGATCTTCGCCGACGCGAGAACGGGCACGGCCAGGAGCATCCCCCACAGCCCCAGGAGGGTGCCGCCGGCGAGCAGCCCGAGCATCACCGTGACGGGATGGAGCCGCACGGTCCGGGCCACGATGTTCGGGCTCATGATGTGGTTGTCGATCTGCTGAACGATCAGGAGTGCCACAGCCGAGCCGACCGCGAGCGGCCAGCCCGGTTGAAGGTTGAGGAGCCCTTCGTCCGCGGCCCCGGTGGTGGTGAACGCGATCACCGCGGCCACGATCCCCCCGATGAACGGGCCGATCAGCGGGATCAAGTTGAAGAGCCCGGCCACGAGCCCGACCACCGCCCAGAACGGCAGGCCCACGATCCACAGGCCGATGGCCGAGGCGACCCCCACGAACAGGGATACAAGCAGCTGACCGCGGATGAACCCGCCGATGGCCCGCCCGACCTTCTCAAGGATCGATTCCGCCTCGGCCCGCCGGCGTGACGGGATCATCGCCTTCAGCCCTCGCCGGATCTTGGGCATGTCCACCAGGAGGTAGAACCCGATGATCGGGCCGACCACAAAGATGATGGCCAGGTCGAGGAGCCCACGGGTGAACGACAGGAGCCGGCCGAAGAAGTCGACCACCGACTCCCCGCCCCCTCCGGCGTCCTGCACCTCGATGCCGAACCCGGCGGCGAGGTCGCCGAAGCTCTCGGTGACCCGGTCGATCAGCGCGGGGGCGGACTCGGCGAACGCGGTGACCTGGTCGGCCACGACGGGGATCGTGAACGTGAGCGCCGTCCCCAGGATGGCCACGCCCACGAGGTAGGTCAGGAGCGCTCCCCAGATCCGCGGGATCCCTCGCCGCTCGAGCCCCGACACGATGGGGTTCAGCAGGTACACGCCGATCATGGCCACCACGAGCGGCGGGAGGATGATCCGGACCGGATAGACGACGTAGCGGAAGAAGAAGTAGCCGAGGACGAGCACGCCGATCGCCGCCCACGCCACGATGCCCCACCGGGCCGAACGGATCACGAACGGCGTGCCGAGCACCCGATTGCGGTCTTCGTCCACGGCTGCGGCGCCATCATAGCGTCCCCCTTCGGCCCGAGGTCCGTCACCGGTTCCGTGGCTCGCTAGACTGACGTCCGTGCTTCGCAGCATCCCCATCCCCGATCAGCGACGGCTCGAGGACTTCCGGGAGTCGGCGGGCGAGGAAGCCGTCGAGCGGCTCCGCGAGGCGGCCGCCCCGCTCAAGGGGAGCCGTCTCGTGCAGATCAGCAGCACGAGCTTCGGGGGCGGCGTCTCCGAGCTGCTGTACTCGCATGTCGCGCTGCTCCAGGACCTGGGCATCGACGCCGACTGGCAGCTGCTGGAGGGCTCGGATGAGTTCTTCACGGTGACGAAGCTCGTGCACAACGCCCTCCAGGGCATGCCGGTGCCGTGGACGGACGCCTTCGAGAACACGTACCTCGAACGGGTCCGGTCGAACGCTGAGCGGTTCGAGCCCGACGCCGACTTCGTGTTCGTTCACGACCCTCAGCCGGTGGCCCTGCTGACGTTCCTCGAGGAGATGGGGCGCCGGAGGGGGCGGTGGGTGTGGCGGTGCCACATCGACCTGTCGCAGCCGATGGAGCAGGTGTGGTCGTTCTACGCCGTGCACGTGGCCCGGTACGACGCGGCGGTGTTCACCCTGGAGGACTTCGCGAAGCCCGGCGTGGCCTCGCGCGTGTCCATCATCCCGCCGTCGATCGACCCCCTGTCGCCGAAGAACACGCACCTGGATCCCGAAGCCGTCCGCGAGATCCTGGCGGCCTACAACATCGACCCGGAGCGACCCCTGGTCACCCAGGTGTCGAGGTTCGATCCATGGAAGGACCCCGTCGGGGTGATCGACGCCTTCCGCCAGGCCGAGGAGGAGGTCCCCGAGGCGCAGCTGATCCTGGTGGGCTCGATGGCCGAGGACGACCCGGAGGCGTGGCACTTCCTGGAGCTGGCCCAGGAGCACCGCGGCGACGACCCGGACATCCACATCCTCACGAACTTCCAGGACGTCGGCCCGTTCGTGGTGAACGCGTTCCAGCGAGCGTCGGACGTCGTGGTCCAGAAGTCGATCCGGGAGGGGTTCGGCCTGACCGTGGCCGAGGGGATGTGGAAGGAGCGGCCGGTGATCGGCGGCAACGTCGGCGGGATCCGCCTGCAGATCGAGGATGGGGTCTCCGGATACCTCGTCGACTCGCCGGAGGGGTGCGCCAGCCGCCTGGTCGAGCTGCTGCGCGACCCGAAGCGCCGGGAGGAGATGGGGCGGGCCGGTCGGGCTCGGGTCCGAGACCGGTTCCTCACCCTCCGGGAGCTCACCGACTACCTCACGCTGCTCGCGTCCCTGTGACCGACCGCAGGATCCTGGTGGCCTCGAACCGGGGTCCGGTGAGCTTCGCCGTCGAGAACGGCGCCCTGGTGGCCCGTCGAGGACCCGGCGGGCTCGTGTCGGCGCTGGCGCCGGTGGTGCAGGAGACCGGCGGCCTGTGGGTGGCTTCCGCGATGGACGAGGCGGACCGCCGGAGGGCCTCGGAAGGGCGGGACGGACGCCTCGAGGTCAGCATCGACGACGCCAGGTACCTCCTGCGCCTCCTGCCCTTCGAGGAGGCCACCTACGATCGCTTCTACAACCAGGTCAGCAACCGCCTCCTGTGGTTCCTCCATCACTACCTGTGGGACCTCCCGCGGGTGCCGAGCCTGACGCAGGACGACAGGGCGTCCTGGGAGGCCTTCCGCGAGGTGAACGTGGCGTTCGCCGAGGCCCTGGCCGAGGAGGCCGGCGGCCGTGACGCCGACGCGCTGGTGCAGGACTACCACCTGTCGCTGGTGCCCTCGATGCTGCGGGAGCGGGCGCCGGACGTGCGGATCGCCCACTTCCACCACGTGCCGTTCGCCGCGGCCGACTACCTCCGGCTGCTCCCCCGGGAGATCCGGGAGGAGCTCCTCACCGGCCTGCTCGGCGCGGACCTCCTCGGCTTCCACACCGAGCGATGGGCCGACAACTTCCTGGGAGCATGCCGCGTGCTGGAGGGAGCCGACGTCCTGTGGCGCCGCCGGGCCGTCCGGTGGCAGGGCCGGCTGGTGCGGGTTGGGGTGTACCCGATCGCCATCGACGCCGCCCAGCTCCGTGCGGCCGCCGCCGCCCCCTCAGCCCGCCGCCGCCGCCGGGCCCTCCACGCCCGGCGGGGGGACCGGGCGCTCCTCCTCCGGGTGGACCGGGCGGAGCTGTCGAAGAACATCCTGCGAGGGTTCCAGGCCTACGAGGCGTTCCTCCGGGCCCGGCCGGACTGGAGGGAACGGGTGGTGTTCATGGCGCTGCTCCAGCCGTCCCGCCGGGCAGTGGCCGAGTACCGCGTGTACACGGACGACTGCCGCCGGGAGGCCGACCGGATCAACGAGGAGATGGGCACGGCCGAATGGAACCCGGTCGAGATCCACATGGACGACGATTTCGATGGGGTCCTGGCCGCCTACGGGCTGTACGACGCCCTCCTGGTGAACCCCGTCTTCGACGGGATGAACCTCGTGGCCAAGGAGGGTCCGCTCCTCAACCGTTCGCGAGGGGTCCTGATCCTCTCCCGGACCGCCGGCGCCCACGCCGAGATGGGCCGAGCCGCCATCGGCGTGGACCCCGTCGACGTGGCCGGCACGGCCGAGGCCATCGCCGAGGCCCTGGAGATGCCGGCGGAGGAGCGGGCGACCCGGGCGGCGATCCTGCGGCGGGCCGCGGCCTCGCGGACGCCGGCGCAGTGGGCCGGGCGCCAGCTCCGGGACCTCGAGCGGATCACTGCGGGCTGAGCAGGCCGCGCAGGAGCTCCACCAGCGCGCTCGGGCGGTCCACGACCAGGTCGGCGGCCCCCAGGACCTCTTCGGGAGCGCCGGCCGACCGGACCGCGATCCGGATCCCCACGAGGCCGGACCGCCTGAGCTCCTCCACCGCGGCGAACGCCTCCAGGTCGGGGAGGTCGTCGCCCGCGTACAGGACTCCCCGCAGCCCTTCTTCTGCCACGATCCGGCGGACCACGTCTCCTTTGGACGGCCCACGCTCGGGCGCCACCTCGATCACCCGCTTGCCCTCGAGCAGCCGCATCCCGGTCCCGGCGATGGCCGGGGCCAGGGACCGGAGCAGGGTCTCCCTGGCGGTCTGGGGCTCCCGCGCGGCCCGGTAGTGGATCGAGGCGTGGAAGCCCTTGGGCTCGACCCGGGCGCCGGGGACCGCAGAGGCCACCCGCTCCAGCTCGGGGAGGAGCCGGCCCATGGTCTCCAGGGCTCGGGTGGCCTGTGGGTCGAGCGGCCCGTCGAGATCCTCCAGCCCGTACAGGCCGAAGCACCGGATGTCCGCGGGCCGGCCGAGCCGCTCGGCCAGGCCCACCGCCCGTCGGCCCGACACCACCGCGACCACCGCGAACCTCGAGGCCAGCGAGAACAGGACCTCGACGGCGCCCTCGACCGGCCGGGCATGCTTCGGGTCCGGGACGATCTCGGCCAGGGTCCCGTCGAAATCGAGGAACAGCCCGGTGCTCGTGGGGTCGGCCCGAAGCTTCCCCAGCAGGTCCGTGGCGATCATCGGGCGTCACCCTACCCCTGCTAGACTCGCCGCCGCCGTGCGCCGCGCCGCCCTCCCGTTCCTCCTCGTCCTGCTCTCCGCCTGCGGGACCGATCGGGTCCCGCTGTCCCACCGCCTCGAGCCAGGCCTCCGTCTGGAGCACCGGCTGACGCTCCGGGCCTCGGTGGTCCGGACCCTGGCCGGGGAGACCAGGAGCGAGGCGGTCCTGGCGACGTTCCGGGCCACCCAGGAGCTCGTGGGGCCCGCTGAGGAAGGGGGCGTCGAGGCCGCCATCTCCCTGGTCCCCGAGGGGCTCGAGGTCAACGGCCAGCCCGTCGACATCGGGCCGGCCCAGGAGTACGCGGTCACGCTCGCGCCCGACGGACGGGTCGTGGCCGTCCAGGTGGCGGCCGGCGAGGGAACCGAAGTACTGGAGCCCGTGGGGATCGAGCGGCTCCTCCCTCGGCTCCAGCCGGTCCTCCCGGGCCGACCGGTCGGTCCCGGCGACTCGTGGCGCTCCGAGACCCAGTTCACCGACGAGCAGGGGCGGTTCGCGTTGAGCACCCGCTCCCGGCTCACCCAGCTCGGTGTGGCCGACGGCCGGGAGGCGGCCCTGGTGCGAACCACCTACGAGTCCCCGGTCGATCGCCAGGAGGTCTTCGCCAACGCCGTGGCCCAGGTGCGGGGGTCCGACGTCGGCGCCCAGGAGGCCTGGTTCGCCCTCGACGGCTACCTGGTCCGGGCGGTGGGCGACTCGGTTGGAACCTACCGGGTCACGTTCACGCCGCCGGCCGGGGAGGAGGACCTCGCTCCGGTCAGGGGAGCGCTCCGGGTGGCACTACACCTGGAGATGCACCTGCTCTCGGCGACGCCCGGCGCTTAGGCACCCTGCTCGGCCGCGTAGTCCTCGCCCAGGATGATAGTGATGGAGATCTGCGCGTCCGGGGCGGTGTCCTGGAGCTCGGCGCCGGCGAAGTACTGATCGCGGAGGATGGTCGCGTCCGCCTCGAACGCTCGCTTGAAGAAGATCTCGGTGACCTCGTACGGCTTGCTCTGAGCGTCGTCCACCGTTTGCACGTCGTAGCCGTCGGTCTCCAGGATCTCCGCCGCGTCCGCGGCCAGGCCGCCGATGTCGGTGCCGTTCAGCACCTGCAGGGCGATCTCGCCGGGCTCGTGGGTGGCCGGGGCCTCGGGCTCGGTGGTCACCTCGGGCGGAGGCGTGGTCTCGGTGCCCGCCGGCGACGCGGGCTGCGTCGGGGTGATCGGCGCGGCTTCGTCCCCGGACGGGAACGCCCTCGACAGGACGAACACGCCCAGGGCGAGGGCCGCGATGACGAGGACGAACCTCAGCGCTGCGGTCGCCATCGAGAGGTAGAAGCTCCCTCCGGATGATGGCTCATGCTTGCCAGCCAATCCTCCTCCGAGTCATCGCCCAAGTCCGAGGTCCCGGGCGAACCGCTGCCGACGGCGGGCGGTCCGCAGGCGGCGCAACCGCCTGACGAGCATCGGGTCGTACCGTAGCGCCTCCGGGGAGTCGATGAGATCGTTCAGCAGCTGATAATACCGTGCCGGAGACAGGCCCAGCCGGCTCCGGATGTACCGATCCTTGGGGCCGGGGCCCTGCCACCACCCTCGCTCGAAGTCCAGGATCGCTCGCGAGCGCTCGTCCAGCGTCGAGGTCTCGTCCATGGGGGGATCACCACGAGCATAGGTGCGGGATGTGGACGGTTCAAGGATTTCCCTACGGGAACAGCCCCCGGGTGGTGTGCGCCTCCGCCACGCGCTGGACGCCGAGGATCGTGGCGGCCTGACGCATCGTCACCTTCCGGTCCTCAGCCAGCTCCAGCACGGCGACGTAGGACTCCTCCATCACCCGCCGCAGCCTCGCGTTGACCTCGTCCTCCGTCCAGAAGTAGGCCTGCAGGTCCTGGACCCATTCGAAGTAGGACACGGTCACCCCGCCGGCGTTCGCCAGGATGTCCGGGACCACGTGCACCTTCCGCTCCTGGAAGATCTCGTCGGCCTCGGGGGTGGTGGGGCCGTTGGCGGCCTCGACCACGATCCTGGCCCTGACCCGCTCAGCGTTGTCGGCGGTGAGCACCTCCTCGAGTGCGGCCGGGACCAGGACGTCGCACTCGAGCTCCAGGAGCTCCTCGTTCGTCACGGGCTCGCCGCCCTCGTACCCCGCCACCGTCTTCGTCTCGGCGTGGTGCGCGGCCAGACCGACCGGCGACAGCCCACGGGGGTTGTACACACCCCCACCGACGTCGCTCACTCCGACCACCACGCAGCCCTGCTCGCTGAGGAGCTGCACGGCGGGGGCGCCCACCTTGCCGTAGCCCTGCACGACCACCCGGGCCTCGTCCACCGGCATGGCCCTCTGCTTCAGGGTGGCCACCGTGGCGTACATGACCCCCCGAGCCGTGGCCGTTCGCCGTCCCGCCGAGCCCCCCACGGAGAGGGGCTTCCCGGTCACCACGCCGGGGACCGAGTACCCAGAGTTCATCGAGTACGTGTCCATGATCCAGGCCATGATCTGCTCGTCGGTCCCCACGTCTGGCGCGGGGATATCCCGCTCGGGACCGATCAGCGGAAGGATCTCCGAGGCGTACCGACGGGTCAGCGCCTCCAGCTCGCGGGGCGAGAGGTCCTTGGGGTTGACCACCACGCCACCCTTGGCCCCGCCGTAAGGGATCCCCACCACGGCGCACTTCCAGGTCATCCACATCGCCAGAGCCTTGATCTCCTCGAGGCTGACGCTCGGGTGATAGCGGATGCCGCCCTTGGACGGCCCCCGGGAGGTGTTGTGGTGCACGCGGTATCCCGTGTACGTCCGGACCGTCCCATCGTCCATCCGGATCGGCACCGACACGATCAGGGTGCGCTTCGGGCTCCGAAGCACCTCGAGTACGTTGGGATCCAGGTTCATGATCCTTGCCGCCTGGTCCAGCTGGGCCAGGGCCTGGTCCCACACGGTCCCGCTCACTCGTGACTCCTTCGGTCCGGAGGGGGGTTCCAAGCGTATACCGGACGCCTCAGGGGTGCCCCGGGATCGGCGGACCGATCGTCCGCCTCAGGAAGGAGCGATGGTCGCCCGGCCGTCGGCCATGGCCAGAACGCGATCGAAGTCCCGGGCCACCTCCTCGTCGTGGGTGGCCACCAGGCAGCACGTGCCCTCGGCCGCAGCCCGGCGGAGAGCCTGGAGCACCGCCCGGGCCCACGTGGTGTCCTGGTGGCCCGTCGGCTCGTCCGCCAGCACGACCCGGGGCGTGAGGACCAGGGCCCGGGCCAGCGCGGTGCGCTGCTGCTCGCCGACCGACGTCTCTCTGGGCTGACGGTCCTGGAGCTCGGTGAGGCCGAGCCGATCGAGCAGGTCGTCGACGCGCTCCTCATCGATCCGTCCCGCCAACCTGGCCGGGTACTCGACGTTGGCCCGGATGGACAGCTCGTCCAGGAGGCCGAAGCGCTGCGGGAGCATCGCCACCTCGGCCCACGTGGGGCGGTCGCCCACCGGCTTCCCGTCGGACCAGGTCACCCGGCCGCGGTCGGGCTCCTCCCATCCTCCGATCACGTTCAGGAGGGTCGTCTTCCCCGAACCCGACCGCCCCACCAGGCCGACGAGCCGTCCGGCGGGCAGGGACAGCGTCACACCATCCAGCGCGTGCACCACCTCGTCGCCGCGCCGGTAGGACTTGACGAGGTCGACGACGTCGATGAGCGGCTCGGCGCGATCTTCCGGATCCCCCGGGTCCTCCCGGACGGCCGCGGTCGTGAGGCTGACGCCGGGACGGGTGAACGGCGAGTGACCCGAAGCCACGCGGGCCGGCGCCCCGGCGGCCCGAACCTGGCGACCGTGCTCCAGCTCGAGCACCTCGTCCGCGAGGCGCCGCATCACGGCGTCGTGCGTGGCCACGATGAACGTCACCCCCGCCTCGACGACCCGGTGGACGGTCTCCAGGAGGCCGCGCGCGGAGGCCGAATCCAGCTCGGCGGTGGGCTCGTCGGCCACCACGACGTCGGTCCCCGACATCAGGACCTGCGCGAACGCGGCGCGCTGCTGCTCTCCGCCGGACAGCTCATCCGGGTGGTGGTCGAGGCGGTGGCTCAGGCCCAGGGTGTCGAGCATCTCCACGGGCTCGAGGAGCGGCGGACGGGCCGCCCGCCAGACCGCCAGGCGCATGTGCTCCACCACCGTGAGGTACGGCAGGAAGTTGTCGGAGGGGCGCTGGAACACGAAGCCGACGTCCCGTCTCCGCAGCCGCCGGAGGCTGGAGCCTGAGGCTCGCTCCACGCGGGTGCCGGCCACCTCGACGGCCCCGCCGTCGGGTCGGTCCATCCCCGCGATCAGCCGGAGGAGGGTGGACTTGCCGCTCCCCGACGGCCCGACCACGGCGGTGAGGGCCGCCGAGGGGAAGAACGCGCTGACCCCGGCCAGGGCCCGGACCTCGCTGATCGAGGTGCGGTAGGTCTTCACCACGTCGACGCACCGGGCCACCCACGGGCTACTCGGCAACCCGCATCACCTCCCCGAGGTGCGCGGCCCGGGCCCGACGGCCGGCCAGCCAAGCTCCTCCCAGCGCCACCGCCGCCAGCGCCGCCGCGAGCACGAGGAGGCGGACGACCGGGAGGTCGACGGTGGGCTCGGGAGGGATGGCCCCCAGTGGATCGAGCCTGGGCACGATCAGGGATGAGGCCGCCACGGCCAGCCCTCCCCCGAGGACGGCCGCCGCGGCCAGCATCGAGCCGAGCTCGAGCAGGAGCGACCGGCGGTGGCCCCTCCGATCGAGACCCATCCGTAGCGAGAGCCCGTAGCTCACGACCTGGGAGCGCTGGCGGGCCTGCAGGTAGACCAGCAGCGCGGCCAGCACCAGCACCAGCGTCCCCAGCCCCAGCGCGTTCAGGACCAGGAACGTGTCGATCACCGTGGCGATGTACGGGATGTCCTCGACCTCCTCGGCCGAGATCACCTGGAACACGGGGACGTCCAGGCGGGACAGCTCGGCCAGGGCCTCGGCCCGGCCGGCCCGGATCCACAGCTCCGTGGTGGCGTTGGACCCGCTCAGGACGGCCTGGGAACCCCCCGTCGCGTCCGCCAGGGCCCCGGCGTCCGCCACGATCAGAGGTCGCTCCGAGATCATGCCAGGGAAGGCCTCGGTCGCGGCGACCACGTGCACGGGGAGCCGGGTCGTTCCCACCTCGATCGCCCCGATCCCCGGCGGGTCGGGACCGGCCACCACCACGGGGAGCCCCGTGGGAGACCGCCGGAGCAGGGCGGCGGCGAGCTCCTCGATCTCCCGGCCCGAGAACCCGTCGTTCCAGTACGCGGCCCCGGCCAGGGTGGGGGCGTCCACGACAAGGAGATCGAACGACCGCTCCGAGGGGAGCAGCGTGCCGACCCGGGTGCGCCGGGTCACCTTCGTCATGGGGATCCGGGCATCGGAGGGGAGCTCGGTGTCCTCGGCCACCCACGTCATCACCTCGCTCCCCACGAAGGTTCGGGCCTTGGCCTCCACGGACCGGTCCAGGGACCGGACGACGGTCTGGGCCTGGACGAACACCCCGATGCACAGGGCCGACGCCGCCACCAGCAGGACGGACAGGTCCGGCGCGCCGGCGAGCCGCTGGACGGCCAGGTAGGCCGGGGGGGCCAGCCCGCCGCTCCGTTCCCGCATCGACCGGGAGCCCTCTCGGAACAGCCTGGCGCCCAGGAGCCCAACGCCTCCGATCAGCGCCACCGGGAACAGCAGGAGGAACAGGCTGGGCCGCGCGCCGGCGTCCTCGGGGACCAGCGATCCGCCGGTGCCGAGCTTCCCGGCCGCGTACAGGGCCAGCCCGAGAAGGGGAACCTCCCACGGGGCCCGGGCCAGCACCGCCAGCCTCGACCGGTGCTGTCCCACGTGACCGAGGAGGGCGGCGCCGGAGACGAGCGCCACCACCGCGATGGAGAGCCCGGCGGCGAGGGCGCCTCCCCTCACCGCGGTGGCCACCGAGGTCGACGCGAGCGGGGCGTCGGGGCCGAACAGCCGAACCAGCGCCCAGGCGACTCCCACCCCGACCGAGGCCCCCGCGACGGTGGGGAGCACGGACTCCAGCGCGCCGAGCGCGCCTCCGGCGAGGGGCCCGGTGCCGTGAGCGAACCGCAGGCGCCACTCCGTCCGCCGGCTGACCAGGCCGAACAGCGCCGCACCCGCCACCACGGTCACGCCGACCGCCACGGCCGCGGCCCGGAGCAGGCGTCCCGGGGCCTCCACGGCGCGGATCCGCTCCTCGACCTGCCGGATCACCCGCCCGAGCGAGGAGGTCACCGTGATCCCCGAACCGGACGGAAGCCCCGAGCAGCAGGCCATGATGCGGCCAGTCGAGGTATCCGGCCGAGCCATCTCCGTGCGGAGCTCCGCCACGAACGCGCGGAGGTCGCGGGCGTCGTCGAGGCTCAGGCTCGTCGTCGTCGTCGCCGCCACCGGCGCCTGCCACAAGAAGACGGCCGTCTCGGCACCGAACGTCGCCGATAGCTCGATCACCCGAGCGCGATCCATGATGACGAACTGCGGGGGTGGGGCGCAGTCCTGGCACGCCGGGTAGATCTGGCTGGCCCACCGCAACCAGTACCCGGTGCGGGGCCGCGAATAGAGGGCCTCGTATACGCCGTCGACCGGCAGGCGCACGGACCCACGGGCCCCCTCCAGGACCACCTCGTCCCCGGGTTCGATCCCGAGGGCGTCAGCGATCAGGTCGGGGAGCAGCGCTCCCGAGCCGGCCGAACCGCGGACGATCCGGATGTGGCCGGCGGCGTCGGTCCCCGCGAACAGGATGCCCGAACGGAATACCTGGGGTCGGTCCGCTGGTGAGACGGCCACCCGGGTCCCCATCACCGTGGCTACCGGGGGGCCGAGCCTCGTGTCGGCCGAGGTCAACCGGGAGAAGACCTCGCCCCGGCGCCGGTGGAGGGGGACGGGGGTACCCGTCCCCGGCGGCGAGGCGTCGGCGAGCGGCAGCGCGCCGTCCCGGTAGGACATCCCCGCGCCGTACCTGGAGACCAGGGGCTCGGCGATCTCCCCAGCCACGAGAGTGCTGGCCGAGGCCGAGAGGAACAGCGGGTACGCCGCCAGGGCCAGGGCCAGGAGGAGCGCGGCCACGGCCAGGGCCGCCAGGGAGCCCGGATAGCGGAGCAGGAGGAGCGGCGCCCTGCGCACGGCCGGGTTCGGGCCCCGTTCCCAGCGAGGAGGGCTCACGGCCCCGCCGACCCCGTCGGGACCCTCGGCGATCGAGTGGCGTGCATGCACCTTGGTGATACGAGCTCCGGGACGGGTCGAGGGGATCCCGGCCGGTCGGCCGGGCCGGAGCTGGCGGCGGGATTCGAACCCGCGACCTAGCGATTACAAATCGCTTGCGCTACCGGACTGCGCCACGCCAGCGCACGGATTCTACCGGGGGATCGCGATCTCGATCTCTTCCTCGGCAGCGGCCCCGCCCCGGCCCCGCCCCGGGCGATCCCGCAGGTGGAGCTCCACCTTGCGCTTGATCCGCTGGATCGCGTTGTCGATCGACTTCACGTGCCGGTCGAGGTGCGCCGCGATCTCCTGGTACGACTTCCCCTCGACGTACATGTGGAGCACCTCGGCCTCGAAGTCGGAGAGGATCTC
>JBOGVU010000028.1:0-28524 GCA_050692915.1 Actinomycetota bacterium | reverse complement strand
GCGGTGGGGGGAGACACGGACCCGCCCCAGACGACTATCACCTCGGGTCCGTCCGGTCCCACGGATGACTCAACGCCGGCGTTCACATTCACCTCCGACGAGCCCGGGTCGACCTTCTCGTGCCGGGTGGACTTGGCTCCCTTCGCGGCCTGCACCTCACCGCACACCACCTCTACGCTCGCCGAAGGGCCTCACACGTTCGAGGTCAAGGCGAAGGACGCCGCCACCAACGAGGACCCGACCCCCGCCTCGCGCACCTTCACCGTGGACACCGACCCGCCCGAGACGACCATCACCGCGGGTCCGTCCGGGCCCATCAGCGACGCCACCCCGACGTTCGAATTCACTTCGGACGAACCCGGGTCCACGTTCAGCTGCCGGGTGGACGCCGACCCGTTCGCCTCCTGTCTCTCGCCGCACACCACGGCGCCACTGGCCGACGGAGCCCACACGTTCGAGGTCCGGGCGACGGACCCGGCCATGAACACCGATCCGACGCCGGCATCACGGTCATTTACCGTGAGCACGCCGCCCCAGCCGCCGACGGTGTCGATCGGCAACGCCAAGAAGAAGGAGCCCGACACAGGGAAGAAGCCCATGAAGTTCAAGGTTGTGCTGTCGGAGGCGGCCACTGGCCCCGTGACGGTGAGCTTCACCACCAAGAACGGGACCGCCAAGGCGCCCAAGGACTTCAAGAAGGTCAGCGGCACCCTGACGTTCGCCCCGGGCACCACGTCCCAGGTGGTCAAGGTGATGATCAAGGGCGACACCCTCGACGAGAGGAACGAGAAGCTCAAGGTCGTCCTGTCCGCGCCTACCGGTGCGACCATCGCCGATGGGACGGCCATCGGGAAGATCAAGGACAACGACTAGAGGGGCGCGTCCCGCTCTTCCCGGACCGCCCACAGGATCGCGGCTCGCTCGCGGGTGGCGCGAGCTCTGGCAGTGAGCCGTATCCGGATGAGGTCGTCGAGGGAGGCGACCGCGATCCGCTTTCCGGCGACCTCGACCTCGTCCGCGGCTCGGGCCAGCTCCGGGTAATCGGGCCCGCCGGGGGGAGCGGTGAAGCGCCATCGGAGCCGCCCCGTCGGGTTCCACCGGAAGCTCCGTAGGCGATCCACGGCCAGGATCAGCCGACGCCGGTTCCGCCCATCGGTGGCCACCACGATTTCCACGACCTGGGCCCGGGCCGGCGAGCCCTGGAGGCGCTCGGCGACCTCACCCACGACAACGAACCTGACCGCCCTGGCACTGAGGATCTGGAGCGTCCGGGCCGGTCGGAAGCCCCGGACCGCGACCGCCGCCCGGGACAGCCTCTCCGCGGGTTTCAGTCGAAGCAGTTCCCGGATCGCCTCTCGCTCGACGTCGGCGCCCAGACGAGGCTCGGCCGTCAGGGTGATGCCGCACGCGTGAAGCATGCGATCCAACGTGTCCACGCGAGGGGTGACCGTGCCGGCCTCGATCCTGGCCACGGCCGGCTGGTGGAGGCCGGACCGACGGGCCAGCTCCTCCTGCGTGATGCCGGCTCGTCGTCGGGCCTCGCGCACCGCTCGACCTGCGTCCACGCGTCCTCCTGTTCGGTGACGCTCGGGGGTGCCCGTGAGCACCTGTAAGAGCCTATAACAGATATGGTATAGCCTTTCCAGGTCGAGGGGGCCCCGCGACCGGGGTCGAAGTCAGGCCGATCGACCGGGCCGCCGGACGTCCCCGTCGCGTCGGGTCAGGCCCCGGCCGTCGAACGAGGCCAGGATCGGGAGCGCGTACTTCCGGGTGGTCCCCAGGAGCTCCCGGAACCGGCTCACGGTGAGGCCGTCGGGCGACGAGGACTCGGCCCGGGCCACCTCCTCGGCCCGCTCCAGGAAGGCCGGGGTCAGCACCAGGTCGGCGGAGACCCGGGCCAGCCGCCCGGTGCGCACGCACGCCTCCACCAGGTCCCGGGCGAACCCCGCCCCCTCCAGGTCGGCCACTGTCGGTGGGGTGGGCTCGCCCGCCGCCACCGCCTCGATCAGCCGTTCCGCCTCCGGATCGCGGTCGCCGAGGCTGACCCGGTGGTCCGCCATCCTGAGCACCGGACCCTCGCGGGCGATGACGCCCTCCTTCAGCATCCCGTCCAGGACGGCCTCACCGAGGTCAAGGTCAGCGCCCTCGGCCAGGACCGCCCGCCGGACATCGCCGGCGTCCATGCCCGGCCGGAGCGGATGGGTTCGGTGGTGGGCCTCCAGCGCCTCGGTGGCCCGGCGCCGGAGCGCCGCCAGATGCTCGTCGGCGACCCACCAGCCGCCCGCTCTGGTGGCGCCTGGCACTGCCGACGGTGACGCGCCGGCCAGCACGGGGAGCAGGGAGGCCCGGACGGCTCCCCGCTCGGAGACAACGAGCGCGGGCAGGTCCTCCCGGCGGGCTGCCTCCCGCCGGGCCAGGCGATCCACGGCGTCCGAGCCGGGCCGGGCCGGCGGGTCGGGATCGAGGACGACCCCTCCGGCCACCGTCTCACCCCGCCCCGCCTCCCGGAGCACGAACCTGTCGCCGGTCTCCGCCACGATGGGCCTGGACAGCCTGATCCTGGCGAAGGACGAACCGTCGCCGTACAGGCGCAGCCTGGCGTCCCGCTCGGCGGATCCCGCGTACAACTTGAAGGCTCCCCGGGCGGTGAGGGGGCGCTCCAGCGATCGGACCGGCCGGAGCCGGACCTCGATCGCGGACGTGGGGCGCCACTGTCCCGGCCTGGCCAGCACGTCGCCGCGGACCACCTCCTCCCGAGACGTGGCGGCCAGGTTGGCCGCCACCCGCGACACGGGCTCGGCCACCCCGACCGGACGGCGATGGGTCTGGAGCGAGCGGATCCGGGCGGTCACCCCGTCCGGATGGACGACGACCTCGTCCCCGACGGTCAGGGTCCCCCCCGTCAGGGTTCCGGTGACCACCGTGCCCGCCCCGCGGATCGTGAACGAGCGGTCGATGTCGATGCGGGGACGGCCGCGGTCCTCGGGAGATGGCGCGGCGGCCACCATGGCGTCGATGGCCGCGGTGAGGTTCTCGATCCCGTGTCCGGTCGTCGAGGAGCAGGGCACCACCGGGGCGCCTTGAAGGGCGGTGCCGGCCAGGCGCCCCTCGATCTCCTCGGTTCGCCGGCCCAGGCCCTCCGGTTCGATCAGGTCGGACTTCGTCAGGGCCACGACCCCGGCCTCGGCCCCGAGGACGTCCACGATCTCCAGGTGCTCCTCTGACTGCGGCTTCCAGCCCTCGTCCGCGGCCACCACGAACAGGACCAGGCGGACCGGGCCGACGCCCGCGAGCATGTTCCGGACGAACCGCTCGTGCCCCGGGACGTCGACGAATCCGATCTCGCGGCCGGACGGCAGCGTCGCCCAGGCGAAGCCGAGGTCGATGGTGAGGCCCCGGCGCTTCTCCTCCTCCCACCGGTCGGGATCGATCCCGGTGAGCCGCACCACGAGAGACGACTTCCCGTGGTCGACGTGGCCGGCCGTGGCCACGACCTGCATCAGGTCGCCTCGCGGGCGTACCGGATCGCCCGGGCCAGCCGCTCGTCGTCCTCTGGCTCGACGGTCCGGAGATCGAATACCAGGGCCTCCTCGTCGACCCGGCAGAACACCGGGGGCGTGCCCGACCGGAGCCGGGCGGCGAGCCGGTCGGGACGCTCATCCGGGAGCCGGATGAGCGCTGAGGGGATCCCGTAGCCGGGGATGGAGCCGCCGCCGGCCACGGACTCACCGGGCGCCACGGACGCGCTGGGGATGGACCCCACCAGCTCCCTGGCCCTGGCCCGGAGAGCGGCCGGTCGCTCGGCCAGCGCCCGCCACACCGGTACCTCCCCTCGCCGGCCCTGGGCGTACATCGTCAGGACGGCTTCCAGGGCGGCCACCGTCAGCTTGTCGACCCGCACGGCCCTGGCGATCGGGTGTCGACGGAGCCGGGCGACCAGGTCGGCACGGCCCAGCACGACGCCGGCCTGGGGGCCTCCCAGCAGCTTGTCGCCGGAGAAACACACCAGGTCCGCGCCCTCGGCCAGGGCCTCGGTGGCTGCGGGCTCCTCGCCGGGGACCTCCCGGACCGGATCCAGGAGGCCGCTGCCGGTGTCGTACATGAGGGGCACGCCGCCCCGGCCGGCCAGTCCGGCCAGGGGCGACACCGACGGGGACTCGGCGAAGCCCACGACCCGGTAGTTGCTCGGGTGCACCTTGAGGATCATCCCGGTCCGCTCGGTCATGGCCGCCCGGTAGTCGCCGAGCCGGGTGCGGTTGGTGGTTCCCACCTCGACCAGCCTGGCGCCGGAGGCCCGCATGATCTCCGGGAGGCGGAACTCGCCGCCGATCTCGATGAGCTCGCCCCGGGATACCAGCACGTCCTTCTTATGGGCCAGCGCCGCCATGGAGAGCAGAAGTGCGGCGGCGTTGTTGTTCACCACAAGAGCGTCCTCGGCCCCGGTCAGGGCCGCGAGCAGGAACTCGGCCCGTGATGTCCGCCGGCCCCGGGTCCCGGGCTCCCGGTCGACCTCGAGGTCGGTGTAGCCGCGGGCCGCGCGGCCCACAGCCCGTACGGCCTCCTGGGGGAGCGGCGCCCGCCCCAGGTTCGTGTGCAGGACCACGCCGGTGGCGTTGATCACCGGCGAGAGGCCGAACGACATCCTGGCCGCCAGGGCGGCGGCCCGGGCCAGGATGGCGTCTCGCTCCGGCGGCCCCCCGCCCCGACCGGTGGCCTTACGGGCGTCGTCGAGCACACTGCGGATGGCCCGGCGGACCACCGAGCGGCCGAACCGGCCGGCCGCCCGGCGACCCGGCTCGGATCGCAGGAGCGAGTCCACCGAAGGTAGGCGCCGTCTCCCGTCCGGCATGCGGTGAGGGTAGCCGGTTATGCCTGCGTCGGTCCCTCCACGGCGCGCGGGAAGGCCAGCGTGAAGACCGTGCCACCCCCCTGGCGTGCGTCGAACTCGATGCGGCCGTCATGGGCGGCCATGATCTTCCGGGCCAGGTAAAGGCCGATCCCAAGCCCCTCGTGCGGTCGGGTCACGCTGGCGTCGGCCTGCGTGAAAGCCCCGAAGATCCGGCCCGCCACCTCGGGATCGATCCCGAGCCCGCGGTCGGCCACCGACAGCCGGACGTCGACCTCGGTTCCCTCCACACCCAACTCGACCACTTCCCCGTCCGGGGAGTGCTCGAGGGCGTTCTCCATCAGGAGCACAAGGGCCTGCGACGCGAGCTGGAGGTCGCCCCACATCTCGATCGGTGACCGGTCGTCGAAGGGTAGGCGGAGCCGGTCCGCCGCCTCCGGGAACTCCGCCGTGGCCATCACGATGACCTCCCGCGCTCCGACCGGACGGGTCACGATGTCGGCGTCCTCCCTGTCCAACCTCGCGGTGGCCGCCAGGTTGCCGACCAGGCGGCGGAGCCGGTCGGCGGCGCGAGACACGCTGGAGGCCAGCCCCTGCGCGTCGGCCCGGGAGAGGGTTCCCCCCAGCCCCGAGATGGTCCCCGCCGCCCCTTGGATCACGGTGATCGGGGTCATGAGCTCGTGAGACAGGACCTGGATCAGCTCGCTCTTGGTGCGGTCGAGGTCGTGCAGCTCCTGGGTCATCCGCTCGGAGCGGTTCAGGAGCTCGACGAGCTCGTGGATCACCTCGGCGGTCACCTCGGTGGAGAGGCTGGCCTGCCCCCGGACGGATCGGCGTATCGCCTCGATGATCTCGCCGGCCGAGGTTCCCTTGACCAGGTACCCGGCCGCACCGGCTCGGAGCATCTCCAGCACGGTGGTTCGGTCCTCGTACGCGGAGAGGGCCACAACCTTGGTCGCCGGCGACAGATCCCTGATCTCCCGGGCGGCCCGGGATCCTCCGCCCCCGGGCATCTTCACGTCGACCAGTGCCACGTCGGGCCGGTGCTCCCGCGCCAGGTCGATCGCCTCCTGCGCGTCCGCCGCCGCGCCCACCAGCTCCAGCTCGTCCTCGATCGAGATGAGCTCCGACAGGGCGGCCCGGACCGCCGGGTCGTCCTCCGCGATCAGCACGGTGATCCGAGCATTAGCCTCAGCCACGGCTCCGCTCCCTCGACGGCACCCACACCTCGATGGTCGTGCCGGCCCCGCGCTTGCTCCAGACCTGGAACCGCCCCCGGGCCATCTCCGCCTGCTCCCTCATCGCCGACAGCCCCAGGTGGCCGGGGCGCGCCTCGGACCCGTTGCCATCGGCGAAGCCACGCCCGTCGTCAGTGACGCGGACCACCGTGCCGCCCTCGTGTTGATCGAGCAAGACGGTGACCGAGGAGGCCTCGGCATGCTTGCGCACGTTCGTAACGGCCTCCTGGACGATCCGGTACAGGGCCAGCCGGGTCTCGGCCGGGGGCTCGGAGAGCAGTCGGTTCTCCAGCGAGCAGGCCAGCCCCGTCTCCTGCCCGGTTCGCTCGAGATACATCCGCAGCGCCGTGACCAGACCCTCGCGGTCCAGGGCCGCCGGGCGGAGCTCGAACATGAGCTGGCGGAGGCGGTCAACCGCGGACGTCACGGTCCGCTGCAGCTCCTCCACGGCCTCCAGGGGCTGGTCGCCCTCGATCTGCCTGTGCAACGCCTCCAGGCGGATCCCCACCGCGGACATAACCTGCACGGAGTCGTCGTGGATGTCGCCAGCGATCCGCCGACGCTCCTCTTCTTGGGCCGCGACCACGCGCTCCAGGAGGCGGCGCCGCTCCTCGTCGGTGGCCCGGAGCCGCGCGAGGCTATCGCGGATCTCCTCCTCCGCCCGGACTCGCTCGGTGATGTCTCGGAGGGACGCCGTGAAGAGGGGCGGCTCCCTGCCCTCCACCTGCGTCACGGTGAGCTCCGCCGGGAACTCCGTGCCGTCCGCCCTGAGGGCGGAGATCTCGATGCGCCGGCCGAGCACCCGCTGCTCGCCCGTCGCCAGGTACAGGGCCAGCCCGGCTCGATGGGCGTCCCGGTACTTCCCGGGCATGAGCTCGGCGACCGGGCGGCCGAGGATCGAGTCCCGAGCGTGGCCGAAGGTCGCTTCGGCGGCCGGGTTGAAGTCGACGATGCTCCCGTCGTGGCTCATGACCACGATCGGATCGAGGGAGGAACGGACCACGCTTCCGGCCAGCGCCTCGGCCACCTTCCGGTCGGTGACGTCGGCCATGACGCCCATGACGCCGGTCACCTCACCCCGGTCGTCACGGAGGGGCGCCGCCGAGAGCAGCAGGTGCACCTCCGAGCCGTCCTTGCGGAGCCGCACGATCTCCTCGCTGCGCAGGACCTCGCCGTCCATGAGGCGGTCGACGATCGAGAGATGCTCGCTCTCCCCTTCGGCCGAGACCACTGGATACGGTCGTCCCAGCACCTCCCCCGCGGTCCAGCCGAAGATCGACTCGGCGGCGGCGTTCCACCGGGTGACCCCGCGCTCCGGATCGAGGGCCACGATGGCCAGGGGTGAGGACTCGATGAGCGTCCTGAGCGCTTCGTTCGACTCCCGCAGTGCGTTCTCGGCCCGCACCCGATCCGTGATGTCGAGCATGAGGCCGCGCATTATGACCGGGTCGCTGTCGCGCACGAAGAACGCTTCGTCCCGGACCCACACCTCATGGCCGTCTCTGGCGAGCATGCGGTACTCGGTGGCCATCACCGGAGGCTCGTCGACCGCCTCGGCCAGCTCCTGCTCGGTCGCCGCCACCCGCTCCCGGTCGTCCGGGTGGACCTGCCTGAGCCATGTGCCGGTGTCTCGGACCCACTCGTCCGGAGTGAAGCCCAGCAGCCGCTCGATCTGGGGGCTGACGTAGGTCCACCGGCCGCCAGGGCCGGGCTCGGCCATGTAAACGACGGCGGGCTGGCGCTCCAGGAGCTCCCTGTACCGTTCCTCGCTCTCCCGGAGGGCCTCCTCGGATCGGGTGCGCTCGGTGACGTCCAGCTCGGTCCCGAGGACGTGGAGGGGGCTGCCGTCGCGGTCGTGGACGACCTCGCCCTGCGCGGCATGGATCCGGATCTCGCCGTCGGGGCTCACGACGCGGAACCCGTACCGGAACGGGCCTCCCCGGTCCATGGCCTCGGCGTCGAGACGCTGGGCCTCGTCCCGGTCCTCCGGGTGCACCCGGGCCAGCCAGGACTCCAGGGTGGGAACGAAGGAGCCGGGCTCCTCGCCGTATAGCCGGAACAGCTCGTCTGACCACGTGGTCACCCCGGATCGGACGTCGAACTCCCAACTCCCGACGCGGGCCAGGCGCTGGGCCTCGGCCAGGAACCGTTCGGCTCGACGCCGGGCGGTGACGTCGCGGAAGCTCCACACCCGGCCGACCACCTCCCCGGCCAGCCGCTGCGGGCGGGAGGATCGCTCGTAGATCCGCCCGTCCCTGAACTCCAGCAGGTCCTCGCTCTCCTTCTCCGGATGCTCGTACAGGGACCGGACCGTTCGCAGGAACGCCTCAGGCTCCACCAGCTGGTCGAGTACGAACGCCAGGAGGCGGTCGTCGTCCCCGGTCGCCAGGAGGTCGTCCGGGATCCTCCACAGCTCGGCGAACCGCCGGTTCGCCGACACCACCTTCCCGTCCCGGTCGACGACCAGGATGCCGTCGGCCGTGGCTTCGAGGGTGGCCTGAAGGAGCGACATGGAGCGTTCGCGTTCGCGCTCGGCCACCAGCGGGTCGGTCGGCCATGACGCCGAGCGGAGATGGTCGGCCGCGTCGGCACGGCCGACCCCGGGGACGGAGGAGCGCTTCGCCGTGGTCATGTCCCTGCTTCAGTCATCGGTCCCGGCCGGGACCGCTTGAGGAGGGGCCCGGGGCACACCCAGGCAGACCACGGGTCCGAGCGATTCCGCTCCGGGTTTCGGGCCTTCTTCAGCTACCGGCGGTCCAGGTCGTGGGGTCGCTCGATGGGACCATCCTCCGGAGACCACCACTGCCCCTGCACGCACTCCGGGCAGTACTGGAATGCCAGGTCGTCCTCGATCCGAACAACGATCCACGATGGCCGGTGGGGGCACTCATCGAGACCCCGGGGTCGGGATCCCACCAGATCAGGATCCCGCCCCGAACGCGGGCGTTGCGGGCTCATGATCGATTTCGAGCCTAGCGGAGGGAGGGTGGCGGTCCAGTCGGCCGTTTGGCCGAGGCCGAATTGGGGACTGGCCGCTCGGCGAGGGCAGGTCCGACACTTCAGGAACTAGCGTATCCGGCCGATTCCGTCGATAGGGAATCAACCCTCTCCCGAACCGGAGGATGAGGCAGATGCACCCACCGATCCTCTTGCTTGAGGACGACGAGAGTCATTCGCTCCTCGTGGAGCGGGTGCTGCGCAAGGCCAGGCTGGCGAACCGGATCGTCACGTTCAGGAACGGCGACGAGGCGGTGGCCTACCTGGAACGTGCGGCGGATGGGCAGGAGGCTCTCCCCGCGCTTGTGCTGACGGACTTCCACGTCCAGGGCCGGAACGGTTTGGACGTCCTGGCGTGGATCCGAAAGCAGCCGGGTCTGGAGGCGGTCCGGGTCGTGATGTACTCCGGGTCGGGTGAAGCGGAGCACATCAACCGAGCCTTCGAGCTCGGGGTCGACGCTTACCTGGTCAAGCCGGTTGCGTTCGACGCGCTCCTCGATGCGATCGACGACATCAAGCTTCCGTGGGCTTTGCTCCCGAAGGCGACAGAGCGTGGTGGAGAGCGGTGACGAGGACATGATCGGAACGCCCCAACCATCGGAACCGGTGTCCGAGCTCACGCGGGCCAGAGCCGACCTGGAGCGCTCCCTGTCCCTGCTGCGGGCCACCCTCGAGGCCACGGCCGACGGAATCCTGGTGGTCGACCGCGAGGGTAAGGTCGCGGGCGCCAACCGGCGTTTCGCCGAGCTGTGGCGGATCCCCGACGACCTCCTGGCCACCAGGGACGACGAGCGTCTGCTGGCCCACGCCCTCGATCAGCTGGTAGAGCCGGAGGTCTTTCTGGCCAAGGTCCGTTACCTCTACGAGCATCCGAAGGAGGAGAGCGAGGACGTCCTGGAGTTCAAGGACGGCCGGATCTTCGAACGATACTCTCGGCCACAACGGCTGGGCGATGAGGTCGTGGGGCGAGTATGGAGCTTCCGTGACGTCACAGACCGCCGACGGGCGGAGACGTTCTTGGCCGAGGCCCAGCGGCTGGCGCACGTGGGGAGCTGGGAGTACGACATGCGCAGGGAGCACACGGTCTGGTCGGACGAGCTGTTCCGACTGTACGGAGCCGAGCCCGGCTCCTTCGAGCCGAGCCTCGAATCGTGGGTGTCCCGGGTGCACCCCGACGACCGAGAACGGATGCGGCGGACCGACGCCGAAGCGTTGGCCCGAGGCGGCCCGTTCTCGTACGACTTCCGAGTGGTGCTCCCGGACGGGGAGGTCCGGCTCCACTCTATCCAGGGGGAGCTGGTGACGGACGCGGACGGGAATGCCGTGCGGGTGGTCGGGACCGAGCTCGATGTGACGGAACGGGTGCACGCGGACGAGGCCCTGCGGGAGAGCGAGGAGCGGTACCGGACCATCGTCGAGCACGTGCCGGTGGTGGTGTACGCGGCCGAGGCCGGCCCGAAGGGGGTGTGGACGTACGTCAGTCCCCAGATCGACCGGATGGTGGGGTTCACCCCGGAGGAATGGCTGGCCGACCCGGAGCTGTGGCTTGGTCGGATCCACCCCGATGACCGGGACCGTGTGGTCGGTGAGGAGCTCCGGATGGTGGAGCAGGCGAAGGGCCGCGCCGCCGGCGACTCCGTGATCCCCCTCGAGTACCGGATGGTGCGCCGTGACGAGCAGGTCATCTGGGTGCGGGACGAGGCCTTCACGGTCCCCGACGAACAGGGCCGCCCTTCGAACCTGCTGCGGGGCGTGCTCGTGGACATCACGGAGCGGAGGCGCCTCGAGGAGCAGCTAGAGCACCGCGCGCTGTACGACCCCCTCACCGGGCTGGCCAACCGGGTCCTGTTCGCGGATCGGGTCCGGCACGCGCTGGCCGGTGCCGACCGACAGCCGGCCCCTGTCGCCGTCCTGCTCATCGACCTGAACGACTTCAAGGCCGTCAACGACACCCTTGGGCACGTCGCCGGTGATCACGTCCTGGTAGAGTTCGCCGAGCGGATCCGAGGTGCCATCCGTCCCACCGACACCGCAGCCCGCCTAGGCGGGGACGAGTTCGCCATCCTGGTGGAGGACCTCGGCTCGGGACAGGCCGATTCGCTCGCCCAGAGGATCCTGGACGGCCTCCAGTCGCCCTTCCGTCTGGAGGGCCGGGAGATCTTCCTGGATGCGTGCATCGGCATCGGGCTCGCCGGCGACTCCCCGGACCCCGACCGGATGCTGCGGGACGCCGACACGGCCATGTACGCCGCGAAGCGCAAGGGCACGGGTGGCTTCGAGATCTACCGGGCGGAGGCCCACGCCGACGTCCTCCAAAGGATGGAGCTGGGTACGGAGCTGCGGCGAGCGGTCGAACACAAGGAGTTCGTCCTGCACTACCAGCCGCTGGTCACGCTGCCGATGGGAGAGATCGTCGGGGTCGAGGCCCTCGTACGCTGGAACCACCCCGAGCGGGGGATGGTCCCCCCCGCCGAGTTCATCCCCGTGGCCGAGGAGAGCGGAGTGATCCTGGCGATCGACCGCTGGGTGCTCGGCGAAGCCTGTCGACAAGCGCGGGAATGGGCACGGCTGCCGGGACAGCCGGACCTCGGGATGCACGTGAACATCTCGGCCCGCCAGCTCCTCCACGATGAGCTGGTTCCCATGGTCTCGGAGGTCTTGGCGGACTCCGGCGTGGAGCCCCACACCCTGACGCTCGAGTTCACCGAGGGGACCCTGATGCGGGACACCGAGACCACGATCGAGATACTCACCAGGCTGCGGGGCCTCGGCGTCCGGTTGGCCATCGACGACTTCGGGATCGGGTTCTCCTCGTTGAGCTACCTCCGTCGGCTCCCGGTGGACGTGGTGAAGATCGACCGTTCCTTCGTCAGTGGGATCGCGGCGGGCGCCGACGAGTGGAGCCTGGCTCGGGGGATCGTCCGGCTCCTTCACAGCCTGGGGCTCGAGACTGTGGCCGAGGGCATCGAGCACGCCGAGCAGATGGCCCACCTCCAGGCCCTCGGCTGCCGGTACGGGCAGGGGTTCTACTTCGCTCGACCGGCGGACTCCGGAACGATCTCCGAGTTCTTGGCGAAGCGGAGTGTGGGGCAGCGGGCCGGCGCCTGACGCGCCGCGAGGCCCTCGGGCTCAGCTCGGCGACCCGGCGCTCCCGTTTCCCGCTTCGGCGACCAGATTCAGAAGCCGCCGGACGTCCAGCGGCTTGGTGAGGTAGGCCCGGGCCCCCGCGGCCAGGAGTCGCTGCACCCGTTCCGGCATGGCGTCCGCGCTGATCACCACCACCGGGACGTGCCGGGTGGCTGGATCCTCCCGCAGCCGCCGAAGGACCTCTTCCCCGGGCATGTCGGGGAGGTGGACATCCAGGAGGATCAGGTCGGGTCGGTGCAGTCGGGCCAGCTCCAGTCCCAGACCGCCCCGCATGGCCGAGAGGAGGCGTATACCGGGACGTCGGGCCAGGATCTTGTCCACCAACCCGAGGTTGACCGGGTTGTCCTCGATGTAGAGCACGGTTCGGGCGCGGTCCGGGACCTCGGACTCCAGCGGCTCCTCCAGCTCGGCCCCCCTGGCCGACGGCACGGGTGCCCGGGCCTCGAAGAGCTCCACCCAGAATAGGCTGCCCTCCCCGTCCCGGCTCTCCATCCCGATGCTCCCGCCCATGGCCTCCACCAGTCCCTTCGACAGCGCCAGGCCGAGTCCGGTCCCCTCCGCCTCGGTCTGCCCCAGGCGCTCGAACGGCACGAACAGCCGCTCCCGGTCCTCGGGCGGGATGCCCGGGCCGGTGTCCGCGACCTCCAGCCGGGCCCGGCCGTCCCGCTCCCGGAAGGACACCCGGACCTCACCGTTCGGCCGGTTGTACTTCACCGCGTTCGACACCAGGTTGAGGAGCACCTGCCTCAGCCGCTGGCGATCGGCCATGACGTACCGCCCCGACGCTGCGTCCGCCTCCCACTCCAGCCCGACGTTCCGATGCCTCGCGGAGGGGGCCAGGAGCTCGAGGCTCTCCCGGACCGTCTCGTCGAGGGCAACGGGCTCGAGCGACAGGCTCAGGCGACCGGCCTCGATCCGCGAGATGTCCAGGACCTCCTCGATGAGATCCACGAGGTGCCGGCCCGCCTTCAGGATCTGCCCCAGGCTCTCCCGATGCTCGGGATCGAGGTCGTCCATCTCCATGAGCTGGCCGAACCCGAGGATCGCGTTCAGGGGCGTCCGAAGCTCGTGGCTCATCCGGGAGAGGAACTCGCTCTTGGCCTGGTTGGCTCGCTCCGCTTCCTCCCGGCTGCGATGAATCGCTTCGTCGGCCTCCTTCCGAGCGGTGACGTCCCGGATGCTCGCGATGAAGAAGGCCCCCTCGGCCGTGCTCCACGAGCAGAGGGAGAGCTCGAGCGGGAACTCCGACCCGTCCTGCCTTCTTCCTTCGAGCTCGACGGTCTTGCCCAGGACGCGAGCCTCGCCGGTGGCCAGGTACCTGGCCATGCCCTCCCTGTGGAGTCGGCGGTACCGCTCGGGCATGAGCGTGGTGACCTGCTGCCCGACGATATCCGCCATCTCGTAACCGAACATCGTTTCGGCTCCACGGTTGAAGTAGGTGATGACGCTGTCGCTCGAGACGGTCACGATCGCATCGGGCGTGTTCTCGGCCACGGCCTGGAACCGCTCCTCGTCGGCCCTTCTCAGCTCTTCCGCCTCTCTCCGCTTCAGGTCAGCGGCGTGGAGCGACCGGGCGTTCCGCCACACGAGGACGGTGAGGAGGACGAGGGTGAGGATGACCATCAGCGCGGTCCCGAGCTCGGTCCCGTAGAGACCCATGCGCTGCCCCTCGAGCCTGAGCCAGCCCGCCACCGCCACCATGAGGAGCGTACTGGGCAGCAGGCGCCGGAGGACGAGTCCGGCTGGGCCGTCGCTCGTGATGATCCGCATCGCTCCAACCGACGGACGGGCGGCCAGGGCCCCGACGCAGAGAACGATGAACGCGATCGAGGTATGCAGGGCCATAACGACGGTCCCGGTGACCAGGCTCGAAAGCGTGGGGACGCCGTACAGGCGGCCCAGGAGACCGAGGACGGGGAACAACAGGCCGAAAGCGAGGGCGATCTGCGCCGGCCGGCCGCCCCGGCGGGTCTCCACATCGAGCCCGGCCAGACTCAGGCCGACCAGCACGAACGTGACGGCGGTGGGGATGGCCATCTGACCCGGGAACGGGCCGGCGTTCTCGGCGAGCAGGGTCTGGTCGATGCCCAGGTTCCATCCGAACGCGTACTCACCGAGCTTCAGGAGGCCGACCGTGGCGGCACCCAGGGCCAGGCCCGTCCCCAGCCACCTCCGGGGCCCGAAGATGTCCCCCTGGTGAAGCAGCCACAGGGATGAGCCGGTGAGCATGAAGCACACCGCCGTGCTGGCCACCATCGGGTTCGTGACGCCGGGGATGAACGTGCGCAGCGAGGAGACGTCCAGGATCCAGCCGAGCAGCACTGCCACACCGACGGCGATGGCCGTGCCGGCGGCGAACGCCGGCACGCGCTCAATCCTCGAGCGCTCTTGGGGAGCAGCGCGGGTGTGGTGGGACTGCATGGTTGTCTCCATAGGGCGTTTTCGGCGCGTTTGACTGCCCGCATGAGCAGGGCAAGCGCCCGGGGGGAGGGGGAGTAGGAGAGGATTAGGGAAGGACGATCGTCCGACGGAGGCGGGAGTAGGCGTCAGCTGCATCAGGCTCTTGGTCGCGCCGGCTCAGCGCGCGGAGCTCAGCGAGCGCCTGGGCCCGGAGGCGCCGGCGGTCGACGTCGCTCCTCCGGTCGTGCAGGGCGACGATGCTCGCTGTTCGGCTCTCCACCGGCACATTCTCCCAGGGGGCGACACGGCCTGGCCAGCCCCGGATGGCTGAGCCCCGCCTCCGCCGTCTGTACTAGTCGGGGCCTGAGCGGTTCGCTATCATGCGCCCCGACGCCGCCACCCAGGAGGTCCGATGGACACGCCCAGCGCCGCCCAGGACATGACCAAGTTCGTCACGCTGCCCGACATCGAACCGACCGGTTACCTCCAGCTGAAGCCGTACCAGGGCCCGATGCCCGAGCCACAGGAGTGGGAGTCGCTCGAGTACGTCGACTGGAAGTCCGGCGGCGACACGAACTTCGCCATCCTGGCCTCGGCCAACGGCGACAACGACCCCAGGGGGTTCTGGGAGTACGGGAAGCCGGACAAGGACGGCGTGTGGACGCCGAACGTGGAGCGGATCCCCGCCATCAAGAAGTGGGTTGAGAACGTCGGCGCGAACTTCGGGCGGGTCCGCATCATCAAGCTGGAGCCGAGTGAGGAGGCCTCGGCTATCAGCGCCATGCATCCGGACGACAACAACCGGATCACGCCCGAGGGGACGGGGTGGGTGGTCCGGGCGTGGCTGCAGCTCACCGATAACCCCGAGTCATCCATGATCGTCCGTGAGGAGAAGGACGACCAGGCCGGCGAGGCCCGTATCCCCCTGCCGAAGGGCGCCCAGTTCATCGTGGACTCCGAGCGCCTGTGGCACGCGGTGTGGCACGACGCCTCGAAGTACAGCGAGCCGCGCTACGCGGTGATCGCGTCCTTCGAGTCGGGCCCCCAGCTGCAGTCCTGGATCGACTCGCAGCGCCCGTAAGACTCCCCCAAAAGCCCCTCAACTTCCTCGCCATACGGCCGATGTAATAGGTGAGCTGAAAGACCGGTCCCGACAAGGGCAAACCGCCGGAAACGGCGGGACGCAAAGCTCCGGGCCTACTCCTCGAAAGAGGTAGGGCCGCTGGGCTACCGAAGGACCAGAGCCCCCTCGGGGGCGCTGGAACGGGACCCCGAGGCAGGAGGTCGAGCAAGATGGAGACCCGTTCCCCCCGAAGGATCGTCAGAGCAGCGGTCCTCACACTCGCACTGGCCACCCTGATCGGTCCGCTGGCCGCGAATCCGGCCGCCGCGGCGAACAGCGGTGAGAAGGAGCTCCGCACCTATGTCAACGAGGCCCGCGACGAGCGTGGTGCCCGTGAGCTCGGGATGCGAAAGTTCCTGGTCCGCGCCGCCCGGCGGCACAGCCGCCAGATGGCCAGCAGCGGCCAGCTCGTGCACAGCACCGACCTGGCGTCGTACGTCGGGAGCCGCAGCTGGAGCATCATCGGCGAGAACATCGGCTACGGACCTTCGATGGACGTTCTCCACGACGCGTTCATGGACAGCCCCCCGCACCGCAAGAACCAACTGAACCGCCGGTTCCGCAACATCGGGGTAGGGATGGCGGTCGGCGACGACGGACAGATCTGGGTCACGGTCCTCTTCCTCGGGTAACGCTCTCTTTCAGCTCGAGGCACCGACAGCCCGGACGCGACAAGAGCGTCCGGGCTGTCGCACGTCCGGACTCGTCAGCGTTCCTCGGGATCCTCGCCGGCGGCCGCCGTGAACGCGCTCCTGGGATCCTGGAGCGACCCGAGCTGGACGGCGTCGCGCCGGAGGAACAGCGCCAGTGTCCAGTCGGCCATGACCCGGGCCTTCCGGTTGAAGGTGGGGATCAGCAGCAGGTGGTAGGTGCGGTGCAGTACCCACGCCGGGAACCCTCGCGCCCGCACGCCCATCACCCTGGCCACCCCGTTCGCGGTTCCCAGCGAGACGAGCGTGCCGAGCTGGCGGTACCGGAACGGCCGCAGCCGCCGCCCGCCCAGGGTGTTCAGGACGTTCTTGGCGATGCGCCGGGCCTGTCGGAGGGCGTGCTGGGCGGTGGGCGGGCAGATCCCGCCCGTGGTGAGGTCGGGGACAGCGGCGCAGTCCCCGGCGGCCCAGGCGTTCTCGACACCGCGGATCCGGAGGTACTGATCAACGTCCAGGCGGCCCCGCTCGGCCGTGGGGAACCCCAGCCCCTCGACGGCGGGGTTGGCCCGCACTCCGGCGGTCCACACCAGGGTGTCGGCCTCGAACGACTCGTCATCCGACAGGACGATCTTCCCGCCTGTGGCCGACTCGAGCCGGGTGGACAGGCGCACCTCGATGCCCCGGACCCGGAGCCGTTCCGCGGCATAGGAGCTGAGCGAGAGGCCGATCTCCGGGAGGATATGATCGGCCGCCTCCACCAGGACCCACCGCATGTCCTCGCGGGACACGGTCCGGTACCCGTCGGCCGCGTCCCGGGCCAGGTCCTCCAGCTCCGCCAGGCCCTGCACGCCCGAGTACCCTCCGCCAACGAACACGAACGTGAGGGCCCGCCGCCGGACGGCCGGGTCCCCGGTGGACTCGGCGGCGTCCATCCGCTCCAGCACCCGGTTCCGCAGGTAGATGGCCTCCGACACGGAGGTGAATCCCACGGCGCGCTCGGCGAGCCCGGGGACGGGGAGGACCCGGGACACCGCCCCCAGCCCCAGCACCACGTGGTCGTAGCGAATGGGGTAGGGCCGTCCCTCGACCGGCCGGACGGTGGCAGTGCGGGTGGCGTGGTCCAGGCTCTCGAGCCGCCCGGTCACCAGCGATGCCCGGCGGAGCACCTTGCGGAGGGGGATGACCACGTGCCGCGGCTCGATGTTGCCTGAGGCCGCCTCGGGCAGGAGCGGCTGATACAGCATGAAGGACTCCGGCGCCACCACGGTCACGTCGAGCGACCCCGGCGGCACCCGCTTCAGCAGCCCGAGGGCCGTGTACATCCCGATGTACCCGCCGCCCACGATCAGGATCCTCGGTGGAGCCACGCCGCGAAGTCTACGGGCCTTCCGGTAGGCTGGTACTCGGCATGGCCGATACCGAGCAGCCGTCCGCGTACTCCCAGATGGGGGAGCAGTGGCTCCTCCGGGGCGGCGGGGTGGACATCATCACCACCGAGGGGCGCGACCTCTCCACGGAGGAGATGGTCCTCAACATCGGACCCCAGCACCCCTCAACTCACGGCGTGCTCCGGCTGGTGCTCGAGCTCGACGGGGAGAAGATTCGCCACGCCGAGCCGGTGATCGGCTACATGCACCGGGCCGCGGAGAAGCTGGCCGAGGTCCGGGACCACCGCCAGGTCCTGGTCCTCATGAACCGCCACGACTGGCTCTCGGCGTTCAACAACGAGCTCGGCTGGTGCCTGGCCGTGGAGAAGCTGGCCGAGGTCGAGGTCCCGGAACGGGCCCGGTGGATCCGGACGATGATGGCCGAGTGGAACCGGATCCTGAACCACCTCATGTTCACCGGCTCGTATCCCCTCGAGCTCGGCGCCATGACCCCGATGTTCTACGCGTTCCGCGAGCGGGAGATGATCCAGGACCTCATGGAGGCCGCCACCGGCGCCCGGATGCACCACTCCTACGCCCGGGTCGGCGGGCTGAAGGACGACCTCCCTCGCGGCTTCCTCAAGCAGTCGGCCGAGGTCCTGAAGTGGATCCGCAACAAGCTGCGGGCCTTCGACAACCTCATCATGGGCAACGACATCATCGCCGCCCGGACCAAGGGCATCGGCGTCCTCCCGGCCGACGTGGCCCTGGCCTACGGCGTCTCGGGCCCGGTGCTCCAGGCCAGCGGCGTGCCCATGGACCCCCGCAAGGACGAGCCGTACGAGAAGTACGGGGAGGTCGAGTTCGAGGTCCCGGTGGGGACCGAGGGCGACTGCTACGACCGCCTGTCGGTCCTGGTCCAGCGGATGCACCAGTCGTGCAACATCGTCGAGCAATGCATGGAGAACCTCCCCGCCGGCGACTTCGTCACCAAGAAGGTGCCCACCAAGATCCCCGAGGGTGAGGTATACGTGCGGACCGAGAACCCTCTCGGGCTGATGGGCTACTACCTCGTGGGCGACGGCAAGGAGTACCCGTATAGGCTGAAGATGCGCACCGCCTCCTTCTCCAACGTCTCGGTGCTGCCGTTGATGCTCCGCGGAACGCTGCTCGCCGACCTTATCGCCATCCTCGGGTCGGTGTTCTTCGTGGTCGGCGACATCGACCGCTAACCGGTCACCGTCCCGCCTTCGCCAGCGCCTCGTTCGCCCGCCGGACGTAGAGCTCGGCCCCGCATTCGGCGAAGATTCGGCGCGCCTTCTTCAGGGTCTCCCGATGCGGTGTTCCTCGGTGCTGCTGCGCCTCCGCGAGGTCGAGGAGGCAGCGGCCCTGCTCCAGCCGGAACCCCAGCCCTTCGAATCGTGCGAGGACCCCCTCGAGGATCGAGACCGCCTGCGTTGGATCCGTGGCCATCAGCCCTTCGACCCACCGGTCGTACAGCTGCCATCGGGGCGGCAACGCGCCCAGGCCGTGGATCCTTTCTCGCAGGGCTTCGGCGTCCGCCAGCGATCCCGACCGCATCAGGCCCCGTGTGGCGCCAACCCACAGGGTGTCCCCCCCGATCGTCCAGGGATTGGGGCCGGCTCGTTTCAAGGCCTCCAATCGGAGGCGGAGGGCTTCCTCCGCATCTCCGCGAGCGTCGGCCAGATCCGATCGGATCAGGGCTATGAAGAGGATCGATTCGTGCTCGGGGGTCTCCTCCAGCACGGACAGGGCCTCCCCCAGCGACTCCTCAGCCTCGACGATCCTCCCTCGCTCGAGTTCCACCTCCGCCAGGACGAGGGTTCGAGCCGCCGCCGCAGACCCCTCGCCCGACGACTTGGCCAGACGTCGAGACTCGCGGCTCAGTCGCTTCGCCCCGATGAGATCGCCCCGATCGAGCATGTACTCGGAGAGGGTGCCCAGCAACCAGCCCTCGTAGGGATGCCCCGATCTCCGCGAGATCTCCAGCGCGTCCTTGAGGAGGGCCTCACCCTGGCTCAGGTCCGGGTCGACATCCCGAAGTGCGGACGCCAGGTTGTTGGCGGCCCGAAGGAAGAGCAGGAGGTCTCCCGCATTCCTGGACAGGCGATAGGCATCACGATGAAGCTGAACAGTCTCTTCCCACGTCGGCACCACGCTCGCGAGAAGCATCATCGAATTGGCTAAGGCAGCGTCATCGCCGACGTTCGTCGAGACTTCCAGGCTCTTGCGCAGTGGCCCGACAGCGTCGGCCAGTCGGTCTCGGCGCCACAGGACCATTCCCAGGCTCTGCAGGGTTTCCGCGAGCTGGATCGAGTCGCCCAATGGGTCGAGAATGCCGATGGCCCGATCGAAGCGGGCCAGGGACTCCTCGTCCCTCCCTCCGTAGAAGGCCAGGGTGGCCAGCACGGTCTCCATGCGGCCTGCGGTCTTATTATCGTCGATCCGTTCGGCCACGCGGAGCGCTTCCTCCGCCGCTTTCGCCGTCACGTCACGCGATTCCACACGGAAGGATGCGTTCACGTAGGCGGCCCAGAGCGCTAACAGGTCGTCGTCCCGGACTTCGGCTGCCGGCGCCAGATCGAGCGCCTTCCGGTACCAGGCGATCGTCTGGGCCGCCTGCCAGAGGCGGGTGGCTCGGTCGCCGGCGGCGCGGGTCCATCGGTACCCCGAGATGAGCAGGTCCCGCGAGACCGCGGAAAGGTCTCCGACCTCCTCGGCGTACCGGAGCGATTCCGTGTAGTGGGTGGCCAGCAGTTCGGCCATCTCCGTCCTGCGTTCTCCGGCGCGGTCCTCGGCCCACCGCGCGACCTCGGCGTGCTTCCGTCCGCGCGACGCTTTCGGAAGCGACTGGTAGGCGACATCGCGGATCAGGACGTGACGGAACCCGAACTCGAGCTCGCCCGAGAACGTCGGTGGTTCCCTCGGCACGATGATCTCCTTGACCCGCAGCTGCCCGAGCGCATAGCGAGCTTCTGCGGCGCCACGACCGGAGAGACGCCCCACGGCGCCCAGCCAGAACACCCGGCCGACGACCGAGGCGTCCTGCAGGATCGCCTTCTCCTCCGGGGGAAGGGTGTCCAGACGGGCGGCGATCAACGCGTGGATCGACGGAGGGATCTCGACGTCGGAGTCCTGGACGGGCACCTCCCATCGGCCACTGTCGTCGAGACGCAGAACGCCACGGTCGATGAACATTCTGACGATCTCCTCGGCGAAGAGAGGGATGCCTTCGCTCCGCCCGACTACGAGCTCCTTCAGCTCTGCGGGCATGGCTTCGGGCACGAGGTCGTCGACCATCGCCGCCGTCTCCTCCCGGCCAAGGGGCTCCAGGTGGATCGCCGCGTAGTTCCGCCGGCCACCTCCCCAGCCGCCCCTGGTCTCGAGCAACTCGGGCCGGGCCAGCGTGAGGATGAAGATCGGTCCCTGGCCCCAGTCGGCCAGGTGCTCGATGAAGTCCAGTAGGCCCTCGTCGGCCCAGTGGATGTCTTCGATAACGAGAACCAGTGGATACCGTGCCGCCATCCGCTCCAGGAACCGTCTCCACGCGTCGAAGAGGTCCTCTCGGCTGAAGGTGCCCTCCGCCGGAGCGCCGACCAGGGTACTGATCTGGCCCGCGACCGATGGCGCGTCCTCGCCGAAGAGATCCGCTACGGCTCGTTCGGTCTTCTCGGTCACGACCTCGGGCGGATCGTCCTCGAGGATCTCGCACTGTGCTTTCGCGGCATCCGCGAGCCCCGAGTACGAGAGGTTCCCGTACGGGAGACAGCGGCCCCGGCGCCAGTAGGTGGACTGAGCGAGCCCCTCGACGTACGTGGACAGCTCCCACACGAGCCGTGACTTCCCGACGCCGGCCGACCCCAGGATGGTTACGAGCGCCGGGCGACCTTCCCGCTCCACCCGGTGCAGGCTCTGCTTGAGGACGGCCATCTCCTCGTCTCGGCCCACCAGCCGGGCCTCGAGCCCGAGGGGCACCCGTTCGCCACGGAGCGGTGCGCGAACCCGCAAGGCCTCCCACGCGGTGACGGGCTGCGGCTTCCCCTTGAGGTGCAGCGGAGAGAGCTCGCGGTAGTCGACGATGTCCTTCGTCGCCCGGTAGACGGTCTGGCCGACCACGACCCGTCCCGGCTCGGCGACAGCCTCCAGCCGGGAGGCCGTGTTGACGGCATCTCCGGTCAGCATGCGCTCCCGCGTCGAGCCGGCTCGCTCCAGATCCACGAGGACCTCACCGCCGTCAATCCCGATCCGCATCGCCAGCTGGGTCCGTCCTTCCGAGGCGAAGGCCCGGTTCACCTCGGACATCACGGCCTGCATCTCCAGCGCGCTCCGGACCGCCCGCTCGGGATCGTCCTCATGTGCGGAAGGCACGCCGAAGGCGGCGAGGATCGCGTCCCCCACGAACTTCTCGACGACTCCCTCGTAGCGACCGATGACCTCGGACATTCGGTCGAACGACCGGCCCACGAGCTCCTGGACGACCTCGGGATCCTCCCGTTCGCCGAGCGCGGTGGAGCCGACCAGGTCGGCGAACAGGACCGTGGCGAACTTCCGCTCCTTGCGGGCCGCCGGCTCGGCGGAAAGCGGAGCACCGCACGAAGAACAGAACCGGGCGCCGTCGGGGTTCGCGGATCCGCAGGAGGGGCAGGTCACGCCCACAATCGGCATTGTAGGTGGGCCTTCAGGGAGGGCGCTCATCGGGGACGCTTCCCAGCCCCCCCCGATTCACGAGCTCCGTGCTACACTGATTTCGTGAAACGGAACGTAACGATCGCGCTCGAGGAGGAGGTGGCCCGGTGGGCCCGGGTGGAGGCGGCCCGCCGCGACGTGAGCGTGTCCCAGCTCCTGGCGAACCTGCTCCGGAGCTCCATGGAGCGGACCGAGGGATACGACGACGCCATGCGGGAGTTCCTGGGGCGGCGGCCCTCAGAGCTGAAGCCCGCCGGAACCGGTTACCCCGACCGCGAGGACCTGCACGACCGTGCCCGTCTTCGTTGACACGAACGTCCTCGTCTACGCACGGGACGCCTCGGAGGGCCAGAAGCAGGAGCAGGCCCTCGTTTGGCTCAAGCACCTGTGGAGCACTCGGGAGGGGCGTCTCAGCTACCAGGTGCTGGAGGAGTACTACGTCACGGTGACCCGGAAGCTGCGACCGGGCCTCCCACAGGCTGACGCCCGCGCCGACGTGCGCGCGCTCCTCGCCTGGGACCCGATCGTCGTGGACGCCGAGGTGCTGGAGTCGGCGTGGCGGCTGGAGTCCCGGTGGCGCTTGTCGTTCTGGGACACGGCGATCCTGGCGGCCGCTCGCGCCGCCGGCTGCGGGCATCTGCTGACCGAGGACCTGGAGCACGGTCGCACCATGGGTGGGGTACGCGTGGTCGACCCGTTCGCCGGCGGGCCTGACACCCTCGCCTAGCCCATCAGCAGCCGGGCTCCTGGTCGCCGAGGATCGCGGTCGGTGGCGGCAGGCCCTCGGTCCCTAGCGCCAGGAGCTGGAGGCTCCCGAGCTTGGCCGGATCGACCAGGATGGAGGCCCGGCTCCGGGCGGCGTACAGCCGGTTCGCCTCGCGCCAGTCCCCGTTGGCCTCCGCTTCCGCTTGCCTGGCCCGGACCCCCGAGGCCCACAGCCGGTATCCCAGGCCGAGCAGCGCCTCCCGCTGGCCGACCGGCCCCCACACCCGGAGGCCGGACCGCCGGGCCTCGGCCGCTACGGCGTCCAGGTCCACGGCCGCGGTGACGTCCCGGCTCCCCGGCTCCTGGAGCACCTCGGCCAGCACCCGGTGGTCGCGGTATGCGTGGACCGGGCCGGGCGAAACCTCGCCGCCGAACCCGTAGTCGAATAGGTAGACGTATCCGTGATCGAGGACCGAGGCCAGGTCACGGACCATGGCCGAGGCGGCCGGCGACACCGGCCGCTCCTGGCCCGGCCGCAGCGGCCGGTCGAGTAGGTCGATCGCTTCCTTCGACGGCTCACCCTCGACCTCGATCAGACGGTCACCGTCGAGGCCCACGAACACCTCCACGGTCCTTCCGTCCCGGTCGCGGAGGCGGTGGAACGGCAGGTTGTCGAGGACCTCGTTCGCCAGCACGAGGCCGGTTACCGGCCCGACCTCGGACAGCGAGCCCCGGGCCTCGAGCCCGGACGCCTCCAGGGCGGCCAGGGCGCCGGGGGTCCGCTCCACCGCGGTGTACCAGAGCGCCGCGGCGAGCTCCGGGACCGTCCGGACCGCGGTCAGGATCTGAACGGCCAGCGTCCCATCACCCGCCCCGATCTCTACAAGTTCGAACGGACGGGGCCGGCCGAGCGCCTCCCAGGACTCGGCCACCTGCCGGGCCACCAGGCTGCCGAAGGCCGGGGAGACGTGGGGCGAGGTGACGAAATGGCCGTCTTCGCCGATCGGCGGCCGGGCGTAGAACCCATGCTCGGGGTCGTACAGCGCCAGGTCCATGAACGCGGCGAAGTCGAGCGGCCCGGACGACCGGATCAACCGGACCAACCGGTCCCGGAGCGACGTACGAAGCGTGTTGCCGGCAGCCATCGGTTCCGAGCGTAGCAGGGGAGGGTCGGTCGAAGGTCCTCTTGTCGGATCCGCCCGGAACGGGGACACTGGGCGGTCATGCTGATCCGTTCCGCCCTGGTGCTCGCGTTGCTGGCCTCGCTCTCCGTGGCCCCGGCAGGCGCTGCCCCCGGTGAGCCCCGGCCGTCCGGCCGGGCCCTGTCCACACCCGATCTGCTGGAGCGGGCAGTAGAGCGGGGGCGGCTGAACCGGGCCACGGCGGACCTGTACCTTGCTCGCGCGCTCGGCGATCACCGCACCCTGCCGGACCGGTTCGTCAGCGACGTGCCCTGGGACGGCACGCTCCCGCTGCTGCATCTCCGTCAGCGGGTGAAGCGGATGTCTCCGGGCCCCCAGCGGAGCGCCATCAGCGCCCTGACCGGCCCTGGCATATGTCACGACTCCGTCTCGCCGCTGCTGAACTCGACAGAGAGCCTGCACTTCTACGTCGAGTATCAGATCATTGCCGCCCCGCTGACCATCGATGACTACAAGACCTCCCTGGATGCTTCGTGGACCAAGGAGGTCACCGAGTTCGGCTGGGCGGCACCGCCCATCGCTCCGGTTCCTGCGCCGGGCAACAAGTACTACGTGCGGATCGATGCCCTCGCCTCGGGCCTCTACGGATTCGTGTCGAACGTAGGCACGCACGCCGGTCTCGTGGGCGATAACTCAAACACAACGGGATGGAATGAAGGCGATGCCTACGCCAGCTGCATGGTGCTGAACAGGGACTACAATGCGTTTCCCTCGCCGCCTCAGGCTTCGCTCGATGCTACAACTGCCCACGAGTTCAACCACTCCATCCAGTTCGGTTACGGGGCCCTCACGGGGCCCAACGCCGCGGACGACGTGTTCGTGGAGGGTGGGGCCACGTGGATGGAGGATGAGGTCTTCGACGACGCCAACGACAACTACTTCTACCTGTGGCCGGACTTCACCCAGAGCATGGGTGCGTACACTGGCGACCCCTACGGCTACTTCGTGGTGTTCCGCACGCTGACCGAGCGATTCGGAACCGGAACGGCCAACGCCGGCGAGCAGGTGATGCAGGACTTCTGGGAGGAGACGAGCAAGAGCTTGACGAGCAACCAGTTCCGGGCCCTGAGCGAGGGGCTCGGGAACAAGGGAACTAACCTTCCCGACGCGTTCCACGCAGCGGCCATCGCCGTCCGCCTGGGCCAGGCGTGCGGCGGGGTGTGGGCCTACCCGTATTGCCTCGAGGAAAACCCCGCGTATGCCATGGTGGCCGGGCCGCTGCAGGATCACGGCTCGATCGCGACGGCCGGTGGGACGTTCCCGGGGTCCATCCGGGATGACTACTCCATCAACTGGGTGGCGCTGCCGGCGTCGGGCCCGTACCCCGTGACCCTCATCAGCACGTCCCAGGAGGGTTCGCTGCGAGCCACCGTCGCGTGCGTCACCGGGGCGGGGCCGAAGATAGCTCCGTTCCCCGCCGTGGTCGGTGCCGGAGCGGCGACCACCCTGCCATCCTTCGACCCAGCGGGCTGCACCGGACCGCCGGTCGCCGTGATCACCAATCAGTCGGAGACCTCGGCCAACCCCAGCGTCTCCGCCTCGAGGTCGTACGAACTGTTCCTGGGCCTCCTGGCCAAGACCGTGAAGCTGAAGGCGAAGCCGCGGACCGTCGACCGGGGTGACCGGACCAGTCTGCGGGCCAAGGTGCTTCCGTGCGACGGGCACGAGGGAGATCGCGTCCAGTTCTTCCGCAAGAAGAAGCGGATCGCCACGAAGAAGAGCAACAAGGCCTGCGTGGCCAAGGTCAAGGTGAAGGTCCCCCGGACCTCGGTGTTCCGAGCGGTGTCGCCGCAGCAGGACGACGACCACCTGAAGGGGACCTCCAGCAAGGTGAAGGTACGGGTCCGGCAGGCCTGAGAGAATCCCCGCGTGGTCAGGGTGCTGCGGGTGCTGGCGCCGAACCCCGGCTCCTTCACGCTCGATGGGACGAACACCTGGATCGTCGGCTCAAGGCCCTCGGTGGTCGTCGATCCGGGGCCCGACGACGCCGGGCACATCCTGGCCGTGGCGGACGAGGCGGAGCCCGTGGCCGCGATCCTGCTCACCCACCGCCATCCCGACCACGCCCCCGGCGCCCGGCGGCTGGCCGGGGCCACGGGCGCCCCCGTGTACGCGTACCGGCCTGAGGATGACGAGGAGCGGCGCCTGGGCCCCGGCGAGGTCGTCGAGGCCGGCGAGGTCCGGCTGGTGGCGGTGCACACGCCCGGCCATTCCCCCGACCATCTCTGCTTCGTGACAGAGCCGGACCGCCTCCTGTTCACCGGCGACACCGTGCTCGGCCGGGGGACCAGCGTGATCGATCCGCCCGAGGGCGACATGTCGGCGTACATCCGGTCGCTGGAGACCCTCCGCGACCTCGAGCCCGCGGTGATCTACCCGGGCCACGGCCCCGTGGTGTTCACGCCGAAGGGGAAGCTCGACCACTACCTCCGGCACCGGGCCCAGCGGGAGGAGCGGATCCTGGCGGCGGTGGCCCGGGGCCGGCGGACGCCGGCAGAGATCGTTCCCGAGGTCTACGCGGGCGAGGCGCCGGAGGCGATGTACCCGGTGGCCGCCCGGTCGGTCCTGGCCCACCTGATCAAGCTGGAGCGGGAGGGCGTGGTGGCCAGGACGGGACGGCACCGGGACGAGCGATTCGTGCCGGTCCAGGCCAAGGAGTGCGCCCGATGTGGACGGCCCGCGGCGCCCGGGTCTCGGTTCTGTCGCCGGTGCGGGCTGGCCGCCCTCCAGGAGGGGCCCCCGCCGGGCGCGCCCGACGAGGCTTCTCAACATGCCGCGGACTGAGTATCCTGCGCGCGACATGCGGGCCGAGTTCTTCCGGGCCGAGGCCCCCGCCACGGTCGTCGGCGAGGCCGTGTGGGACGGCCGGAGGGCCGTGATCAACGCCGGCGACGACGAGGTCCGGGTGACCCTCGAGCGCGTCTTCCGCGTGTCCACCGTGGCCGTGGACGATGCGAGCCCGGAGGGGATAGGGGGGAAGACGTTCGCCGAGCCGGGGGACCTCGAGTGGTTCCGGGCCGCAGCCAGGTTTCGGGGAGCGGAGGAGGGGCTGGCCGTCCGCTTCGTCAACGAAGTTCCGGCCCGGTGGGATCCGGCGCTGGACCCTGAGACGTACGGGTGGGGGGGCCGGAAGCCGGCCACGCCATCACGGTGAGCCGCGCGGTCCACGACGCCGCGGAGCGTGGGTTCGGCGCAGCGGCCGAGGTCTACGAACGGTCCCGGCCCGACTACCCGTCTCAGGCGATCGACCGGCTGATTGAGGAGCTGGAGCTCACCCGGTCGTGCCGGGCCCTGGACCTCGGCGCGGGGACGGGCAAGCTGACCAGGCTGCTCCTGCCCGCCGGCGCCACACTGGTGGCGGTGGAGCCGGTCGAGGCGATGCGCGCCGCGTTCGCCTCGGTCCTGCCCGGTGTCCGGCTCGTCGGCGGTGTCGCCGAAGCCATACCGTTCGCCGACGGGACGTTCGACGCTGTCGTTTGCGCCCAGGCGTTCCACTGGTTCGACGGCGGCCGGGCGCTCACCGCGATCCACCGGGTGCTGAAACGGTGGGGACGCCTCGGCCTGTTGTGGAACGTTCGGGACGAGTCGGTCCCGTGGGTCCGCGAGCTTACGGAGATCATCCACCCGTACGAGCGCACGGCGCCCCGCGAGAAGACCCACGATTGGCGGCGGGCGTTCTCCGCGAGCGACCTGTTCGGCCGGCTGAACCAGCTCCGGTTCCCGCATGCCCAGTGGCTCGACCGGGATGGGCTGGTGGACCGGTTCGCCTCAGTGAGCTTCGTCGCCTCCCTCTCGCGGGGGGAGCGGGACGCCGTCCTGGGCCGGATCCGGGCGCTCGCCGAAACCCATCCCGACCTGGCCGGCCGGGACGGCTTCGATCTCCCCTACGTGACCGAGCTCTACTGGTGCATCAGGGTGTGATTCAGCCTTCCTCCACGGAAGGGCTGATTCCGTTCTCGTCATCGACCTTGCAGGGGGGAAGCTGGCCCGGCTCCTCGGGGTCCTCCGGCTCCTCCGGCTCCTCGGGGTCCTGCGGCTCCTCGGGGTCCTGCGGCTCCTCGGGGTCCTGCGGCTCCTCGGGGTCCTGCGGCTCCTCGGGGTCCTGCGGCTCCTCGGGGTCCTGCGGCTCCTCGGGGTCCTGC
>JBOGVU010000027.1:0-28783 GCA_050692915.1 Actinomycetota bacterium | reverse complement strand
GCGTGGCGGCCTCGGGGCGCCGAGCCGTGGGGAGGCCTGCGGCCAGGAGGATCCGTTCCCGAGGGCCGGGAGTCGGGGCGGCGACCTCCAGGCCGGCGGCCTCCATCAGCCGACGGGACCGAGCCCGGGCGGCCTGCCCCGACCGGACGGCGACCGTCAGCCCGACCACCCCACCCAGCACGAGCCCCCAGCCCATCACGGCCCCCGATGCCTCCCCCGCGATCAGGATGCCGGCCCACATCCCTGCGGCCCCCGCCGGCAGCGCCCACCTCGGGGTCACACCGTCACCAGGTCCCGGATCTCCCCCAGCGTCACCGGGCCGATCCCGCTGACATCCTCGAGCTGGTCCACCGAAGTGAACGGGCCGTGCTCTTCCCGGTACGACACGATGGCCTCGGCCAGCACGGGCCCGATCCCCGGGAGCTCTTCCAGCTCGGTGGGCGTGGCCGTGTTCACGTTGATGAGCTGCTCAGACGCTGCCGAGCCCGTGGTCGGTGCCGTCCCCACGGCGGGTTGCCCCTCCCCCGTCTTCGGCACCAGAACCTGCTGGGCGTCCACGAGCACCGCGGCCAGGTTCAGCGCCCCGAGGTCGGCTCCCCGCCGCGCACCGCCGGCAGCCTCGATCGCGTCCACGACCCGGTCCCCCTCGCGGAGCTCGTACACCCCGGGACTGCGCACCCACCCGGCCACGTGGACGAGCACCGTCGAGGCAGCCGCGCTGATCGTCGGAGCCGGGGTGGGCGCCCGGATCCTGACCGGCTGGGGCAGGGATCGCGCGTACCACAGCCCGCCCCCGCCCAGCACGCCCAGCCCCGCCATCGTCAGCAGCAGGGCCTCACGGCGGGTCAGCCCCGCCAGCCACTCCCGGAAGCCTCCGTCCATCGCCACGACGCGGCGGACGTCGGAGCGCCGCGCTCGGAGGGAGAGGACTCGGGCAGGCTACAGGCCCCCGGTGACACGACCCGGGACCGCTATCCTCACCGGCAACCACACCAGACGGAGGCCGCCATGGGAATCGACATCGTGGACCCCAGGATCGAGGACTACCTCAAGGACCTCCTGGGCGGAGAGCACGAGATCGCGGCGGAGATGGAGGAGGCCGCCGGCGGGTTCCCCATCGTCGGGCGCGTCGTGGGCGTGACCCTCGAGGTGCTGGCCCGGGCCGTCGGGGCCCGCCGTGTCCTCGAGCTCGGCTCCGGCTTCGGATACTCGGCGTACTGGTTCGCCCGAGCCGTCGGCCCCGGCGGCGAGGTGCACATGACCGACACCGATCCGAAGAAGCAGGCCCGGGCCGCCGACTACCTCCGCCGGGCCAGCCTGGGCGACCGGGTCCGGTCCCACGTCGGGGAGGCGCTCGAGGTCATCGACGAGCTCGACGGTGAGTTCGACGTGATCTTCAACGACATCGACAAGCCCGGCTACCCCGGGGCCTGGCGAAAGGCCCGGGACCGGCTCCGCCCCGGCGGGCTGTACCTGTGCGACAACGTCCTGTGGTCGGGAAGGGTCGTCCAGGGGATCGAGGACGAGGGACAGGAGGAGATCACCGCGGCGGTTGTCGAGCACAACCGCGCCGTGGCCGGGGACGAGGGCTATCGCTCTACGATCGTGCCCACCCGCGATGGTGTGATGGTTGCGGTGCGGATCGCCTGAGGGACTCAGCCCCCGGCGATGGCCAGGAGGCGAGCCCGTGCCTCGGCGGCGGACAGGCCCTGCACCAGGAACGTCTTCCGCCGGGCCGCGGCCCCGCTCCGGAGCGTCACCGCCGAGGGAGCCACGCCGAGGGCGGCGGCCAGGCCCCGGCGGGCCTCCTCGGTGGCCCTGCCTTTCTCGGGGACCGCGGCCACCCGGATCACCAGGCCGCCGTCGGTGAGCTCGAGACCGGGGCGGGCCCGGGGCCGGACCCGGACGGCCACCAGGACCGCGCCGCCCCGCTCTCGGACGTCCAGCACCTCAGGCCGTGACCAGGTTCACCAGCTTGGGCGGGCGGACGATGACCCGGGCCACTGCCCGGTCGCCGATCACCCGCCTGGCCCCCTCCGACTCCCTGGCCAGGCGCTCCGCCTCCTCCTCGGACAGGTCCGGGGAGACCTGGAGGCGGTCCCGCACCCGGCCGTCCACCTGCACCACCAGCGTGACGGTCTCCAGCCGGGCCAGGTCTGGGTCGAAGGCCGGCCATGAGGACCGGTGTACGCTCCCCTCGCCGTCCAGCACGGTCCGCCACAGCTCCTCGGCGATGAACGGGGCCATCGGCGCCACCATCTGCACGAGCGCGGTGACCGCCTCCCGGGCCGTCTCTCCCCGGTCAAGCGCGGCCCGGGTCTCGTTCGTCAGCTCCATCAGCCGGGCCACCACGACGTTGAAACGGTACCGCTCGTACAGCTCGGTGACCTGCCGGATGGTCCGGTGGGTGAACCGGCGGAGCGGCTCCGTGTCCTCCCCCTGCCGCCCGGCGCCGTCGTGGGCGGCACGCCACACCCGGTCCAGCCACGACCGAACGCCCTCGGGCGAGACGTCGGCCCAGTCGATGTCGTCCTCGGGCTTGTTGGCGAACAGCATCGTCACCCGGATGGCGTCCGCGCCCCACCGTTCCACCAGCGGCATGGGCTCGACGATGTTGCCCCTGCTCTTGCTCATGGCGGCGCCGTCCATGATCACCTGGCCCTGGTTCAGCAGCCTGGGGAACGGCTCCCGGAACGGGATCAGGCCCATGTCGTTGAAGACCTTGGTGACGAACCTGCAGTACAGCAGGTGCAGGATGGCGTGCTCGATGCCTCCCACGTACTGGTCGACCGGCATCCACCGGGCCACCGCCTCGGGATCGAACGCCCGCGTGCCGTCGTTCGGGGACAGGTACCGGAAGAAGTACCAGGAGGAGTCCACGAACGTGTCCATGGTGTCCGTCTCCCGCTTCGCGGCGCCGCCGCACCGGGGACAGGTGACGTTCAGGAAGCCCCCGTGCTTCGCCAGCGGCGACTCGCCCGTCAGGGAGAAATCCACGTCGTCGGGGAGCACCACGGGCAGGTCCTCCTCCGGCACCGAGACGTCGCCGTCCGTCGGGCAGTGGACGATGGGGATCGGGGCCCCCCAGTACCGCTGGCGGGAGATCAGCCAGTCCCGGATGCGAAAGGAGACCGCGGCCCGGCCCCTCCCCTGCTCCTCCAGCCAGGCGATCACCCGGGGGATCCCCCCGGGGCTGGGGGTTCCGTCGAACGACCCGGAGTTCACCATGGAGCCCTCGTGGTCGTGGGCCTCGGTCATCGTGGCCGGGTCGCGGGGGTCCCCCTCCGGCTGGATCACCACCCGCACCTCCAGCCCGTGCACTCGAGCGAACTCGAAGTCGCGCTGGTCGTGGCCGGGCACGCCCATCACCGCCCCGGTCCCGTACTCCATCAGCACGTAGGGCGACACGAAGCACGGCACGCGCTCGCCGTTCACCGGGTTGACGGCGTGGACTCCCAGCGGGACCCCTTCCGTGGACTCGGCCTGCTCCCGCGAGGTCAGGGGCGTGCCCTGGAGCCGGTCCCGGAGCGCGGCCACCTCCGTCGATGTTCCCCCGGCCCTGGCCAGCTCCTCCACCATCGGGTGCTCCGGAGCGAACACGAAGAACGTCACGCCCCACAGGGTGTCGGGCCGGGTGGTGAACACCGTGACCTGCTCGCCGGTCTCGGCGACCTCGAACTCGACCTCCGCGCCCTCCGAACGGCCGATCCAGTTCCGCTGCATGGTCAGGACGCGGTCCGTCCATCCGGGCAGGAGGTCCATGTCGTCCAGCAGCTCCTGGGCGTAGTCGGTGATCTTGAAGAACCACTGGACCAGGTCCTTGCGGACCACCGGGGTCCCGCATCGCTCGCACGCGCCCGCCACCACCTGCTCGTTCGCCAGCACGGTCTGGTCCTTGGGGCACCAGTTCGCCGGGGCTAGCTTCCGGTAGGCCAGCCCGCGTTCGTACAGCTTCAGGAACAGCCATTGGGTCCACCTGTAGTAGTCGGGGTCGGAGGTGTGGAGGCGGGTGGACCAGTCGACCGACACCCCGTACCGGCGGAACGAGGACGCCTGCTTCTCGATGTTCGCGTAGGTCCACTCCTTCGGGTGGATCCCTCGCTGGATGGCGGCGTTCTCGGCGGGCAGCCCGAAGGAGTCCCATCCGATCGGATGGAGCACGTTGTAGCCCTGCATCCACCGGAACCGGGGGATCACGTCGCCAAGGGCGAAGGCCTCGGCGTGGCCCATGTGGAGGTCGCCGGAGGGGTACGGGAACATGTCGAGGGCGTAGAACCTGGGGCGGGGATCGTCCGGGCCGCCGGCGGCGTACAGGGCCTCGGCCTCCCAGGCCTCCGCCCACCTCGGCTCGATCTCGGATGGTTCGTACCGGCTCGCCATCCTCGAAGGGTACCAAGGGCCTCGGGGAGTGGGGCGGCGATGGGGTAAGGTACGGGCTGTCCCCGGCCCCCCGACCACGAGAACGTATGGGGAAGGAACCCGACAACCCGAGCCACACTCGCGCGCCGGCACTCCCCGGGAACGTCGACGCGCCGGACGCCGACGCCGCGCCAGACGTGAGCGCCGCCGAGATGCGGGTGGAGGCCCCTCGGGGCACCCGCGCGCCGGTCAAGATCCTCTCGTTCCTGGCGGCCCTGTTCCTGTTCATCCTGTCGATCCAGCTGATGAAGACGGGGGCCCAGGCGATCGCTCCCCGCCTCCAGGGGACCTTCCCGGTGGACAACATGGTCAGCACCCTGGGCCTGGGATGGCTGGGCGCCTACGTGGTCCTGTCCGGGTCACCGGTGGCGGCGGCCGCCCTGGCCCTGGAGAACGCCGGGGCCACCAACGACCTCCAGACGTTCACGATGCTCACCGGCTCCCGGCTGGGGGCGTCCTTCATCGTCCTGCTGGTCGGGTTCCTGTACGCGATGCGCAGCCGCAACCGCCGGGACTCCCTGGGCATGGGCGTACTGGCGTTGTCGATGACTGCGGTGGTCTACGTGCCGGCGATGTTCCTCGGGTACGCCACCTACAAGGCGGGGCTGTACGATGGGATCACCTGGCACGCGTCCACCGAGGTCACGAACGCCATCGACCTCGTGTGGGGCCCTCTGGTGAGCCTGGCCGAACGGGTCCTCCCGGGGCCCCTCCTGTTCCCCCTCGGCCTGGCCATCATCCTGGGCTCGTTCAAGCTGCTCGACCAGGTCCTGCCCGAGCTCGACGGGGAGCGTCGCGCAGGGTCTCGCCTGGACTGGATCCGGCGGCCGTGGCCCATGTTCGCAATGGGGTGCATCGCCGCCCTGCTGACGCTGTCCGTGTCGGTCGCCCTGACCGTTCTGGTCCCGCTGGCCAGCAAGGGCTACATCAGCCGCCGGGAGGCCCTCCCGTACATCGCGGGGGCCAACGCCACCACGCTGGCCGACACCCTTGTGGCCGCCATGATCCTCGGCGACCCGACCGGGGTCCAGGTGGTGCTGGCCCAGGCCGGGGCCGTGCTGGTGATCACCCTGGTCCTGCTGGCCCTGTTCTACCGGCCCCTCCAGCGGGCCGTGATCGCCCTCGACGACTGGATCGTGGCCACCACACCCCGACTGGTGGTCTTCGTGGCGGGGCTGTTCCTGCTTCCGGTTGGTCTGCTGTTCTCGGGGAGGCTGCTGTAGGCCGAACCGCCTCAAGCCGGGTGTCCCCCCCGGCCGATACACTTGATGAAGCCTCGCTGCCTCGAAGAACGGTGGAGCCATGCCTGGGAAGATCCTGATCGTCGACGACAACCCTGACATCCTCACGCTCCTGCGGACGAACCTGCAGGCGGCGGGGTTCGAGACGGCCGAGGCCGCCAACGGGCAGGTCGCCCTGCGGAAGATCGACGCCGAGGATCCGGACCTGATCCTCCTCGACCTGATGATGCCGGTCCTCGATGGGTGGGGGGTGCTGGAGCGGCTCAAGCTGCGGCAGAAGCTCCCGCCGATCATCGTGATCTCGGCCTCCGACTCGCCCTCGAACATCGACCGGGCCCAGCAGCTCGGAGTGACGGCCTACGTCACGAAGCCGTTCAACCTCTTGGGGCTGGTGGAGATGGTCCAGTCGGTGACCAGCGAGGCTTCCAAGGAGCCCGCCGCTTCCAAGGCCAGGCGCCCCAGCGCCCGTTGAGGCCCCTCCTCGCGGTGACCCGGGGCCAGGCAACACCCGAATGGCCTTGAACGAGGGGTGCCGCCAGTTTTGATCCAGTCGCTTCAGCCCGCTAGCAGCTGAACTTCTTCTTGCCGGCGCTGGGGAAGTGGCCGGCATCTCCCTCGAAGTTCACCTTGACCTTGCACCTGGTTGCATCGGACGGCACCTTGAACCGCTTGCGATACTTGCTCTGCGAGTTCAGGGTGGCCTTCTTCGTGGCCCTCTTCTTCAGCGGCGAGCCGTTGGCGAAGAACGTGAGCGAGACCTTGCCCCCCGGAGAGACGGGCAGGACCTTGCCCGCGATCGTGGCCCGGCCCCTCGAAACCTTGGCCTTGATCTTCTTCACCAGGGAGGGTCCCTTGGTCTCGGTCGGGCACGGCGAGTCGGCGAACACCCGGATGTTGTCCACGAAGACGGTGGTGTCCAGGACGCTGTCGCCCACATCGCCGGCCCACAGGCGGAGGACGTTGGGCGCGCCCGGGGTGACCCCCGTCTGAGCGACCAGGATCGGCGTGGCGCCGTTGTACGTCGTTCCGGACGCCGCCTGGGCATCGATCAGGTGGCTGGTGTTGATCTCCAGCTCGTTCGGAGGCGCCGACCCGTCGAACAGGAAGTTCCCGGGCAGGGACGGGTCGGCGCCGAACACCGTAGGAACGGCCGGGTTGTTGATGTTGCCCGCGGCGAAATCGTTGAAATCGCTCCCCACATAATGCGGGAACTCCTCCGAGAGCAGCTTGACGTCGATCCGCATGCAGTTCGCGCCCGGCGGCGAGGTGAACGTGATCACCAGGCCGGCCAGGTCCGCTCCCGCGTTCGTGTCGAGGCCGTCGAGCTCGGTGCTGGTACCTATGCTGTCGTTCGGCTGGTGGGCCAGGGCGGCGTCGCCGGTGGAGATCATCCCGAAGTCGGGGCCGTTGGTTGGGAACCCGGCCATCCCCTGGCTCGACGACAGCACGGCCCGGGGATCGGTCTGCGGTGGTAAGTCGCCCTCTGGCGCCAGCTCCGCCTGGTTGACGAGCCCGGGGTCGGCGAACATGGCTTTGGCCATCGTGATCGGGTCTCCCGGCCCGTCGTTCTGGTGGTGAGCCGTGGCGGGTGGAGCGGCGAAACCCACGGCCAGAGCCACGGCCGTGAAGCCGGAGACGAGGAGCCGAAGGAAGCCCATTCGAGACCTTCCGTTGGATGAACGTGACGTATTGTCCGAGTTTCCCCGCTGGCCGTCAACCAGAGCAGACATGATTGCGCTAAGCCGGCCGCTCAGCGGCCCGCTGAAACGTCGGTATCGCGGGCGATAACTCAGGCAGACCTCACGAAAAAGACCCGCCATTCACCCGGCACGCCCTTGAGCGCGTGAGCTCCGCGATCGTCGAAACTGATCCCCGATCCGGTCACCAGGTCCTTCACCGTGGAGGAGACTAACACCTCCCCGGCTCCCGCCAGGTCGGCGATCCTGGCGCCGATATGCACCGCGATGCCCTGAACATCCGGTCCCGACCGCTCGACCTCACCGGTGTGGACGCCCGCCCTGATGTCGAGACCGATCGAGCGGATCGCCCGACTCGCCGCCGTCGCGCACTCTATGGCTCTCTGTGGGGAGTCGAACGTCGCCAGGAATCCGTCTCCGGCGGTGTGCACCTCCTGACCCCCGAACCGGTCGAGCTCGGCCCGCATGAGGCGATGGTGCCGCTCCAGGAGCTCGCGCCAGTCCCGGTCGCCCATGGACGCGGCTCGCTGGGTCGAACCCACGACGTCGGTGAACAGGACCGTGGCCAGGACTCGATCGTGCCGCGGAGGGGGACGGGATCCCGTCAGGAACGCCTCGATCTCGTCGGCCACCGCATCGACGTCGCTCGAGAAGATCGCCGTGTCCCGGCCCGGCAGCTCCACCAGCGTGGCGTTGGGAAGGGCCGCAGCGAGGGCCCTGGCGTTCCGGGCCGGCAGGATCGCGTGCTCCGCTCGGTTGATGACGAGGACGGGCGCTTCGATCGCCGGCAGTCGGTCTCGGATGTCCCAGGACATCATGACCATCATGACGACCTGGATCGGGATGCCGCTCTGTGCGGACCGGGTGTATTGGCGGAACCAGGATCGAAACGCGGGATCGTCCTTCCGCGATGGGGCCACGATCGAGAGCTGGCCATCCAGGTCCATGGCCTGTGTGGCTTCGGCGAAGCGAGCCAGGACCTCGGGTTCCACGCCGAAGTCGTCCTCCCCGGTCCGCGTCCACCTGGGGGCGGTCTCGAACGCGATCACCGCGGCCGTACGCTCCGGGTGCTCGGCCGCGAACGCCAGCGCGATCGTCCCGGCGTCGATGGTTCCGAACAGGGCCGCTCGTTCGGCTCCGGCCGCATCCATCACCGCGGCGAAGTCCCCGACCTGCTCCTCGAGCGTGGACGGCCGATCCGTCACGCCCGACATCCCCATGCCCCTTCGGTCGAACCGGATCAGGCGCGTGAAGGACGACAGCCGCTCGAACAGGCGGCTGAGCCGCGGGTCCTCCCACGCCAGTTCGAGATGGGCCACCGCCCCCTGCATGAACACGAGGTCGATGTCGCCGTTCCCACTCACCTGGAAGGCGATCTTCAGTCCATCCGGCGCGGTCGCGTACTGCGTCTCGGGTGACGCCGTCATGCTCGGAAGCTTGACATGGAGGAGATAGTGTCGCCGCGGCGCCCCCGAGAGACAAGGGGCCGTGTCCGAAGGGTGTGGTCTTGAAGGGCCGGTGCGCGAACCAGTCTGCGGCGTTGGGCACCCTTGTCTCGAAGCCTCTACCGCTCTAGAGGCGCGGCGCGGAACACCTGGAGTGGGCTCTCATGGTAAGGTTACGTTCCCCCTCCGCTCAGCCTGTGCGTGCAAGCCAGGGGGCGCCAAAGGACGGATGTCGATGCGCATCCTCGTCACGTTCCTTGCCTTCTCACTGGTCGCCTCGTGTGGCGGCGATTCCGAGGAAGCAGACGAGCCGCCCGACAGCCCCTCCCCCTCTCCGAGCCCGATGGGCCCGGCACCGACCCCAACGGAGATCCCGGGGCCCGAGGAGGGCGTCCTCGCGATCCTGGATGCCGACGGCCGGTTCACCACCTTCCTCGGGATCCTGTTGCTCGAGAGCTCGGAGCGAGTCCCCATGTTCCTGAGCTCCCCCGTCTGGAACAACACCCTCTTCGCCCCCACGGACGAGGCATTCGAGACCCTTCCCGACGGTACGCTCGACTACCTCCTGAGCGACGATCCGCAGGCCGAGTTCGATCTCCTTCGCGTGATCGAGCACCACGTCGTGGACACGGTGCGGCCCGTGAGCGACTTCAAGCCCGGGGAGCTCACGACCATCGCGGGGACACTCCAGGTGACCATCGAAGGCGACCGGGTGATGGTGGATGATGCCACGGTCATCCAGGCGGACGTCGAGGCCTCCAACGGAATAGTCCACGTGATCGACCGAGTGCTGATCCCCGAGGCCGTGGAGATCGGGTAGGGGGAGCGTCATCAACTAGGATTCGATCGTGGGATCCGCAAGCAGAGGGTCGTGCCGGCTCCGGCCCACGCAAGAGTCCCCACGCTGGTGCGCACCGGGACGTCCAGTGGAGCTGATGGGATTCGAACCCATGACCTCGTGCCTGCCGAGCACGCGCTCTACCAACTGAGCTACAGCCCCGGGGACGATCGATTCTAGCAGGCGGCCCGCTACCGCCAGTCGAGGCTGGCCACCCTGGCCGGCTCGGCGAACCCCTTGAGCGGAACCTCGCGGGTCTCGGACACCTCCCACGACCCGTCGGCGGCGGCGAGGGTCTCCGCAGTGACCAGGATCTCCCCACCCTCCGCCAGCGCGCCGATGCGGGCCGCCCTGTGCACACCCTTGCCCCCGTAGTCGCCCTGCCGGTCCGTGGCCTCGGCGGCGTGGATCCCGATCCGGACCTGGGGCGCGAAGCCTTGGGTCCGCCGGTGGTCGGCCAGGCTCCGCTGGATGGCCACGGCGCTGGTCAGCGCGGCCCCGGGATCCTCGAACGCCACGAAGAACCCGTCGCCGGCGTGATCGACCTCCTGGCCGCCGTGCTCCGCGAACAGGGCCCGGAGGGTCCGGTCGTGCCACCGGACCAGGTCCTCCCAGGCCTCGTCGCCGATCGCGTCCACCAGGTTCGTCGAACGGACGATGTCGGTGAACATGAACGCCCGGGTGACCCGCTGGCCGACCGGTCGAACTACCGGCTCGCCAAGAAGCTCGCTCACCCGGCCGGCGTCCGGCACGGCCCCCAGCTTCTCCAGCGCGGACCGGGCGGCCCGAAGCTCCAGCGCGCCGGCGTCCTCCTCGCCACCGGCCAGGTACGCCAACCCGACGGCCACCCGGGCCAGGGCCGCCTCGTACGGCGCGTCCAGGGCTCGCCACACCCCCAAGCCCCGGCGGGCCGAGCGAACCGCGGGGTCCGCCTCGCCCCGCTCCACCAGGACGCGGGCCCGGGCGATGGCGGCCGACGCGTGCAGGGCGTCGCTCCCGTACCGCTCGGCGATCCCCTCCAGCTCGGTGGCCGCGCCCTCGGCCGTGTCGAGATCGTCGGCGGCGATGGCCACCTCCACCTGGGCGGCCAGCCGCTGGACCCGCATGAGCGGCTCCGCGGTCTCCTCGAGCGAACGACGGAGCAGTGCCGCGGCCGCGTCGACGTTCCCCTGGGCCATCCTGAGCATCGCCAGGCCGGGCTGGGGATCCCGTCCCAGCTCGTTGGCCTGCTGGAAGGCGGCCTCCGCCGAGGCCATGTCGCCCATGCGGAGCCTGATCTCACCGACTTCATAGAAGCCGTCGGCGGCGAAGGCTGGAAGCCCGTGATCCATCAGCTCGGTGCACGCCCGCTTGGCCTCCTCCTCGGCTTCGGCCCATGCGCCCCGGAGCCGGATGATCTCGGCCCGATGGACCCGGCACAGGCCGGGGAAGCCGCTGATGGCCTGCCGCTCGCACCAGCGCTTGGCCGCCTCGGTCCACTCCCCCGCCCGTCGGTACTCGGCCAGCTCCTGGCAGGTGCTGATCATGTTGCAGTAGACGATCCCGGTGATGTGTGGCGAGAGCTCTCCGCCGACGGCCGCCACCGTGGCCTCGTCGAGCAGGGCCAGCCCCTCCTCGACGTCGCCGCGCCCGACCCTCCCCATCCCCTGATACATAAGGCCCAGCGCCTGCAGGTTCGGATCGCCGAACCGCGCGCCCGTGTCCACGGCCCTGCCGGCGACCTCCACGGCTCGGTCATAGTCGGTCGCGAGGTGGGCCCGACGGGCCCGCATCACCTCCAGGTATCCGTGCTCCACCGCGTCGGGGTCCTTCTCCAAGAGGCGCTCGGCGCGCGTGAACCAGGTGTTCGACTGGGCCTGGGCCAGTCGTCCGCTGTGATCCCGGACCAGCGCCAGGGCGACCCTGCCGGCACGGCCGGTCTCGCCCGCCTCAAGATGGAGCGCATAGGCCCGCTCCCGGGCGGCGATGCACGCGTCCATCTCCCCCGACCACCAGGCGGCCTCGCCCAGCAGCTCGAGGTCGGCGGCCGAGAGCCCGCGCTCGGCGTCGGCCTTCGACAGCAGGTCGAACGCCTCGCGCCAGGCATGTCGCTCCAGGGCCTCGCGGGCCGCGGCGAGAGGGTCGTCGAGGGTGCGCTGGCTCACCGGACGATGGTACCTGTCTAGCCGCTGCGAGCGGCGGGGGCTTCCCAGTCCACCCTGGGCGCGTCGGTCCACAGCCGCTCCAGGTCGTAGTACTCCCGCTCCTCGCCTCGGAACACGTGGGCCACGAAGTCAACGAAGTCGAGGAGGACCCACCGACCCTCCCGTTGTCCCTCCCGGCGGACCGGCCGGACCCCCTGCGCCTTCAGGGCCCGCTCGATCTCCTCGGCCAGGGTGCGCACCTGGCGATCGGTGGTCCCGCTGGCGATCACGAAGTAGTCGGTGATGCCGATGAGGTCCCGGACGTCGAGGATGACGATCTGCGTGGCCTGCTTCCCGGCGGCGGCTCGGGCCGCGGCGACGGCCAGGTCGTGAGACCCGCTCACGCGCCTCCGAGGTGATGGGCGGCCACGAAGTCCTGCCCGACGACGACGGTGAGGTCGGCCAGCCCCGCCGGCTGGAAACCCATGAAGACCCGACCCACACCGAGCAGGCCCCTGGCCCGCTCGGCCGCCGCCCGGTCATCCTCCGAGTGAGCAATGATCTTCGTTTCCTTGTAGCTGAACGAATCGGCGTTCGTCGTCGACATCAGTCGGTATCCCTCCGGCACTAGGATCCGAGCCACCTCTTCCCCTACCCCGGGGCGGCCAACCCCATTCAACACCACGATCCGCACTTCGTCACCCGCGTGTGGGATGAAGAGGTCGTCCACCAGCGCCTCGAGGCCCTCCTCGTCCGGCCGAAGCAGGCCCGCGCCCAGGTCGACCACCGGCAGGGCGTACATGGCCATGGGCTCCGGCGAGCCGGACGCCAGGACCGGGCGGAGCGGCTCGGGGAACCCGGCCACCGCGGAGGGGTTCGCGGCCACGCCCTCGCGGATCCCCTGGAGCACGTCCTGCCACCGGAGGAATCGCTCGTCGGGCAGGGCCCCCGGTTGCAGGGTCGTGAGGTACTGGATCACCTGGGCCCCGGCCATGGGCTCGTCGGCGACCTCGATCGTGCCGAGGGCGTCCACGGCCGCCTGGAGCTCGGCCGTGGTCGAGTCCACCGAGCCGTCCATCCGCACGCCGATGAGGTTCTCCAGGGCCACGCTCACCAGGCCGACGTCCCCGCCCGCGGCCGCCTCCCCGACCGTGCCGATGCCCTGCCCGGGAACGTTGATGGTCACGTCCGCGGGGACGGCCACGATCACCGGAGGCTTGACCCCCGAGGCCAGGATGGCCACGAACGTCGCGCCCGGCGCCTCCTCCAGCCGCACGGTCCAGGCCACCACCAGCTGGTCGGGCGGCGGACCGCCGGGAGCGCCACCGTCGTCGGCACCGGGGAGGACGGCGGGGACGACCCTCGGGGCCACCGCCCCCACCACCGCCGCCACCACCAGGAACGCCGCGAACCTCGCCCACCGGGCCAGCCCGGCGCGGGAGCGCCGTGTCACCGGGACCTCGGGCTCGGCCTCGGACTCCGGCTCAGGCGCGGGCTCGGCTGTAACGAGGGTGGAGTCCGAGGGCTCCGCGGAGGGGACCTCTTCGGTCCCCGAAGCGGAGGCCGAGGGCTCCCCGGTCTCGAGGTCCAGGAGCTCCTCGTCGATCAGCTGCTCGTCGCTGGCCACCCACTCCCACACGCCCTCCGTGGTCACCGCCGGCGGCGGCTCCAGTCCCGCCGGCCGAGCCCCCTCGGGGCCGAGGAGGTCGCGGAGGTCGGGCCCGTCAAGGAGGTCGTCGTCCTCCTCCCAGATCCACCGCCACATCTCGTCCGACGTCTTCACCGGTACAGTCCCGCCTTGTCGATGTAGGTCTTCACGCCTTCCGGTACGAGGTATCGGACGGGACGGCCCTCCGCTACACGTTCCCTGATATCGGTCGAGGAGATCGCCAGGGCCGGAACGGACATCACGGACACGTTCGGGTGGCTCGTGGGGGCCTCGGCCTCGAACCGGGCGATGTCGTAGCCGGGGCGGGTGGCGGCGATGAACGTGGCCAGCGAGAGCACCTCCTCGGGGTCCTTCCAGTGGAAGATCTCCAGGATCGCGTCGGCACCCGTGATGAAGAACAGGGCCGTCCCCTGGTCCTCCTCCCGGCGGATGGCCTCCAGGGTGTCCCTGGTGTAGGTGGGACCGGCCCGGTCGATCTCCAGGCGGGACACGCTGAAGTGCGGATTGCTGGCCGTGGCGATCACCGTCATCAGGTATCGATCCTCCGCCGGGGTCACTTCGCCTGCCCCCTTCATCCATGGCTCGCCGGTGGGGACGAACACGACCTCGTCGAGGTCGAACTGCCAGAACGCCCCCTCGGCCGTGACCAGGTGGCCGAAGTGGATGGGGTCGAACGTCCCCCCCATCACCCCCAGTCGCCTCGGTGCCACCAGGGGATTGTAGGTCCAGATTTGTCGTTCCCTGTGGATTTCCGGCGGGACGGCCGAACGCCCGGCTTGAGACCACGGGCCCACGGGTGTATCCATGGTGCCGGGCATGAGCCTGTTGGGTCGCCGAGACTTCCTGCTCATCTTCGTGGCGTTCGCCCTGTCGGCGCTGGGCGACTACGTCGCGCTGATCACCCTGACGCTGCGGGTCCAAGAAACCACCGGGTCGGGGTGGGCCGTGGCCGGCCTGCTCCTCACGGGCCTGGTTCCCCCGGTGCTCCTGGCCCCCCTGGCCGGCCTCCTGGTGGATCGCCTGGAGACCGTCAGGGTGCTCGTGGTGACGGCCCTCCTCCAGGCCGCCGTCGCGGCGTCCCTGGCGTTCACTCCGGACGTGTTCCCCACCCTGGGACTGTCCTTCCTCCTTGGCGCCGGGCTGGCGGTGACCCAGCCGGCGCTCTTCGCCCTGCTGCCCCGGGCTGTGGGCGAGGAGCGTACGACCCAGGCCAACGCCTTCCTCGAGGTGGCCCGATGGGGTGGGGCGGCGGCCGGCCCGGTGCTCGCCGCCGTGATGTCCCAGACGTTCGGGGCCGGGTCCACTCTGCTGGCGAACGCGGCGACGTTCCTGGCGGTGGCCGCGCTCGTATCCCTGCTCCGGGTCCGTCGCCGCCCGGAGGAACAGGAGGAGGAGGAGCCCACCACCAAGGCCCGGGCCCGCCAGGGCTTGGTGTTCATCGCCAGGGACCCCCTCCTCCGCTTGATCGTGCCGATGGTCGGGTTCATGGTGGTGTTCGCGGCGGCGGACAACGTGGCCGAGGTGTTCTTCGCCAAGGACGTCCTCGGGGCCGGGGACACGGGCTACGGCGTCTTGATCACGACGTGGACGGTAGGGATGGTTGTCGGATCCACCATGGCCGGCCGGTTCCTCCGACCCTCACACCTGGCCCCGGCCGTGGTGGTGCTCCCCATCGTCGGCGGCGGGGCAGTGGTCCTTGCCGCCGCAGCGGCGATCTATCCGCTGGCCGTTGCCATGTTCCTGGTCGGCGGGTTCGCCAACGGCGTGGAGCTCGTTGGGATGCGAAGCCTGCTGCACCGGCGGGTCCCCGACCGGCTCCGGGGGCGGGCCTTCGCCGCGTACTACGGGGTGGTCCAGGCCGCGCAGATCCTGGCCATGGGCGCCAGCGGGGGGCTCGTGGAGCTGGCCGGGCCTCGGATGACGATGGTGTTCGCCGGGCTGGGGACGGCCGCGGTGGGGCTGGCCGGGACCTACCTGTACGTCCGCATCCCCTCCAGCGAGCGGCGAGCCCGGGAGCCCGCGCGGGTCGAGCCGTGGGTCACCGCCTGAGCTAGGTCCTGGTCAGCTCCGCGACCCACTCCCGGAGCCGCGGCAAGTGCTCCTCGTGGTGCTCATGGCCGGACTCCCGGAACCACAGGTCGGCCACCTGGTCGATCCGGTCCGGTGGGATCCGGTTCAACTCGTCGAGTATCCGGGCCCGCGACGAGTGCAGCTCGGCCCATACGGTGTTCAGGTCGACCTCGCGCCAGGTCTCCCACCAGACGCGGTTCAGCTCCTCGACATCGTGATCCCAGCTCGAGTACGTCCCGCTGCGGAGCTGCTCGAGGACCCGGGCCGCCTCGGCCATCCAGCAGCCGAGGTGGGCCATGAGGTCCTTCACCGACCATTCCTCCGTGTACCCGCCCAGCGAGAGCTGGTCGTCGGTCAGGCGCTCGATGAGCGACCGGAACTCGGCCCAGGCCCGATCCTCCAGCTCGATGAGCTCGCGCTTGCGATCCTTCACTCGCTCAGTCCTCCTCGGGGATGAACTCGAAGGGCCGGCCGGCGATGACGACCTCGTCGCCCCGGCGAGCACCCTCTGCCTCCAGGCGGCGCTCCACGCCGAGCCTCCTGAGCCGGCCCTGGAGCTCGATGACCTCGCGGGGGTCCTCGAGGTCGGCGTCCCGGACCCACCGCTCCACGGTTCGGCCGTCCACGCGGAAGCGGCGGTCCCCGACCTTGTGGACCGTGAACGCCTCCCGGCCGGGCCGCAGGACCACGGTGGGCCGGCGGTCGGGCGCGGGGGCGGCGGCCGACTCCTCGGCCAGGCGTTCGGCCAGCGTGTCGACCCCCTCGCCCGTGACCGCGGAGACAGTGACCTGGGTCTGGTCGAGCCGAGGGAGAGCCTCCACCAGGTCGGCCTTCGTGACCACGACCACTGATGGCCGCGCGGCCAGCGCCGGGTCGAACGCGGCCACCTCGGCCCGAACCGTGGCCAGGTCGGCCTCGGGGTCCGGGGCGGACGCGTCGATGACATAGGCCAGGACCCGGCACCGCGACACGTGGCGCAGGAACCGGTGGCCCAGCCCTCGGCCCTGGTGGGCCCCCTCGATCAGCCCGGGCACGTCGGCAACCACGAGGCGTCGTTCCCCGTCGTCGGCGACTCCGAGGTTGGGCGCGAGCGTGGTGAACGGGTAGTCGGCGATCTTCGGCCGGGCCGCGGTCAGCTTCGACAGCAGGGTCGACTTCCCGGCGTTCGGGAGGCCCACCAGGCCGATGTCGGCCACGAGCCGGAGCTCCAGCTCCACCCGGTGCTCCTCGCCGGGCTCGCCGGGCTCCGCGGTCTTCGGGGCCCGGTTCCGGGTGGAAGCCAGTGAGGCGTTCCCCCGTCCCCCCCGACCTCCCCGGGCCACCACCACCCGGGCGCCCGGACCGACCAGGTCCGCCACGGGGCCGCGCTCCTCGGCCACCACCGTGCCGTCGGGCACCCTCATTACCAGGTCGTCGCCGTCGGCCCCACGACGGTTCCCGCTCCGGCCGGGCCCGCCGTCCCCCGCCCGCTGGTGGGGGTTCCGGGCCGGCCAGGAAAGTTCGTACACGTCCGGCGAGACCTCCAGGATCAGATCGCCACCCTTCCCCCCGTCGCCTCCGTCGGGCCCGCCCCGAGGGACGTGGGCCTCGCGGCGGAACGTCGCGGAGCCGTCGCCGCCACGCCCGCCTCGAGCGAAGATCACCGCCTCGTCGACGAAGGCCGCCATTTCGGCGAGTATAGGTTCGGCATGGGACCCGAGCCGCGCGTGGTGTGGCTCGTCCGACCGGGCAGCCCCGAGGCCGCCCGGGGCCGGCTCTCGGTCGAGCGCCACGCGCTGACGTTCACCGGCGAGGGCGAGGAGGATCCCCTGCCCATCCCCATGAACCGGATCCGGCGGGTCCGCCGCCGCCGGGGCGCGCCGATCCTCGAGGTCGAGTACACGGACGCGCGCGCGGAGCTCTCCCGGGTGTTCATGTACTTCACCGAGCCGCCCCCGCTCCCCCGGCAGGGCGGGCGGACGTGGGTCTTCCCCACCCGGGGGATGGAGCGAGCCGCGTCGGCGGTGGAGCTCCGGACCGCGGCCCGGGCCCTGCGGGCCGAGATCGACCTGTGGGTCGAGGCGATCCGCGCGGGCTAGCCGCCGAACACGTCGAGGCCGCGACCGCCGCGGAGGGCCCCGGCCACGGCCAGCGCCACCGACAGGGCGCCGAAGATGACCGGCGCCGCCACCCACTGACGCCCCAGGATCGCTCGATGGGCCAGGCCGTCCAGGACCCCCAGGCCCGAGGAGAACAGAACCAGCGGCACGGCCAGGTACCACGGGGCCAGGACGGAGAACGCGAACGCCAGGACGATGAAGGTGACGATCCAGAGCCGCTCGATGAGCGCCGTCAGGCGCGAGGCCGGCTCGCCCGGGCGATCAGGCCGTGTCGATGGAGACGAGTCGCCGGCCTCGGGAGGTGTGGAACCGGACCAGGCCCGGGGTCGTGGCGAAGAGGGTGTCGTCGCCGCCTCGCCTCACCCCGGTCCCCGGATAGATCCGGGTCCCGCGCTGGCGCACGATGATGGAGCCGGCCTTCACGGCCTCGCCGCCGAAGGCCTTCACGCCGAGCCGCTTCGACTCGCTGTCCCGGCCGTTCCGGGACGCCGCCGCTCCTTTCTTGTGCGCCATCGCTCCCCCAGGGTACCAGCCTCAGGTGGACTTCTTCCGGGTGGACGTCCTCTTGGCCGTGGTCTTCTTGGCGGCCGTCTTCCTGGCCGGCGTCTTCTTCGCCGCGGTCTTCTTGGCGGCGGTCTTCTTGGCGGGAACCTTCTTGGCCGCCGGCTTCCTCGCGGCCGGAGCCTCCGCCTCTTCTTCCTCGGGCGCGGTGGCCTTCACCTGCGGGCTGAGGGCGACCTCCTCGACCTCGAGGAGCGTCATCAGCTGGCGGTGACCCTGGGTCCGGCGGTAGCCGCTCTTGGGCCGGTACTTGAACACCCGGACCTTGTCGCCCTTCTTGTCGCCGAGCAGCTTCGCCGTGACCCTGGCCTTCGACAGGCCCTTCCCGTGGTGGGCCTTGCCGTCGTCGTCCACGACCAGGATGGGCTCGAACTCCACCGAGGACCCGGGGTCGACCTTCATGAACTCGACCTCGATCACGTCCCCTGGCGTGACCCGTTCCTGCTTGCCTCCGACCTTGATCACCGCGTACATCCGTCCTCCTCCGGCTCAGGTCACGTCGTGGGTGAGCAAGATACCCCGCCCTTCGCAGGTCGGGCACGGCTCCGAGAAGGCCTCCAGGAGTCCCGCGGACACCTTCTTCCGGGTCACCTCAAGCAGCCCCAGCGGGGTGATGTCGAAGACCTGCGACCGGGTCTTATCCCGGGACAGGGCCTCCTGGAGCTTGCGGATGACCTCCGCCCGGTTCCGCTCGAAGAGCATGTCGATGAAATCGATGACGATGATCCCCCCGATGTCCCGGAGGCGGAGCTGGCGGGCGATCTCCTCGGCCGCCTCCACGTTCGTCCCGAACACGGTCTCCTCGAGGTTCGTCTTGCCCACGTGCTTCCCGGTGTTCACGTCGATCACGGTCATGGCCTCGACGCGGTCGATGAACAGGTACCCGCCCGAGGGGAGCCACACCTTGCGCTCCAGGGCCTTGTGGATCTGCTCCGCGACGTGGGACTCCTCGAACAGGGGGAGCGGGCCGTCGTGCAGGCGGAGCCGGTCGACGAGCTCGGGGGCCACGTCACGCAGGTACGCCGACACCCTCTCGTGCACCGCTCGGGAGTCCGTCACGATCTCCTTGAACTCCGCGGGCGAGAACACGTCCCTGACCACGCGCTCCTCGAGGTCGGGCTCCTCGTACAGGGTCTTGGGGGCCCGGGCCCGGCGGGCCTTCCGCCGGACCTGCTCCCAGATCTTCTTCAGCCGGTCGAGGTCGGCGGCCAGGTCCTCCTCGCTGGCCCCCTCGGCCGCGGTCCGGACGATGACGCCGGCCTCGGAGGGCCGAACCTTCTTCAGGATCTTGCGGAGCCGTTCCCGCTCGGCATCGGCCACCCGACGGCTGATCCCCGATGCCCCGCCGTCGGGCACGTAGACGAGGTACCGGCCCGGGAGGCTGATCTGCGCGGTGAGCCGGGCTCCCTTGCCCCGGAGCGGATCCTTGGTCACCTGGACGATCACGGACTGGCCGGGCTTCAGGGCCTGCTCGATCCGCCGGTCGCCACGGTCGACGTCCTCGTCGTAGGAGACCTCGCCGGCGTACAGGACGGCGTTCCGGCCCTTGCCGACGTCGACGAAGGCCGCCTCCATCCCCGGGAGCACGTTCTGCACCTTCCCGAGGTAGATGTTGCCGACGATGGACCGAGCCCCGGACTTCGTCACGTAGTGCTCGACGAGCTCCCGATCCTCCACCACGGCGATCTGGAGCCGCTCGTGGTGCTCGGTCATCAGCATGGTCTTGTCGGTGCGGCGAGGTGCGTGCACCTGGGGCCGCCGGCGCCGACGGTCCGACGCGCCCTGTCGGGCGGCCCGGGACGTCCTGGTGGGCCCGCCCCGGCCCCGCTCCTCCCGCTTCTCGCGCTTCGCCGGGGCCTTGGCCGACTTCGCGGGGGCCTTGGCCTGCGCGGCGGCCGCCGGTGCCTCGGTCGCGGCCGCTGTTTGCGCCGTTCCCGCTCCCGCGGGCTTCCTCCGGCGACGCCGACGGCGGCTCCTGGACGCGGGGCGCTCGGATCCGCCGTCGGGCGAGGCCGTCGCGGGTGTCGCCTCCGCTGCGACTGCTCCGTCGGCCTCGGCCGTCTCTGCGGTCTCGGCGGCCGCCCTATCCTTCCCGGCGCCGTCCTCGGCCGTCTTGGGCTTCGACGGGCGTCGACGGGACCGGGAGCGGGAGCGCCCGCCCGCCTGGCTCTTCTTCTTGGGCTCGCCGCTGGACCCGGCGGCCTCCTTCTCGACCGTGCCCGCGGCCCCGCCGCCGTCAGCGCTCGAGTCGGCCTCGCCGGACGGCTTCGTCCTGGCGGTCCCGGAGCCTCGTCCCCGACCCCTGCTGCCCCGCCGACGGCGGCGCGTGCGCGGTCGCGATTCGCTGGACCCCTCCTCGGCCGAGCCGGCCTGGGGATCCGGTGCTTCCTCGGTCATGCCACGTTCCTTTCCGCCCCGTGCCTCCGGGGCTCCCTCCCGGCCTCTTCGCGGGGCCTCCGGCGTCGCCCTGGGCGACGCGGGCCTCCGCGGCATCGACCGGCACGTCCTCGCTCCATCCAGCCACCACCGTGGGCTGCCTCGGATCGAACTGAGGTTCGATCGAGGGACCGGAGCCCGACCTCCATAGGTCGGTTCGGTGGGCGGTGGCCAGGAGCACTCCCTCAAGGATACCAGGGGGGTGCGCCGCCTCCCCGGACTTCACTTGAACCTGCGCATGTGTATGTTCAGCAAGAGGCCCACGGCCGCCCAGTTCGTGAGCATGGCCGTCCCCCCGTAGGACACCAGCGGGAGGGGGATCCCGGTGACCGGCATGATGCCCATGGTCATCCCCACGTTCACCACGACCTGGAACGCCAGCATGGTCACCACCCCGGTGGCCAGGAGCGTGCCGAAAGAGTCCCTGGACAGGAGGGCGATCCGGAATCCCCGCCACAGCAGCACGGCGAATAGGGCCAAGAGCAGGATGGCACCCACGAACCCCAGCTCCTCCCCCACCACGGTGAACACGAAGTCGGTGTGCTGCTCAGGCACGAAGTCCAGGTTCGTCTGCGAGCCGTTCAGGTATCCCCGCCCGAACAGGCCGCCCGAGCCGATGGCGATCTCGGCCTGCTGGAGGTTGTAACCGGCCCTGAGCGGGTCGGCCGCGGGATCGAGGAAGCTCCGGAGCCGGGCGATCTGGTAGTCCTTCACGATCCCCAGGTTGAAGGCGATGATGGCCCCGAACACGGCCACCCCGACCAGGATCAGGATGTGGCGGGCCCGGGCCCCGGCCACCACCAGGGCGGCGATCAGCACCGCGGCAAACGCCATCATGGTGCCCACGTCGGGCTGGAGGAAGATCAGGAACATGGGCACGGCGGCGATCCCCCCGGCCCGCCACACGTGCTCCAGACGGACCTCCCGCAGCTCGGAGAGGTAGGCGGCCAGCGCGGCGACCAGGGTGAGCTTGGCGATCTCGGCCGGCTGGAACTGGAACCCGAACAGAGCGATCCATCGCTGGGCCCCGGCGGTCTCGTCCCCGATCGGCGTGAGCACCAGGAGGAGCGTGAACACCAGGAACCCGAAGGCGATCCCCGCGTACACCTTGACCAGGCGGTAGTCGAACGTGGCCACCACGGCCATGAGGATGAAGCCGAGCATGAGGAACGCGATCTGCTTCTTGAGGTAGAACCCCGGATCCTCGCCCAGCGTCCGGAGGCCCTGCTGAGTTGCGGAGTACACCATGAACAGCCCGAACAGCGCCAGGCCGAGGGCCACCGCGATCAGCGTGGGATCGAGATGGCGGAGCGCGCCCTCCCGGTTCACCCACCGGCCCATCGTGACGTCCATCAGTCGGTCACCTGCCCGCTGATCTGGAACGCTCCGGGCTCGAGATGCAGGAGGCCCTCCAGCACCCTTCGCACGATCGGGGCGGCCACCTGCGAACCGTGCCCGCCCTCCTCGACGATGGCCACCACCACGAACTGGGGGTCGTTGGCGGGGGCCACCGCCGCGAACCATGAATGGGGCTGCTTACCGTGCACCTCGGCCGTGCCGGTCTTGGCCGCCACCGGGGTGGAGGAGAGCGGGAAGCCGGCGAAGGCGCTCGTGGCCGTTCCCGCGCCGGAGGAGACAACCCCCCGAAGGGCGTTCGAGATCGCCGCCAGCGCTCCTCGCTTCAGTGGGACCCGCCCGAGCCTCTCGCCCTCGAACCGGCGAACCGGGGTACCGTCGGGGCGCTGGACCCGGAGGGCCACCTGGGGACGGTACAGCGTGCCGCCGTTCGCCAGCGCGCTGTACGCCGAAGCCAGCTGGAGCGGGGTGACCAGGAGATCGCCCTGGCCGATCGACATGTTGATGTTGTCACCGGGGAGCCAGGTCGGCTCGGGGAACAGGTTCGGGTACGCCGCGTTGATGTCTTGCTTCCACTGGGCGTCCGGCACCCGCCCCGAGGCCTCCCCGGGGATGTCGATCCCCGAAAGGTCGCCGAACCCCCACCGGCGGAGGTGGTGCTGCATGAGGTCGCCCCGGGGGCCCCGCTCGACCCAGAACTTCAGGCCCCAGTTGTAGAACACGGTGTCGCACGAGCGGATCAGGGCCTCCGCGAAGGAGATCCCGCCCCGGTCCACGTCCTCCCAGTTGTGGAACACCGTCCCGGACTCGTCGCCTGGAACGATGAACTCCGACGGGCACGGGTAGAACCCTTCCGGGCGAGCGTACCCGGCCCTCATCGCCGCGGCCGCGATGAACGGCTTGAACGTGGAGCCGGCCGGGTACTGGCCGGCGATGGCCCGGTTCGACAGCGGGAAGTTCGCGCTGGGCCGGCGGAGCGCGTCGAACTCCCGCTGGGTCAGGCCGTCGGCGAACTGCCGCGGGTCGTAGGTCGGGTACGACGCCATGGCCAGGACGTGCCCGGAGTTCGGATCCATGACCACCACGGCCCCGGCAGAGGCATTCACGTACGTCCCGGTCTCCTCGTCGACCACCGACACCCGGGCCTGGTTCACCGCGTCCTCCAGCGTGTCCTGGGTGAGCTCCTGGATGTCAGCGTCGATCGACAGCACCAGGTCGTCGCCCGGCACCTCCTCCTCAACGCCGAGGATGCTCTGGATCTGGCCCTGGGCGTTCACCTCCTGCTTGACGAGGCCGTCCCGCCCTCGAAGGAACGTCTCGTACTGCTGCTCGACGCCCCCGCGCCCGACGAGCTGTCCGGGGCGAACGTCGGCGAACGACGGGTCCAGCAGCTCGTCTGGACTGATCTCGCCGAGGTAGCCGAGGAGGTGGGGCGCCAGGGTCCCCCGGACGTATCGGCGCACCCCGATCTCCTCGAAGTCCACACCCGGGAAGTCGGTGGCGTGCTCGGCGAGGTAGATCGCCACCGGCTCGGGGGCCCCCTCGTACACGGGCACGGGCTGGTACGGCAGGTAGTCGGGGTCGTGCAGGCGCTCCTCGAGCTCGATCGTGCTCGTGTCGAGGAGGCCGGCCAGCCGGTCGAGGACGTCCTCCTCGTCCCGGAGCTCTTCGCGGTCGATGGTGATGACGATGGTCCGGCGGTTGTCCACCACCGGCTCCCCGTTCCGGTCGAGGATCCGCCCCCGGGGCCCGGGGTTCGGGATCAGGCGGACCGAGTTCCCGGTGGCCCGCTCCTGGTACTCCTCGGCGGCCAGGACCTGGAGGAACCACAGCCTGGTCACCAGAGCGGCGAAGGCGAAGGCGATCACCGCCGCCAGGGCGGTCATCCTCCGTCGCCCGTCCGTCATCTCACCACCGGTGAACCTTCCTGGCCCGGGTGGTCTCGGCCACCCGGCGAAGCAGCGGGTAGGCCAGCGGCGTCAGGATCGCGTTGTACACGGCGGAGAGCACCGCCACCCGCAGGAGGAACAGCACGTCCCCGGGGAGCCGGCCCAGGAGGAACGCCACGAACCCGTAGAACAGGACCCCCGCGGCGGTCCCCGCCCCAACCAGGATCGTGGGCAGGGCCGGGCTGGGGGTGGTGATGAACTGTCGGACCGTGCCCACGATGTAGCCGAGGACCGTGAGCACGAGGGCGGTGATCCCCTTGGGGTCGTTCAGCAGGAAGTCCTGGGCCATGCCGGCCGAGAAGCCGGCGATGGCGCCCGAGGCCGGGCCCTCGAGGATCGCCAGCACGACCGTGATCAGGTACATCAGCTCCGGCTTGGCCCCGCCCAGCTTGATCTGGGCGAAGACCGTCGATTGGAGGAGCAGGGCCGTGACGACGACCGCGATCCACGCCAGGGTGCGTCGCACCGGGCCAGTCTACCCGGCGTCGCTCAGGGGGTCTCCGCATCCTCGGAGGCCACCGCGGGCTGAAGGCCGGTCACCAGGAACACCGAGTACAGGCGGGAGAAGTCCACGCGGGGCCGGACCCGCACCTCCAGGGTCAGGTCCGATTCATGCGGCTCCACGCTGTCCACCACGCCGACCGGGATCGACTGGGGGAACAGGCCCTCCAGACCTTCCTCCACGGTGTACCCCGAAGTCTCCACGGTCTCCCCCGGCTGCACCTCGGTGTCCGCGTCGATCAGGCGGAAGAGCAGGGGCTCCTCCCGCTGTCCCTGGAGCACGCCGCGCTCGCCGCTGGCGTCGAGGCGAACGCTCACCGAGGAGTCGGGGTCGATGATCAGCATCACCTTCGCGGAGCCCTGATAGACCTCGACCACCCGGCCGACCAGGCCCTCCGACGCGATCACGGGCATGTTCACCGTCACCCCGTCCACCGCGCCCCGGTCGATGTACACGGCCCACTCGAAGTTCCCCACCGACTCGCCGGTCACCGTGGCGCCCATGGTCTGGAACCCGAGCCGCTGGGACAGGCCCAGCAGGCGGTGGATCTCCTCGTTCTCCCGACGCAGGGAGTTCACCTCGGACGCCTCGCGTTGGAGCGTGGCGATCTGCTCGCGCAACGCCGCGTTCTCCTCCGCGAGCGTCCCCGACCGGAACACGTTCGTGACGAACGAGCCCACCGGCCGGACCACGGCGGCCATGCCCTCCTGGAGCGGACCGATCACCGCTCCGAGCCCACGGCCGATAGCCGCCAGGGGGCCCTCGCGTCCCCCCCGGGAATCGAGGGTGATCGTGACCAGGCTGGCCACCAGGAGACCCAGGACGAGCAGACGGGTGCTTCGAACGCGTCGGTGCGTTGTAGCCATGCCGCCTTACCGGCGGCCGGAGGAGACCAGGACCCGCTTCATCGCCTCGAACTCCTCGAGGCATCGGCCCGAGCCCAGGACGACGCAGTACAGCGGGTCCGGGGCCACGCCCACCGGCATGCCGGTCTCGTGCTTCAGCCGCTCGTCGAGGCCGCGGAGCATGGCGCCGCCCCCGGTCAGGATGATGCCCTGGTCCATCAGGTCGGCCGCCAGCTCCGGCGGGCATCGGTCCAGCGTGTTCTTGATCGCGTCGATGATGGCGTTGACGGGCTCCTCGATCGCCTTCCGGACCTCCTCGGCCGAGATGTGGATCGTCTTGGGGAGTCCGGTGACGAGGTCGCGTCCCTTGATCTCGGCGATCATCTCGTCGGGCGTGGGGAACGCCGAGCCGATCGCATGCTTCAGGGCCTCGGCGGTCCGCTCGCCGAGGACCATCGAGAACTCCTTCTTCGCGTAAGCGATGATGGCCTCGTCGAGCTCGTCGCCGCCGACACGGATCGACGTGGCCGTGACGATGCCGCCCATCGAGATCACGGCAACTTCGGTGGTCCCGCCGCCGATGTCGACGACCATCGAGCCGATCGGCTCGTGGATCGGCATCCCCGCGCCGATGGCCGCGGCCATGGGCTCCTCGATGATGTACGCCGCCCGGGCGCCGGCGGAGATGGTGGCCTCCTCCACGGCCCGCTGCTCCACCCCGGTGATTCCCGAAGGGACGCACACCACCACCCGGGGCTTGGCCAGGAACCGCCGGGTGTGGACCTTCTGGATGAAGTACCGGAGCATCTTCTCGGTGACGTCAAAGTCGGCGATCACGCCGTCCTTCAGGGGGCGGACCGCCTGGATGTGGGCAGGGGTCCGGCCGATCATCCGCTTCGCCTCGGTCCCCACTGCCAGCACCTGCTTGTTCTCGGTGTTGATGGCCACCACCGAGGGCTCGTTGAGGACCACGCCGCGGCCCCGGACGTAGACCAGCGTGTTCGCCGTGCCGAGATCGACCGCCATGTCCCGGCCGAGGAAGCCTGTAAGGCCTTCGGCGCGATCGTGGCGGTCGTTCGATTGCTGGGGACTCATGTCATTATCAGGCCGGCTCTCCCCGAGCGGCATCGACCCTTTCTACAGGACGCACCCCATTCCCGCAATGGAGTGTGCGGAACCCTAACCCAATCGTTACCCGGGCGTCTTCCCCCCGGGCCGCCCACGTCCGGAAGGTCCGAACCTACCACATGGAAGGTTATGGTCTGGACGTAACCCGGCGGGGTCGCGTAGGGTCTAAGAGTTCGGATGGTCCCTCGTCTTCGTCTCTCGTGGCCCGCCCCATCCCGCATGCCTCCAGGAGGCTCGCGGTGAAGGCGGCCGTGCTCTTCCCCGGCCAGGGGTCTCAGTACGCCGGAATGGCGGATCCATGGGCCGACCACCCGGAGGGCCGGGCCGTCCTCGACGAGGCCTCGGCCGTGCTCGAGTACGACGTGATCGAGGCCTGCCGCGACGAGGCCCGCCTGGCCGACACCGCGGTGGTCCAGCCGGCCCTGTTCTCCTGCGACCTGGCGGCGCTCCGGGTCCTGGAGGCCGAGGGCCTGAGCTTCGAGATGACGGCCGGGCACTCCCTCGGCGAGTTCGCCGCACTGGTGGCCGCCGGAGCCACGGACCTGGGGCCGACCCTGGAGGCCGTGGTCGAGCGGGGCCTGGCCATGCACGCCGCCGCCGAGGCCACCCCGGGGGCCATGAGCGCCCTGGTGGGGATCTCTCCCGCAGAGGCCGCCGAGATCGTGAATGTCGCCGGCCGAGGGGACGTGCTGATGGTGGCGAACGAGAACAGCCCGAAGCAGACCGTGGTCTCCGGCTCCGTGGCCGCCGTGGAGCGGGCCGAGGACCTGGCCCGGAGCCGGAAGGCCCGGGTCGTGCGGCTCAACGTGGCCGGGGCGTTCCACTCCTCGCTGATGCAACCGGCACTGGGCCGGGTACGGGCCGCCGTGGCCCGGCTGGAGTTCCGGGAGCCCCGGTTCCCGGTGGTACCGAACGCCAGCGGCCGGCCCACCAGCCAGCCCTCGGCCCTCCGCGACCTCCTGTCCCGCCACCTGGTGTCGCCGGTGAAATGGGAGCGGTCGATCCGAGCCATGGCCGAGGCCGGCGTGGACCTGTTCGTCGAGGCCGGCCCGGGCGAGGTCCTGGCGAAGCTGGCCAAGCGATGCGCCCCGGGGGTCAGGGCCGTCTCAGCCGGCTCGCCGGCGGAGGCCCGGGCCCTGGCCGAGGACGTCGGAGCGAGGACCCGATGAGGACGATGGAGCACGTGTCCGGGCACCGCCCCGTGTGGCTGCGCGTGGTCGTGGCCCCCGGGCCCGGCCGGGTCCGCCTGCTCCCGCCCCGGCGCTTCGCCGACGGTCGCGAGCTCGTGGAGCGCGGCCAGCCGGTGGCCCGTCTGGTGCAGGGGAACCGGGAGATCGACATCGTCTCTCCGGTGAGCGGCAGGGTCTCCTCGGTCATGGCTCTGGACGGCGAGCCCCTGGTCGCGGGCCAGCCCGTGATGGCGATCGAGCCCGAGGCCGAGCCGACGTCGTGACATCGGCACGGATCGCGGCGGTCGGCTCCGCGCTGCCCGAGCGCCTGGTAACGAACGACGAGCTCTCCGAGCTCGTGGACACCTCCGACGAGTGGATCCAGGCCCGCACCGGGATCCGGGCCCGGCGGTTCGCCGGTGAGGCCGACACGGCCTCCTCGCTGGCCTCGGAGGCCGCGGCCAACGCGCTGGCGGCGGCGGGCGTGGACCCCTCGGCCGTGGACCTCACCATCGTGGCCACGGTCACCGGCGACCAGCCCATGCCGTCCACCGCTTCGTTCGTCCAGGAACGCCTGGGGCTGTCGGGCGGGGCGTTCGACATCCAGGCCGCCTGCGCCGGGTTCATCTACGGGGCCGACCTGGGCGCCGCCCAGATCGGGGTGGGCCGAGCGGAGACCGTGCTGGTGATCGGCACCGAGGTCCTGTCGAGGTTCCTCGACTTCACCGACCGGACGACCTGCGTGCTGTTCGGCGACGGCGCCGGGGCCGCGGTGCTCGTGCCCGGCGAGGAGCCCGGCCTGATCGGCTCGATCCTGGAGAGCGACGGGCGTCACGCCAAGCTCCTGGAGATCCCCTCGGGGGGCTCCCGGAAGCCCTCGAACATCGACGCCGAGGGGAACCGGGAGAACCTGATCCGGATGGAGGACGGCCGCGAGGTGTTCAAGCGTGCCGTGGTCGGCATGGCCGACGCGGCCAAGAGGCTGCTGGAGAAGTCGGGGATGTCGGCGGAGGACGTCACGCTGATGGTCCCCCACCAGGCCAACGCCCGGATCATCCGGGCCGTGGCCGACCGGCTGCACTTCCCCCGCGAGCGGGTGTTCGTGGACCTCGAGGAGGTGGGCAACACGTCCGCCGCCTCAGTCCCGATCGCCCTCGACCACGCCTGGCGGCGGGGAGTGCTGAAGCCCGGGGACGTCGTCCTGACCGCGGCCTTCGGGGCCGGCCTGGCCTGGGG
>JBOGVU010000026.1:0-28934 GCA_050692915.1 Actinomycetota bacterium | reverse complement strand
CCACCGCACTGGCCCGGGCCCTGCTCTGAGCGACTCCTGGCGGGTGCGATATCCTGGCCGGACCGTGAGCGACCAGCCGCAGCCACGCGCGCAGATCATCACCCCCGGCGAGCCGGCCGGAGTCCCCGGCGCAGAGGGCGAGGGGATGATCGCCCAACCGGCCAAGCTCCTGAGGATCGCCTCGATGATCCGGGAGCTGGTCGAGGAGGTTCGCGGCGCCACCATCGACGAGCCCGGGCGGGACCGGCTGGCCGAGATCTACAGGTCGTCCGTGGACGAGCTGAAGGAAGCCCTCTCGCCGGATCTGCAGAAGGAGCTGGATACGCTGATCGGGCCGATCGGCAAGCCGGCCAGCGAGTCCGAGATCAGGGTGGCCCAGGCGCAGCTCCTCGGCTGGCTCGAGGGCCTGTTCCACGGGATCCAGGCCGCGCTGTGGGCCCAGCACGCGCAGGCCCAGGCGGCCCTCCAGGAGGTGCGGCGCCGCCAGCTCACCCCGGGGCAGATGCCGGGACAGCCCCAGCAGGAGGCCGGGGGCCCGCCGGGCCAGTACCTCTGAGCGCGCGTGCGCTCGCTTCACCTCGTCGCGGGCTGGGGGGTCGTCGGGGCGTTCGGCCTCCTGTGGCTGTGGGGCCTGACGACGTGGATCGTCCGCCGGGGGCCGGGGCGGGCGTTCTGGTGGGTGCTCGGGTTCGTCCAGGGGACCGTCCTGATCCAGGCCGTGGTCGGGGTGACCCTGCTCCTCACGGGGGGCCGGGCCTCGCTCCTGCACATCGTGTACGGGGCGATCTTCCCGGCGCTGGTGCTCGGCGTGGCCCACGTCCTGGCCCGTGACGCCTTCGCCCACCGTCCGTGGGCGCCGTTCGCGCTGGCCGCGTTCTTCTGCTTCGGCCTCACGCTTCGCGCGCTGATGACCGGGCTCGGCGTCGGATAGGCCGTTCGCTTCGTCTGGTACCCTTCACGCCGTGGCACGACGCAGAGGACGACCGCCTCCCAGACGCTCCGCCGGCCGGAGGCCGGTGACCGCCGCCGATCGCGCCAAGCGGGCGGAACGGGCCGGCGCGCCGAAGGAGGAGACCCTCCAGGTGGAGGGGACCATCGTGGAGGCTCTCCCGAACACGATGTTCCGGGTGGACCTGGACAACGGGCACCGGGTGCTGGGGCACATCTCCGGGAAGATGCGGAAGCACTACATCCGCATCCTGCCGGGGGACCGGGTCACCCTGGAGCTGTCTGCATACGACCTGACCCGGGGAAGGATCACCTACCGGCACCGGTAGGCCCAACGAATGGAACCGCCGGAGCCCGAAGACTCCAGCGGTTCCAAGAGCATTTGTACACCACCCACTGGCCCGGTGGCAAGCCCTCGGCGGCCTTTTGTCGGTCTTTCGCGGTGGGCGGCGGTGGGGGCGCCGTGATACAAACAGAGTGATGAACGAGCAAAGCCTTTTAGAGAGCAACGCCATCCTGGCGGCCGCGCAGGAGCGGTCAGCGGTGGGGGAGCTCATCCCGTCCGCGCCGGCGGAGCTCGCCGCGGGCTCGGGCATCACCAACCGGCTGAGCGTGGCCAGGGCCGTCAGGGCTCTGATGGCCCGGGGCCGGATCGCCCAGGAGGGGAACCGGTACCGTCTCCTCGACGCCCGGCCCCTGGAGCCGGGGGAGCCGGCCTCGGTGCGCCGGCCGACCCGGCGCCGCGCCAGGGAGAAGGACGAGGCCGAGGCTGAGGAGAGACCCACCTACGAGGGGCTGGGCCGCGCGGTGATCGAGCGGCTGATCGAGCTGTCCGCCGAGGTTGCGGAGCTGCGGTCCGCCCTGGACCGGGCCCGGATCGAGGCGGACGCCGCTCGCCGGGAGGCGGTCGAGGTCACCCGGCGGGCCGGTGAGGACCGCCGCCGGTCCGAGGGGCTCGAGGACGAGGTGGCCGCCCTGCGCCGTCGCCTGGAGATGACCGAGTCGAACCTCCGGACGGTGGTCGAGGCGGCCAAGGCCCGACCGGCGTCCCCCCTGGAGGATGCCGACGCCCAGGCCATCCTGGACGTCCTGGGGGCCAAAGGGTCAGCCAAATAGCCTACGGCGTCTCCCGCTTGGCGGATTGCGGGGCCTCAGTTAGCCTGCTTGTCTTACGCGTGCACGTGTGCCCGCACGGAGCCGCGAGGGCGGCGCGATCTGGAGGCGGGACACGGAGATGCCTGAATCTCGGGTGGGAACCGGCCCGGCCTCTTCGCTCACGACGGGAAGCAGACCGATGCCGACGACCGAAGTTCCCGAGCCCGAGTCGCCGCAAGCGAACGAGGCCGCGGCCATCGGTGACGTCCTCCGGTGGCTGGTTGAGGAGACCGAGGCCGAGTCGGGTGCCTTCATCCTCCTGACGCCGTCCGGGGCGGAGCACCTCCTCCTGGAGCCCAGGGGCCTGTCCACTTCCGACGTCGCCGAGCTCGTGGAGCAGGCCCGCCACGCCATGGTCGAGGGGACGGTGGAGGCCGAGGTGAACGTGCCGATGGCCCATGCCCGGTGGCTGGGGAGGAACGGGAGCAAGATCGTCATCCTCCGTGGGGTCACGGCCGCGGCCGGATCCGACGCCCTCCGCTTCGCCCGGTTCGTCATCGAGTGGCTGACCGTTCGCCGCGAGGACCTTCCCCCCTCGCTGGAGCAGCGGGTCCGGGAGATCCCGGGAGTGTCCTGGGCCGAGATGGCGCCGGGGGATCCGCCCTCCCTCCGCGTGCTCCTGGACCCGAGCGGCGACCCCGACCTGGCCCGCCACGAGCTGGCCAGGACGGTCGGGGACGAATCCGTCCGGATCGAGGAGATCGACGGTGAGACCGGGGCGGAGGAGCCCAGGGTCCGGCTCATCGACCTGACCGTGGGGTTGGACGACGAGTCGTCGGTCGACGTCGTCCTCGACTGGCGGGGCCAGATGCTGCGGGGCCGCGGCCGGGGACAGCCGACCGAGGCCGGGCGTTCCTACGCGTCCGCCCAGGCCGTGGGCGACGCGATGAAGCCGCTCCTCGATACCGACGTGACGGTGGAGGGCGTGTACCGCAGCGACGCGGCCGACGACCTCGACGTCCTGGTGGTGACGGTGCGGGTGGGGAGCCAGCGGTACGTCGGGGCGGTGACGAGCCCGAAGGGCCAGGAGATCGAGAGCGGCGCCAGAGCAGTCCTCGACGCCCTGAACCGTCGGCTCGCGCAGATCGCCGGGAAGGCCGGCCGGATCTAGCGAGGGCGCGGGGAGGGTGATGCGCGGGCCCTCCCCCGGCCGGGTACGGGTGGAGAGGGGATCCCCCGGAGGGAGGCTGGTCTCGGCTCGAGAGACCGACCGTCCGCCGGAGGAGGGCTCCGCGCCTGGCGACCAGCCCCGGACGGGAGGGGGATGGTCGCCTCCAGCACCACCGAGGATGCCCACCCGCCGTTTCGCTTCCGCGACGACGATATGACGGTTTCGTGAAGGCGGGCCCTAGCACGGCTCCCGCTGTGGGGCGCCGGCCCTACCTCCGTCCCTCGTTCGGCGGAGCGACGCCCCGGTAGTCCCCGCGGGTGACCGGGAGGTCCGGCGTCTTGAGCTGCTGGGGGACGCCGTCGATGCTGATGCGCACCGCGCTGATGTCGGTGCCCTCCTGGGTCAGGGTGTACACGACCTGGGCGATCCGGAGGGTCAGCAGCTCGGGGGGGGCGGCCCCCTCGAACTCCGAGGACAGGTCGACGGTGGCCACCGGCCCGTCGATCCGGACCTCGTTCAGCCGGGTGTTGTCGGGGATGGCGGTGCTCACCGGGCCCCCGGGGGACGCGGCGATCAGTGCCAGGACGAGTCCCTCGGCCAGCGAGTCGGAGGTCGGTTGGATCGACTGGAACCTGGTCACCAGGTGTCCGTCCCGGACCAGGTAGACGATTCCGTTCTCAGGGATCTCCGGCGTCTCCGCCGGCGTCGGGCCCGGCGAGCCGTACACGTCCTCGGGCAGGTCGGCCTCGGACAGGAGCGTGAGGCCCTCGCTCTGGCACGCGCCGGCGAGGATCGCTGCCACCGTCAGGACCGCCGCGAGCCTCACCGCTCCACCGGCTCCTGCTCTCGGCGGGGCAGGTGAAGCTCGAACCGTGTTCCCCCGCTCCGGCCGTTGAACACGTAGATCTCGCCGCCATGGAGGTGCGCGTTCTCCCGGGCGATGGCCAGGCCGAGTCCCGAGCCCCTGCCCTCCCGGCGTCGCCGGGAAGGGTCGGCCTTGTAGAAACGCTCGAAGATGCGGTGCGCCGCCTCCGGCGGGATGCCGGGGCCGCGGTCCTCGACGGCGAGCCGGACCGAGCCGTCCTCGGCCCCGACGCGGATCGTGACGTCCTTCCCCCCGCCGTGGCTGAGCGCGTTGTCGAGGAGGTTCCCCACCACGCGCTCCAGCCGCTGCTTGTCGGCCACCGTGGCCAGGCTGTCGGGCTCGGCCTCCACCTCCACCCGCACCACCTGGTCGCCGGTCCGGGTCCGCCGGGCCACCACCTCGCGGGCCAGGTCGGCCACGTTCAGCCGCTCCCACGCCATGTCCACCCGGCCGGCCTCCACCCGGGAAAGGTCGAGCAGGTCGTCCACCAGGCGCTGGAGGTACTCGAGGTCGGCGGCCAGCAGCTCGGCGGCGCGGCGCACCGGGGGCGTCAGCCCCTCGCCGTGCTGGAGGAGGTAGTCGGTGGAGGCCCGGAGCGTGGTCAGCGGCGTGCGGAGCTCGTGGGACACGTCGCCGACGAACCGGCGCTCCCGGGCGATCCGCTCCTCGAGCGCGGCGGCCATGTCGTTGAACGAGGTGGCCAGGGCGGCCAGCTCGTCCCCGCCCTGGACCTGGAGCCGGGTCTCCAGGAGCCCCTCGGCCACCCGCCGGGCGGCCCGGCTGGCCCGCCGGACCGGGTCGATCAGCCTGGTGCTGACCCGGGCGCCCACCAGGGTGGCCAGGAGCACCGCCCCGATCGACACGCCGATCAGCACCCGGCCCAGGACCCCGAGCGTCTCCCCGAGGTCGGCCATGGGGAAGAAGAAGTACGCCTCCAGGCCCTGGTTCGGCACCGGCGAGCCGAACACCATCCGCTGCGGGGCGCCGGTGAGCGTATACCCGACCCGGCCCCCCTCGGCCGCGTTCCGGAGCCCCGGTGGGACGGTGTCGAGCGAGATCGTGATCGAGGAGGCGATCGGCGTGGTGTCCCGCACGATCATGGCGTCCACGGTCCCCCTGGCCTCCAGGAGGTCGACCAGCTCCGAGAGCTGCTCCTCGAGCACTTCCTCGGCGAGCTCCTCCTCAACCTCTTCCTCGGCCGTGGTGGCCAGGAACTGGGAGGCGAACCGGATGTTCGACAGGCTCTGCTGGAGGGCGTCATCGACCCGCTGGCGCACCAGGTACCGTTCCGCCAGCGCGTACGTGGTCCCCGCCACCAGGGCCGAGACGGCCAGCGCGGCCCCCACGAACGCGATGGTGATGCGCAGGCGAAGCCCGGCCCCCCGGCGCAGTCGGGCGCCCTTCATCGGGTGGCCACCTTGTAGCCGAGTCCCCGGACGGTCTGCACGATCCTGGGCTCCCGGGGGTCGTCCTCGATCTTGGCCCGGAGCCGCCGGATGTGGACGTCGACGAGGCGGGAGTCGCCGAAGTAGTCGTAATCCCACACCTGCTGGAGGAGCACCTCCCGGGTGAACACCTGGTTCGGCCGCGAGGCCAGCGCGAGGAGCAGCTTGAACTCGGTCTTGGTCAGGTGGAGCGGTTCGCCGCCCTTGGTCACGGTGGCCGCGTCGGGGGCGATCTCCAGGTCGTCCACCGAGATCTTCCGGGGCGACTGCTCGGCCCCCCGGGCCCGGCGCAGCAGCGCCCGGATCCGGGCCACCAGCTCCTTGGTCACGAACGGCTTGGTCACGTAGTCGTCGGCGCCCGACTCCAGCCCCACCACCACGTCCACGGTGTCGGTCTTGGCCGTGAGCATCAGGATCGGGACCGGGCTCTTCGTTCGGATCTCCCGGCACAGCTCGAAGCCGTCCTGGCCGGGCAGCATCACATCGAGGATCAGGAGGTCGGGGTCGTCGCGGTCCAGGATGGCCACGGCCTCCTCCGCGGAGGCGGCCGCGTGCACCCCGTACCCCTCGCCCTCCAGGGCCATCCCCACGATCTCCCTGAGGCGAGCATCGTCGTCCACGAGCAGGATCGTCGGCGTGTTCATCCCCCTGGGCCATTATCGGACGGGGGGCCGGAAGGCGCCTCAGTCGAGGAGGACGGGGTGACCCGAGGGCTCGATGTGGGCCGGGAGCAAGCGCCCGGTAACGGAACCGTTGCCCCGGACCACGACCTGCGCCACGGCCGTTATAGCGCCGGCGGGCGAGAAGTCCGGCCACACGAAGTTCCCCAGCCCCCAGAAGATGGGCCGGCCCCGGTAGTGATCGAGGGGCTGAAGCCGGTGGGCGTGGTGGCCGAAGATGGCGTCGGCTCCCGCGCGCACGAACGCCCGGCCCAGCTCGACCTGCTCCGGGCGCGGCTCGGTGTCGAGCTCCATCCCCCAGTGGATCGTCACGATCACGAGGTCGGCCCGGCGGTCCGCGGCCCGGATCGCTCGCACCATCGCGCCCGTGTCCCGGCCGGCGGCCGTCCCCGGATGACCCGGCGCGGCGACCTGGTCGGGCGGGTCGATCACCATCCCCAGCCCCAACACGGCCACCCGCCAGCCCCCCAGGTCGAACATCGCGGGCGCCAGGGCCCGACGGGGGCCCCGGCCCGCCCCGACCGGGGCGATCCCCGCCAGCCGCAGGTTCCGGACGGAGTCGAGGAGCGCCTCGGGCCCGTGGTCGTACCCGTGGTTGTTCGCCAGGTTCGCCACCTCCACGCCGGCCCGGCGGGCCGCGGGGAGGGCGGCCGGGTCGCACAGGAACACGAACTTCTTGTCGAGAGGGTCGCGGAGCTCCGACACCGGGCACTCCAGGTTGATCACGGTGAGGTCGTCACGGCGGAACAGCCCCCCGAGGCCTTCCCACGCGTACCCGTAGCCGTTCGCGGTCAGGTTCGGGATGTAGGCGGGATCGAGGCTCACGTCACCGGTGCCGTGGATCACCAGCCGCTCCCGCGGAGGTGGCGTCGGCGAGGGAGGCGGCGGGGTCACGGTGAGCGTCGGACCCGGCCGTGGCTGTGGGGAGCGGGCCTCCGGCGAGGGGGCCCCGGCGCGGAACGGGGCGGTGAGATCGTCCCGGAGCACGTACCCGGTCCCCAGCGCGCCGAGCCCGGCCACGGCCGCGACGGCCCACGGCCACCTCCTGCTCCGGTGCTTGCCTCGCACTCGTCCCCCGTCCCGAAGCGCCGATTGTAGCGGCCCCCCTGGAACCGGCGAACCTAAAGGAACCCTCATCCGCGGCTCATGAAGGCCTCAGTGGGGATGCCGATAGTCAGGGTGAACGACGGAAGAGGAGGAGGTGGCAAGGATGGCGATCGGGAAGAAGATCGTGGCCCTGCTGGCCGGTGGGTCGGCCGTCGGGGTCGGCGCCGCGGCCGCAGGGATGAGCGCCCCGGACGCGGCCGCCCCGTCGGCCGTGGAGCTGGGCGATGATGGCACGTCCCTGAACATCGAGGGCGACGAGGTGCAGGTGGAGACCCAGGTCTCGCCGCTCGACGACGTCCTCGACTCGGCCAGCACGGCGGGGTCGCCGGACACCCCGGGGACCGAGGACGTGAACACGGCCGGGACGAACTCGGCCGCGTCGCCGAACACGGCGGACACCGCGTCGCCGGCGTCGGCCGACACCGTGGACTCGCCGGACGACTCGCCGGACAACTCCGGCCCGGACAGCTTCTCCAGCGGGCCGGGCTCGGGCGGCGACGCGTCCGTGGACAGCCCGGACGACAACTCGGGTCCCGGCTCTGGCGGTGACTCGGCCGACTCGGGCGACTGATGGACCGAGTTCCGCCTATCCCCTCGGACCCCGGGCTTCCCGGGGCCCGAGGGTTGCTCACCGGGGAGGGCCGGGAGGCGATCTCGGCCTTCCTCGGCGAGCGGGGCTGGTCGGTGGAGGACGCCAGGCCGGCCCAGGCGCTGTATCGGCCCGGCCGGTCCGCCGCGGTCCGGTACCGGGTACTTGCGCACAGGGGCGGAGGCCAGCGAACGTTCGTCCTGTGCGCTGAGACCCGGGCGCGGGCGCGGACCCCCGGCCCGCTCCCCGAGGACGCCGAGGACCGGACCGGCCTGGCCGAGCCCGTGGGCCGGTCAGGTCAGCACCTGGTGTGGGCGTTCCCGTTCGACCCTTCGCTCCCCGATCTCGCCGACGTAGCCTGGGGCCCGGAGGTGGCCCGGCGCCTGGGGGCCGCCGCCGTCAGCGTCCAGCTGCTCCGGTACCGGCCGCGGCGACGGGCCGTGTTCCGGTACCGGGTGCTGCGCCGGGGCCGAGGCGGGAGGCGGTGGGAGACGGCGTTCGGGAAAGTCCTTCCTCGATCGAAGGCGGAGCGGGCCCGGCTAGCGGCCGGGTCGGTCCTCGAGGGCTCGGAGGCCCTGCGTCTTTCCATGCCCGCGGGGTCCCTCGGGGAGGACGCCTTCGTGTTCGAGCCGGCCCGGGGCCGGTCCCTCCGCGACCTGCTGGTGGCCGGCGGCCCGCTGCCGTCGCCCGAGCGGGTGGCCCTCCTGCCAGAAAAGGTGGCCGAACAGGTCGGGCCCCGTCTTCCCGAAGTGGCCCGGCCTTCGCCCACAGAGGCGGCCGGATCGGCCGCGGCGGTGTTGGGGCGGCTCGTGCCGTCGTGGGCCGCCGAGGTCGATCGGGTGGTCGAGGCCGTGGCCGCGGGGGAGAGTCGAGCCGCTCGGGCCGCCCCGGCCGTGCACGGCGACCTGTACGAGGCCCAGGTGTTCGTGGACGAGGACTTCTCGCTCGGCCTGATCGACCTCGACGACCTGGGCCCGGGCGACCCCGCCACCGACGCCGCGAACTTCTGCGCCCACCTCCTGGTGCTGGCCCTGTCGGTTCCGGCCGCGGCGGATCGGCTGGCCGCTTACCGTGGCCTGGTCCGGGAGGCGTTCCTCCGGCGGCTGGGGATCCCCTCGGCGGACCTGGCGTGGCGCGAGGCCCTGGCGGCGCTGCTGCTGGCCTCGGGACCGTTCCGGGTGCTCGACCCGCGGTGGCCGGCCGAGGTGGGCCGTCGGGTCCAGCTGGCGGTACGCTTGCTGGAGCAGGCCTGAGGAGCGCGAACGGTGCCGCACGTCCTCCTGATCGAGGACGATCCCCGGATCAGGGAGATCGTCGAGCGCGGGCTCGGGGCCCGCGGGTTCGTGGTGTCCTCGGCCCCCGACGGCGAGGCCGGCATCGAGCTGGCCAGGAAGCTCGACGTGGACCTGGTGCTCCTCGACCTGGTGCTCCCAGGGCGGGGCGGGCTGGATGTGCTCGAGGACATCCGGCAAGCCAAGCCCCGGGTCCCGGTCATCGCGGTGACCGCGCTCGACTCGACCGGCTCGAAGATCGGCGGCCTGGACGCCGGGGCCGACGACTACGTGACCAAGCCGTTCTCGGTCGACGAGCTGGCCGCTCGGATCCGGGCCCGCCTGCGGTGGACGGAGGGCGACGGGGGTGTGCTGAAGGCCGGGCCGCTCACCCTCGACCTGGCCGCGCACCGGGCCGTGCTGGATGGCCGGGAGGTGGCGCTGTCCGCCCGCGAGCTCGAGCTCCTGGCGGCGTTCATGGGGCATCCCGGGCAGGTGCTGTCGCGCGGACAGCTGCTCACGCTGGTGTGGGACCTCGACTTCGATCCGGGGTCGAACGTGGTGGAGGTGTACGTGGCCGCTCTCCGGCGGAAGCTCGGCCACGGGCTCGTCGAGACCGTCCGCGGCTCCGGGTACCGGTTCGCGCCGGAGGCGGCGTCGTGAGGGCCGGGTCCGTGGCCCTGGCCGCGGCGGCGGTCTTCTTCGCCGGCGTGCTGGTCGGCGGCCGGGGCGTCTTCCGCGAGGCACCGCCCCCCACGCCGGTGGTGCTCCTCGAGGCCGACTCCGGCACACTGGACCCCACGCCCTCGCCTCGCACCAGCCCGCTAGAGGTCGAGGAGGTCCCTCGCGAGGTCGAGGAGGGGTCGATCGAGGACTACGAGGACGACGATTACGACGACAACTCCGGCCCCGGATCCGACGACAACTCCGGCCCCGGATCCGACGACAACTCCGGCCCCGGATCCGACGACGACGACTCCGGCCCCGGATCCGACGACGACGACTCCGGCCCCGGATCCGACGACGACGACTCCGGCCGCGGATCCGACGACGACGACTCCGGCCCCGGATCCGACAGCTCGGGGTCCGGCTCGGACAGCTCGGGCTCGGACAGCTCCGGGTCCGGGTCGGGATCCGACGATGCTGACGGCACCTAGGCGCCGGAGCCTCCCCCTGACGGTCCGTTTGGCCGCGACCTACGCACTGCTGGTGATGGCCACGCTCCTGGTCGTGGCCGCGGTGGCTATCCAGTTGACCCGGTCCCACCTGGCCGGGGCCCTCGACGATGGGCTGATCGCCGCGGTGGAGTCGTTCCGCCGAGGCCCGTCCGCGCTGGTGCGCGACTCGGGGGACCTGGCTCCCCGGGCCAGAGCGTGGCTCCAGAGGACCGCCTTCGCCGGCGGCCAGGTCGTTGCGGTGCGGACGTCCACGGGTGAGGTCCTGACCAGCCCGGGCCAGCTCGACCTCGGGTCCGTGGAGCGGAGCGGCGACCTCCTCAACGCGACGTCGTCGCGCTGGTGGGACCTTCAGGGCGAGGGCGGCTCGGTCCGGGCCCTGAGCGTGCCGCTCATGGTCGAAGGGCAGCAGATCGGGACACTGGTGGCGGCCGCCTCACTTGCGGGCGAGGAGGAGACGCTGTCGGGACTGCTGTCCGGGATCGGATGGGCCAGCGGCCTGGGACTCGCGTTCGCCACGGTGCTTGGGGTGGCCGCGGTCCGGAGGACGATGGGCCCGCTCCGCAGGATGTCCGCGGCGGTGGAGGGGATCGAGGCCACCGGCGACCTGTCCCGTCGAGTGGGGTCCGATGGGCCCGCCGACGAGGTGGGGCGCCTGGCCGCCGCCTTCGACGGCATGCTGGCCCGTCTGGACGAGGCCTTCAGCTCCCAGCGCCGGTTCCTGTCGGACGCCTCGCACGAGCTCCGAACCCCGCTCCAGGTCGCCCGGGGGCAGCTCGAGCTCCTCGACGAGGGGCTCCGCGGGGCCGAAGCCCGTCGGTCGCTGGCGGTGGCCGCGGAGGAGCTCGAGCGGATGCGGCGGATCGTGGACGACCTCCTGCTCCTGGCCCGCCTGGACGAGGGGATGCCGCTCCGGCGGGAGCCCGTCGAGGTGGAGCTGGTGATCCGCGAGGCCCTGCTCCGAGGGATGCTGCTGGCCCGGCGGGAGCATCTGGTGGAGGTCGAGGCGGGGCTCTTCGCCACCGCCGACCCGGATCGGCTGCTCCAGGTGCTGACGAACCTGGTCACGAACGCGGTCCGGCACGGCGGCGAGGACGCCACGATCTCCATCACCGGCCGGCGGACGGACGATCACGTGGAGATCTCGGTGTCGGACACCGGCCCCGGAATCCCCGAGGCGGAGATGGCCCACGTGTTCGACCGGCTGTACCGCGGGCACGGGGCCCGGACGGGAGTGCCCGCCGGCGCGGGCCTCGGTCTGGCCATCGTGGCCTCGCTGACCAGGGCCATGGGTGGCGAGGTCGCCGTGTCCTCGGCCCCCCGAGAAGGCACAACCTTCCTCGTGACTCTGCCGGCCCCCCCGGCCGTTCGCCCGGCTCCCGCCCCGGCGAACTAGGCCGGTCGGCCGACTCCAGCGGGGAGCCCCTTCCGGCCGATACACCCGGGGAGGACGTCGAACGGCGGAGGAGGAGCACATGGCCAGGCGCGCGCGGCTCGTTGGGTTCGACACGGAGGAGGTGGCGGCGAGGTTCCCGGCGAGCGTCGAGGCCGGCGAGCGGCGGGGGCGACGCCACGGTCACGGCCTGGGCCTCCGTCCCAGCCGGTACGTGGGCAGGCATCGGGTCGTGGAGGAGACGAACGGGCACCGCCCGGACCTGGCCGACCGCCACGAGCGCCCCGACCGTTCCGAGCGCCGGAAGGTGAAGAAGGCCAACGACTTCGGCTTCAGATCCTGACCTAGGGGTTGTAGGGCCGCTCCGCCATCCGTTCGCCCATCCGCTCGGCGTGCGGGACGAAGTGCTCCAGGCCGACCATCACGTACAGAGCCTGGGCTTCCACCGCGACCTCGTCGTCGACCCGGCCCTGCATGGACGCCCAGATCTTGCGGTCCTCCCGCCGGTCCACCCGAGCGTGAAGCTCCAGCCGCGAGCCGACCGGCACCGGCCGGCGGAAGTCCACCTCGAGCCGGGCCGTGACGGCCGGGGAGCCCACCAGCCACAGCAGGTAGCCCATGCCCTCGTCCACCGCGGCCGAGATCACCCCGCCGTGGGCCAGCCCGGGAGCGCCCTGGTGGTGCTCGGTGACCGTGAACGACCCCCGCACCCGCAGCTCGTCGTCCAGGCCCCACATCTCGAGGTGGAGCCGGTGGGATGGTCCCGGCCGCAGCCGAAGCACCGGTCGTAGTGCGAGGGGAGGGGCCGGAAGCCGTCGGTGGCCATCGGGCGACGAGGATACCCTGGCGGCCCCGGACGAGGAGGCGTGGATGACCGAAGCGGTGGTGCGTCGGGCCGAGCGGCGGGACGCGCCGCGGCTGACCGAGCTGATGCGCGAGTACGTCGTGGACTTCTACCGGCAGCCGGAGCCCGAACCCGAGGCCATGGACCGGCTGCGGGAGGCGATGCTCGAGGGGAACGAGGGGGTCCAGCTCGTGGCCGAGGCCGACGGCGATCTGGTCGGCTTCGCCACGCTGTACGTCACCTGGAGCACGTTCACCGGCACCCGGATCGGCATCATGAACGACCTGTACGTGGTCGAGCCGCATCGAGGGTCGCCGGTGGCCATAGCGCTGTTCGAGGCGTGCCGGGCGGAGTGCCGGTCGCGGGGCCTCACCGAGATGACCTGGGAGACGGCCCCGGACAACCACCGAGCCCAACGGTTCTACGAGAAGGTCGGCGGCCGCCGCGAGGACTGGCTGGTCTACTCGATCGAGCCCTGAGGGAGAAACACCCGGGGCCCTGTCAACCTACCCCCAGGTCTCCTGCGTCTTCGGAGTGAACGAAGGAGCACTGAGCTGGACGAGACGACGATCCGAGCGTTCCTGCGGGACGAGTACCCGAAACTGGTCGGGGCCGTGGGCCTGGCGTGCGGGAGCGCGGCGACGGCGGAGGACGCGGTGCAGGAGGCGTTGGCCCGAGCGTGGGAGCGTTCCGAGCGCGGGGAGCGCATCGAGTCCCTGCGGGCGTGGGTGGCGGTGGTGGCCATCAACCTGGGCAGGAGCCGGTGGCGGAGGGCTAGGGCCGAGAGCCGCGCCTGGGCGGTCTCGGCACCGGCGGAGGCTCGAGCGTCCGATGACGAGGAGGCCCTCGACGTCCGCCGGGCCCTCCATCGGCTCCCGGCTCGTCAGCGGGAGGCGACGGTCCTTCGCTTCTACCTGGGTCTCGATGTGGAGGAGGTGGCCAGGGCCATGGGGGTCAGCGCGGGCACGGTGAAGACCTCGTTGCATCGAGCCCGGGGGGCACTGGCCCGTACGTTGCGACAGTCGGAGGCGGAGGAGGCACCAGATCGTGGACGTTGACGAGCGGATCAGCGCGGCCCTGGAGCGGGCGGCCCCGGAGCGGCCGGTGACCAGCGAGGTCTTCGAGCGGGTGGCGGCCCGCAAGACCCGCCGGCGGGCCGTCCGTCGACTGCGGGCCCCGGCCCTGGCGGTGGCGGTGGTGGCCGCCACGGCGGGAGGCTTCGTGCTCCTTGGTCGGGTGTTCACGGCACCGGAGGCCACTCGGCCCGCCGGCCCGTCACCCGTCGCTCCGACCACCCCGGCGACGGATCTCCGATGCGAGGGAACCCTCCCCTTCGAGCCCGGGTACCTCCCCGAGGGGTTCGACCCCGAGCCGGTGGTCGGCCCGGCTCCCGGGGCTCCTCCGGCCGAGGAGGGCCAGCTGGTGATCCACTACACTGACGGCGAGCGTTCCGTCGAGGTCCGCCGGCCGGGCACGCTGTTCCTGGAGCTGGCCCAAGAGGACGACGCCCCGACGATCCGGGTCCTGGGCGCACGAACGGCCGACTTCGGGCCGGTCGAGCCCGGCGGTGACCGATACATCGTCCAGTTCTTCCACCCGAGGGGAGCCTCGCTGGACGACCGGTGCGCCCTGTTCTCGCTGGACGAGCACGGGCTGGAGCTCCCGGAGCTCCTGCTCGTGGCCGAGGGCCTGCGGCCGATCACCGCAACGCTCCAGCGGTGTCCGAATCTGGATGGTTCGATGCCGCGGCCACCGGACCCCTCCGCTCAGGCCGTCGACGTCGCCGTCCGATTTGCCACGGCGCTGCGATCCGGCAACGAGGCCACGGCCGCGGCGTTGCTGGACCCTGCCGCCGAAGGCGTCGACGACATCATCGGGTCGAGTGGCCCGATCCCGGTAAGGGCCGTAGCGGACGGTCCCGTCGAGGGCTACGGCTTCGTCGAGCGCGACTGCGGGACCGAGGTCGCCGACCGCTCCTGGTTCGTCATCGTCGATGACGGGTCGGACAGCGCCAGCCTCGATACCACGCTCCTCTTGATCCGGCGAGAGGACGGCTGGAGGATCTGGGGCGCCTACTGATTCGCCGGCGAGCTACTTGTCGTCGGCGCCCAGGCGGATGGTCTCCTCCACCTCGAGGGCACGGGTGGGGTCGACCCCGGCCAGCCTGGCCGAGGCGTCGGCCTCGGGGGAGAGGCCCCGCGAGGTGTCCAGGCTGCGGGCCAGGGCCTCGTCCTGGGCCTGGAGCTGGTCGGGGTCGACGTCCTGGTACTGGAGGACGCCCAGGTCCTGGTAGGCCTTCTGGACCTTGGGACCCCACAGCCCGATGTCCTTGACCGTGGGCACGATGCGGGAGAACAGCATCGTGCGGAACTCCCGGGTCATCTCCGACTCCTCGACATACGTCATGCACTTCTCCACGTCGAGGCCGAGGCGCTCCCACACCTCTTGGGCCATGAACCGGTTCCGCATCAGGTAGCACGCCTCCACCACGAACTCCTCGCGCTCGTCGCGCTCCTTCTGGGTGAGCTGGGGGTAGTGGTCGCGGAGGGCCAGGCGGCCGAACGCCACGTGCCGGGCCTCGTCTTGCATCACGTACGTGTTGATGGCCTTCGACAGGGGCTCCTCGGAGAAATCCCGGATCAGGGCGAACGCGGCCAGCGCCAGGCCCTCGATGATCACCTGCATGCCGAGGTACGTCATGTCCCACCGCTCGTCGGCGATCACCTGGTTGAGGAGCGCCTTGAGGTCCGCGTTGATCGGGTAGGCCAGCTCGAGCTTGTCCTGAACGTACCGCCCGTACATCTCGACGTGGCGGGCCTCGTCCATGACCTGGGTGGCCGCGTAGAACTTCGAGTCGAGGTCGGGGACCGTCTGGACGATCTTGGACGCGCAGATCAGGGCGCCCTGCTCGCCGTGGAGGAACTGCGAGTTCATCCAGGCCACGATGTGGTGGCGGGCCTCGGCCCGCTCCTCCTCGGTCATCCGCTCCCACATGTCCGAGCCGAAGATCGGGATGGAGTAGTCGGGGCCGTTCGCCTGGGACCGGGGATCGACCTCGATGGACCAGTCGAGCCGGGTCTGGGCGTTCCACTGCTTCTCCTTGCCCTTCTCGTACAGCGTCAGGAGCTGGTCCCGGCTCTCGTCGTAGTCCCAGTTGAACACGGTGACGTTCCCGGAAGGGACTTCCCACTTCGTCTGGTCGACCGGCAGCGTGTAGCGGCGGGTGCTCATCGGACGTCCTCCTCTCGGACCTCGAGCGCGGAGGCCAGGATACGGGCCAGCTCACGGGCCACGTCCTCGGGGTCGTCTTCGCTGGGGGTGAGCGCGTAGGAGATGATGGCCCGCACGGCGACGTCCGCGGTCCGGTGCACCAGCCCCGAGCGAACTCCGACGCGCTGGGCCGCCAGGTCCTCCAGGACCTCGCGGGCCCGGGCCACCACGGGGCCGGCCCGGGTGGTGAGGTAGGGGAGGAGGCTCTCGGGCTCCGAGGCCAGTAGCCGGTCGAGCAGGGGATGCTCCCGCAGTGTCCGGAGGCAGAACAGCACCGCCTCGCGCATGGCCGCCTCGAGTTCGGCGTGCCTGGCCTGGGCCTCCCGGACCCCGTCGAGGAAGGCCTCCTCCTCGCGGACCACCAGCGCCACGATCAGCTCGTCCTTCGATCCGAAGTACCGGTACACGCTCTGGCGGACCAGCCCGGCCAGCCTGGCCACGTCGTCCATGGTGAGCCGGGAGAGCCCGAACGTGGACACGGCCTCGAAGGCGGCGTCGAGGATCCGGGCCCGGGTGCTCTCGCCGGTCGTGGTGGTCGGCGTTGCCATGTGTGGTGCCTGTGACGATAGGACGCATCGCGTCATATCGTCAAGGTCCATGTCGGCCGAGCACTTGGTAGATTCCTGGGACATGGATGAGCCGACGTTCCGCCGCAATCCCGGACAGAAGGCCAGCGCGGTGCTCACGCGGGACGCGTTCGAGCGCCTGGCCGAGGAGCTCGAGCGCCTGCGAACCGACGGCCGGCGACGTGTGGCCGAGCGCCTGCAGGTCGCCCGGGAGCATGGGGACATCCGTGAGAACGCCGACTACGACGCGGCCAAGGACGACCAGGGCCTCATGGAGGCCCGGATCCGCGAGCTGGAGGGTCTGCTGAAGGATCCCGACATCGTGGAATCGCCGACTGACGCGGACACGGCCGCCCCGGGCGTCATGGTCACGGTTCGACCGCTGGACGAGGACGACGAGGAGGAAGAGACGTACCTGCTGGCCGCGTCGAAGGAGGAGCGCATCGACGGCGTCCGCACGGTCTCGGTGGACTCGCCGTTCGGGACGGCGCTCCTGGGCCGGCGGGCCGGCGACCGGGTCACGTACCGCGCCCCCGGCGGCACCTTCGTCTGCGAGGTCGTCCGCCTGGAGCCCCGGGCCTAGAGCCCGGTGGCCCTCCTGGTCGGCGGGACCCTGGCGGTCCTGTTCCTCGACCTGCCCTGGTCGGCCGTGGTCATCGCCGTGCTGATCGGCGTAGAGGCGTTCGAGTTCCGGGTGTGGCGGTGGGCGGTTCGCCAGCGCCACCGGGCCGGGGCCCAGGGGATCGTGGGCGAGGTGGGCGTCCTCGGCGACGGAGGGCGGGTGCGGATCCGGGGGACCTCGTACCCGGCGCGGGTCCTGGATGGTCAACCGGGGGACCGGGTCCGGGTCGAGGAGGTCGACGGGATGACGCTGGTGGTCCGGCGGGCTCCGGAGGGGTGACCGCGGTCGATTTCTGTCGGCGGGCCCGCGGTGCTAGGATTCGGCCGGGGTTGGCCCATGCGAGCGGTCGAGGTCGAGGTCATCACCTACGCGCCCACCGTGTTCGCCCATTGCCAGCATTGTGAGCTGACCTTCGGACACGCCGGGCTGGGCGAGACCTTCCGTCGCGACCAGGCTCGCGAATCGCTCCCCGAGGATCTCCGCCGCGAGTACTCCGAGGTTTCCTCGTGGGTCCACGATCTCCGCGAGCGCTTCGGGCCTCGGCTCCGGATCAAGGTGGTCGACGTCGCGTCCATCCAGGGCGTCTGGAAGTCGTTCCGGCACCGGCTCCGCAGGTACCCGGCGGTGATCGTCGAGGGAGAACGGCGGTACGTGGGGGCCGAGGATCTCGATGAGGCCCTTCGGGTCATCGAGCGGTACATCACCGCTCCCACCAACTGAAAGGAGGTGCGATCGACGGCGAACGTCGGGGTGGTGAGGGAGAGGGAGCCTCGGAACAGACAGGAGGATGTCCATGAACTCACTGTGGGTCGTGGTGATCGGCTTGGTGGTGATCTACCTCGCGTACAAGTTCTACGCGAAGCAGATCGACCGGCGGGTGATCCAGTCCGATCCCGAACGAGCCACTCCCGCCCGGATGTACATGGACGGGGTGGACTTCGTGCCGACCAGCCGGTTCGTCCTCTACGGCTATCACTTCAAGTCGATCGCCGCGGCCGGACCCATCGTCGGCGTCATCACGGCGGCAGCCTTGTGGGGATGGGTGCCGTCGATCCTGTGGCTCATGATCGGGGTGAGCCTGATCGGCTGGGCCAGCGACTACAGCGCCATCATGGTCGCGGTCCGCAACGACGGGAACTCCCTGGCGGCCATCGCCCATCGGCTGGTATCTGAGCGCACGCGCCGGATCCTGTACGTCTTCATCTTCTTCTATCTGCTCCTGATCGCCGGTGCGTTCGTCGGCATCATGGCCGCGATCCTGGCCGCCCGCCCCGATGTCCCGTTCGGGATCACGGTCCTGGCCTTGATGGGGCTGGTGGCCGGCTGGCTGATCTACCGGCGCAAGGCGGGTATCGTCGGCACCACCCTCCTCGTGGTGGTGGTCACGGTCCTGGCCATGGCCATCGGGCCGATCGGAGCCAACCTGGAGGAGAGCCCGCCGGACTGGGCCGCCGGCCCGATCAGCGGAACCGTCCTGGCCATCAACGACTCGGTGAACGGCAGCGGGGCCATCTACGAGGTCGAGGATCCCACAGGCGCGGACCCCCGCATCACCAGGGATCCGGCGACCGGGGCTCCGGTGTCGAGCGCGACGTTCGATGCGGAGGCGGGCACGATCAACGTCTTGCCCAGCTACGTCATGTGGGCGGTGTTCCTCCTGGTCTTCAGCTACCTGGGGGCCAACCTGCCCATCTGGAAGTTCGCTCAGCCCGTCAACTACATCGGGTTCTGGATCACCGCGCTGACCATCGGCCTCTCGGCGATCGGGGCGGTCCTGGCACCGCTGGGGATCGTCGACGGAGCCACCGACGGCGGCTTCCAGATCGCCGGGTACAACGGGTTCGCTCCGGAGCAGACCACCGGGGCGCTCCAGCCGCTCTGGCCCATGCTCTTCGTGACCATCGCCTGCGGGGCGATCTCCGGATGGCACGCCCTGTTCGGTTCGGTGGGGACGGCCAGGCAGCTGGAGTTCGAGACCGACGCCCTGCCGGTGGGCGGCGGGGGGATGTTCTCCGAGAACACCCTTGGCCTGTTGTCCCTGACGGCCGTGGCTATCACCGGGGCCGCCGGAGCGGGTGCCTTCGCCGCCGGCGTGGGCAGCCTGCTGAACGTGGCCACCTTCGGAGCGCTGGACACCACGTTCGGCACGGCGCTCGGCTTCGGCGCGTTCGTGGTCATCGTGCTCACCGTGGTCCAGCTGGTGTTCCGATTGATGCGGGTGACGCTCGGTGAATGGCTGGGGGAGGCCTGGGTGGGGTTCAAGAACCAGCACGTCGCCTCGATCGTCTCCATGGTCCTGGCGATCGGGCTGGTTCTGACCGGCACCTGGGTCTACCTGTGGCAGCTGTTCGGGGCGTCGAACCAGCTGATGGCCGCGCTGTCGCTGCTGATCGTGACGGTGTGGCTGGCCTCGGTGGGCCGGAACCCGGCCTACGCGGGGCTCCCCATGGTGTTCATGTACGTGACCACCATCGCCGCATCGCTGGTCACGGCGTACAACCTGTTCGAGACGATCGCCACCGCGGAGGGGGTTGCCGGCGTGGCCGCCGGCGGCGCCTGGGCCATGATCGTGGTGGCGCTGCTGCTGGTGGTGGCGGCGCTGGTGATCGCCTTCGACGGGTACCGCGCCTACTTCCGGTACCGGCGGGCGCCGATCGGTGAGGCGCCGAGGCCTGTGGTCACCGGCGGCGGGGAATAGGCCGAGGGAGGGGCCGCGCCGGGGCGCGGCTCCCTCCTCATCGACGCATGACCGACCGGCCCAGTTCGCCGAACGCGCCGATCAGTCGCTCGGCGGGCGTGGTGGGCTCGGGTGGGATCACGTGTACCTCGACATGGGGGTGCTCACGACGGACGGAGATGCGCCACACGCCTCCCGAGACCTCGGTGAGGGGCTGCCAGGCGCGCCGGGCCTCGGAGGGATCGGCATCGGGACTGACGGCGGCGCGGACGTCCTGGTCGCCCCACCCGGCTTCGCGCCAGGCCTGGTCGTCCAGGCGTCGGAGCCGGTCGTCCCCGGTCCACCCCCTGGGGTCGCCGGCCTCGAGCTCGAGGCGGGGGGCGCTTCGGAGCCACCCTCGGAGGATCAGGAAGTCTCGCCGGCCGCGCCGCCGGGACCAGGCCCACAGCATGGCCACGTCGCGCGGCTCCAGGACCACCACGACCTCGGCCTCGCGGAAGGGCTCGGCAGCTTCGCCGATCTTCAGGACGATGGCGGAGCTGCCCAGCCACCGCATGGTGGTCCTCTTGCCCAACAGGGGAAGGCCGCCCTGGAGCCACCGGAGGAGATCGTTCCCTCGCCGGACGTTGCGCTGGGTGCCCAGGGCGAACCACAGCATCACCGCGATGAGCAGGATCAGGAGGAGGGCGCCGACGGTGCCCGACATCGACGGGACTCTAGGCGCCCTGGTTCGCCGGGGTCAATCCCGGTGGCATGGTCGGTTCCGGGGACGGGTACGACATGGGGTAGATTCGCCATGAGAGCCGATGGGCGACCGGCACGTCTCCGGGCGAGGGATCGAGCGCGGCGGGATGAGCGCGGCCATCCGCGAGTTCCTGTTCGGCATGACCGGGTACGAGTTCACCCGGCACGCCATGGCGGCTCGGGCCGCGCTGGAGTCGCTGTTCATGGCGGTCACGGTGGGCGACATGATCGGGCTGCCGGTGCTGCCGCCCTACTACTCGCTCCGGCTCCTGCCGTACATCGTGCCCAACGTGGAGACGTGGAAGCGGCGGGTCCTCCGGGAGCGGGAGATGCACGAGGACCACGAGTTCGACCTGCACGGGATGTGAGGAGGCCGCATGGCTGACGACACGAAGGACCAGCCGGAGGAACGAGGTCGCGGCGTGCGCGGGTTCATGCAGAAGGTGAGGCAGGTCACCTATGGGATGGCCGCGCACGATATGACGCGCTATGCGCTCCGGACCCGAGCCAGCATGGAGCACCTGTTCATCCTGGTCACCATGGGCGACATGCTCGGTGTGCCGATCCTGCCGCCCTACTACTCGATGCGCCTGCTTCCCTACGTCGTGCCGCAGGTCTCCACGTGGAAGCGGCGGATGCTTCGGGAGAAGGACGTCACGGACGCGATGTTCTGATGGCGACCACCCAGCCGAAGACACTGTCGGGCTCCCTGGCGGCTACCTTCCGGGACCACCCGGAGCGTCGGTACATCATGTTCGGGGGCAAGGGCGGCCTCGGCAAGACGACGTTCTCCGCGGCCACCGGCCTGTGGCTGGCTCAACAGGGGAACAAGGTCCTGGTGTTCTCGGTGGACCCGCAGGCCAGCCTGTCCGACATCTTCCAACGGGACATCTTCGGGAAGGGTCCGGTCAAGGTCGCGGACAACCTGTGGGCCCAGGAGATCGACGCCGACCAGCACATCAAGGAGTACCAGGACGAGATCCGCCAGAAGATCCTGGACATGTACGGCATGGACCAGGTGCCGGAGGAGATCGAGGACTACATCCAGGCGGCTTCGGCCGAGCCGGCCATGGAGGAGTCGGCGATCTTCGACTCGGTGGTCGATATCGTCAACCAGGGCGACTACGACTACTACATCTACGACCTGGTCCCGCTGGGCCACGCCCTGTACTACCTGTCGATGGCGAAGGTCTATGACGAGTGGATCACCCGGATCACCAAGCTCCGGGAGGAGATGCGGGAGCATCAGGAGATGGTGGCCCGGATCCGCCGGGAGAAGGAGGTCGAGGAGGACCAGATCCTGGAGGAGCTTCGGTTCATCCGGGACCGCATCAACACGGCCTCGAGCATCCTGACCGACCGCGAGCGCACCGCGTTCTTCTTCGTCCTGGTGCCCGAGGAGATGATCCTGGTGGACACGAAGAAGGCGGCGGGCCTGTTCGAGGCGTTCAACGTCCCGATCGCCGGCTACATCGTCAACCGGGTCATCCCGGAGGACCTCCTGGGAGAGAACGTGCCGCCGTACCTAATCAACCGGATCGAGATGCAGCGGAAATACCTCGGCCAGATCCATGAGGACTTCGGCGCGCAGATCCTGGCGGAGGTGCCCGAGATGGAGCGGGACGTGACCGGCATGGACATGATCCAGCAGGTAGCCACGAAGATGTACGGAGACGCGTGAGGTGGCCGTCACGGAGCGGCAGACGCTGGTGGGCACCTCGATGCCGCGGTTCTTCGAGGCTCACCCCGGGATGAAGTACGTGTTCTTCGGGGGCAAGGGCGGCGTGGGGAAGACCACCATGGCCGGGGCTTCGGCCGTCTGGCTGGCCCAGCAGGGCCGCCGGACCCTCCTGGCATCGACGAACCCCGTGCACAGCCTGTCCGGGTGCCTGGCCCAGGACGTGTTCGGGAAGCACACGCCGGTGGAGGGTGTCCAGAACCTGTGGGCCTACGAGATCGACACCCGCGAGGCCATCGAGCGCTCGAAGCGGGAGATCAAGGAGAAGGTCCAGTGGTTCCTGAAGTTCGCCGAGATCTCCTCGAAGGAGGCCTCTGAGTTCGTCGAGGCCGCCACGATGAACCCGGCGTTCGAGGAATCGGCCATGTTCGAGAACATGGTCGAGCTCATGTTCAAGGACGAGTACGACGTGTACGTGTTCGACACGGCTCCGACGGCCAACGCTCGGCGGCTGCTCGGCATGTCGAAGGTGTACGGCCTGTGGGTCAACAAGATGGTGAAGTCCCGCGAGGAGGCCCAGTCGCTCCGCGAGCTCCTGTCTTTCTCGAAGAAGAAGGAGGACGATCCGCTCATGGAGTACCTCGTGGACTTCCGGGAGCGGATCGGCCAGGCCAAGGAGCTCCTCACCGACCCGGAGAAGACGGCGTTCTTCTTCGTTACGCTCCCCGAGGCCCTGCCGATCGCGGTTATCAAGCGGTTCATCTCGTGGTTCACCGAGTTCGGGATCCCCGTGGGGGGCGTGGTGGTCAATCAGGTCATAGAGGCCGGCGGCGGGGAGCTCCCGGACTTCGTCAAGAACCGGGTGGAGATGCAGGGCGAGCACATGGCCGAGATCCGGGAGTCGTTCGGGGATCAGGTCCGGGCGGTGCTGCCCCTGTACGACGACGAGCTGCAGGGCGTGGACGACCTGAAGATGACCGCGGGCGATCTGTTCGCCTGACGCTACTTCTCCGGCCGTCGCAGGACGACGGCCAAGAGGGCCAGCACCAGGCCCGCGACCGCCCAGGCGATGATGATCGTGGGAGCGCTGTCGCTGGAGAAGTGCCCCCGCTCCAGGGCGTAGATCACCAGGCCGGCCGACACGGCGTAGGCGCTGCCGAGCAAGATCCCCATGTGAACCTCCGGGGAGAGTCTGGAACGGACCCCCGAGCAGGTCAAGCGGCGAGTCGGACGAAGCGGCGGAACAGCTCGCGGGAGCGCTCGTGCATCGAGGGGAGGCTCGAGGCGATCTCCGCTCGGATCTCGTCCTTCCCACGACCGTAGGTGGCCTCGACGTCGGGGACGGCCCCGAGCCACCCCTCCAGTTCCTCGGCCGTCACCTCCGGGTGGAACTGGACGCCCCAGGCCCGATCGCCGGCCCGGAAGGCCTGGTTGCGAACGACCTCGCCGGTGGCCAGGAGCGTGGCCCCGGCGGGGACGTCGAACGTGTCGACGTGCCACTGGAACATCCGATCCCCGTCGCGGAGGGAGGACAGGAGCGGGTCGACGCGGCCCTCCTCGGTCGGGCGGATCGGGACGAACCCGAGCTCGGGCGCCGGTGAGCGCGTCACCGGGGCCCCCAGCGCCCGGGCCAGGAGCTGTCCGCCCAGACAGATCCCCAGGACAGGCACCCCTCGGCGTACAGCCTCGGCAAGGTACGCGCGCTCGGCCTCGAGGTACGGGAACGCCTCGACGTCGTCGACGTTCATGTCCCCGCCCAGCGAGACCACGGCGCCGGCGTCCCGGAGCGGGGGGAGGTCGTCGCCCTTCCACAGCCGGACGTGCTCCACGGGATGGCCCTCGGCCAGGAAGACCTCCTCGGCTAGGGCCAGGTCGGCGATGTCCTCGTTCTCGATCGCCAGGATCGGCTTCACCGCGAGGCGGCCTGCTCGACGAGAGCGTCGAACAGGCCCTGGTGCGCGGGGTCCTCCTCGGCCCTCCGCTCGGGGTGCCACTGCACCGCCACCACCCACGAGCCGTCGGGGTGCTCCATGGCCTCGATGATGCCGTCCGGGGCCCGGCCCGAGACGACCAAGCCCTCCCCGACGTTGGCCACGGCCTGGTGATGGGAGGAGGATACGGTCACTGTCTCCGCGCCCATCGCTTTGGCCGTCCACGTCCCCGGCTCCAGCCGGACCTCGTGGAGCTCCGGTCGAATGCCCGGGATCCCGTGCCCCACCAGGCCCTCTCGCCCGGTGATGTGCTGGTCGAGCGTTCCGCCCATGGCCACGTTCAGAACCTGGAACCCCCGGCAGATCGCCAGGACCGGCATCCCCAGGTGGATGGCCGCCCGGACCAGCTGTATCTCGAACAGGTCGGCCTCGGTGTCGATCCCGTAGCACTCGGGCATGGGGTCCTCGCCGTAGTGCTTGGGGTCGATGTCCCCGCCCCCGATCAGGAGGAGCCCGTCGAAGCGCTCCAGGACGGCGGCCACCTCACGGGGGTCCATCCGCTGGGGGGCCAGGATCCCCTCCTGGGCGCCGGCCCGGTGCAGGGCCCGGAGGTACGTGGCGGGGAGGGCCACGCTGTCGTCCCGCCAGGCCTTCACGTCTCCCCGCGGGACCGGCTGGGCGGCCACGGCGATGAACGGTCGCATCACGGTCAGTGTATCGGGCTCAGATGCGCTCGAAGTTCCGCTGGAGCTCCCAGTCGGTCACGACCCCGTTGAACCGCAGCCACTCCTGCTTCGCTGTGTGGACCAGGTGGTAGTGGACCTCCTCGCCGAAGGCGTCCCGGGCCACCTTGCTGTCCTCGAACAGATCGATGGCCTCGACGATGTTCCAGGGCACCCTGGGCACGTCCTTCGCCTCGTACGCGTTGCCCCGGTACCCCTCGGGGGCGGCGATCCGGCTCTCGATCCCGTGGAGCCCGCCGGCGATGGTGGCGGCGAAGGCCAGGTACGGGTTCGCATCGGCGCCGGGGATCCGGCACTCGACCCGGTACGACTTCTCGTGGCCGACCACCCGGAACCCGCAGGTGCGGTTGTCGTGAGCCCACACCACCGCGGTCGGGGCCCACGAGCCCGGTTGGTACCGCTTGTAGGAGTTGACGTACGGGGCGAACATCCACGCCATCTCCCGGGCCGTGTCCATCAGCCCGCCGAGGTAGTGCCGGAACGTCTCGGACATGTGATCGGGGTCCTCGGCGTCCCACATCAGGGAGCGCTTCCCCTTCTCGTCCCACAGGCTCGAGTGGAGGTGGAACGAGGAGCCGGCCTCCTCCATCGAGAACTTGGCCATGAACGTCACCGCCCGGTCGTTGAACGCGGCGATCTCCTTCGTCCCGTTCTTATAGATCGTGTGGCGGTCCGCCATCTCCAGCGCGTCCGCGTACACCAGGTTGATCTCGTGCTGGCCCCTTCCCCACTCACCCTTGGAGAACTCCACGGGCACGGCGGCGCCGTCCATGCCGTTGCGCATCTGGCGGATCAGGTATTCGTCCTTGGTGGTCTGGAGGATGTGGTAGTCCTCGATGTACGGGGCATGTGGCGCCAACCGCTGGAAGCCCTTCTCCGCGGCCTCCTCGTACGAGTCCTTGAACAGGAAGAACTCCAGCTCGGAGCCGCACATGATCCGGTAGCCGGCCTCCCTGGCCCGCTCGAGCTGGCGCTTCAGGATCTGCCGCGGGGCCACCTCGACGATCTCACCCTCTTCGGTGAGGACGTCGCAGATCACCAGGGCGGTCTTGTCGATCCACGGGATCAGTCGGAGGGTGTCCATGTCGGGCACCAGCTGGAAGTCGCCGTACCCCGTGTCCCAGTTCGCGAAGCGGTATCCGGGGAGGGGCTCCATGTCCACGTCCACGGTCAGGAGGTAGTTGCAGGCGTGCATGCCCTCGTCGCCGAGGATGTCGTCGAGGAAGAAGTGCCCGGTGACGCGCTTGCCCATGAACCGGCCCTGGAGGTCGGGGAACACCACCAGCACCGTGTCGATGTCCCCGTCGTGGATCAGGCGCTCGAGCTGGTCCCGGTCGAGGTTCCCTGCCATGTCCCGCATCACCTCCTGCCGGGGACGCGCGGCGGTGGGCCGGAGACCCGCCGCCGCGTTCCTCGGACGAATGCTAGCCGGGGGGCGCCGTCGGCGTCGTCTCTGCCCGGCCGCCGTAGTCCCCGAGCTCGGGGTGTCCGCGCTCGCCCTTGGTCATGGCGAACTCTTCCTCCGGCGACCGCACCAGCCGGCTCCGGCCGGCGATGGCGAAGTAGAGGAGCCCCAGCACGAACCAGATCCCGGCCCCGTACACGCCGGGTCGGTAGTCCTCGTTGAGGAACAGGGCGCCGAGCGACACCAACGCGATGACGGCGGCCACCCATGCCCCCGGGGTTCCCAGCGGACTACGGTAGGGACGTTCGATGTTGGGCAGGTTCCTTCGAAGGAGCACGAACGCCAGCATCTGCATGAAGTACGAGATCACGGCGCCGAACACGGCCATGTTCAGCAGGGCCGCCCCAACGATCCCGGTTCCGGAGAAGTGGAGGATGAGGGCCACCCCGTATCCGACCAGGGCTCCCACGACCAGCGCCACCAAGGGTGTCTTGCGCTCGCCGTGGGTTGGCGAGAGCCAGTGGGGGAAGTAGCCCGCCCGGGACAGCGAGTAGATGTTCCGCCCGTACGCGTAGATGATCGTGTGGAAGCTGGCGATCAGGCCGGCCACCGCGATCAGGGCTAGCAGGGCCGCGCCCACGCCGCCGAAGATGGCCCGAAATCCGACGAACAGCGGCTCGAGCGTGGCGCCGACCTCCTTGGCTCCGCCGTCAACCCCCGAATTCAGGAACAGGGTAAGGAACGCCAGGATGAACAGCGTGAGCATGCCCCACAGGATCCCTTTCGGCATGTCCCGCTTGGGATCGTGGGACTCCTCGGCCGCCAGGGGGAGCTCCTCGATGGCCAGGTAGAACCAGATGGCGAACGGCAGCGACGCGAAGATGCCGCTGATCCCCTCCGGCAGGAAGCTCCCGTCTCCCACGTTGAACAGCAGATCCCACTCGAAGTGCGGGATCGCCGTGATGTAGAAGAAGGCCAGGATCCCCATGGCCACCAGCGTGATGAAGATGGCGAACCGGAAGCTGATCTCCGCTCCCCAGACGTTCAGTCCCACGAAGATCACGTAGAAGATGGCCCACCAGACCGGGGCGGCGAGGTTGAAGCCGAACAGCTCGTTGAAGATCGATCCCATGTACCCACCGATCCCCACCACGATCACCGCCGGCGTAAGGATGTACTCCATGTTCTCGCCGAGGCCGGTGATGAACCCGCCCCACGGACCCATGGCCGACCGGCCGAACGAGTACGCCCCGCCGGTGTGCGGCAGGGCGGGGGACATCTCGGCGATGCTGTAGCAGAGCCCCCAGTACATCACGGTGATGAGTAACGTGGCGACCAGGAGGCCGCCGAAGCCACCGGTGATGAGGCCGAACTGCCATCCGAAGAAATCGCCGGAGATGACCGCGCCGACGCCCAGGGCCCACAGCGACCACACCCCGGCGACCCGCTTCAGCTGGCGCTTGTCGAAGTAGTCCTGGCCGGCCTGGCGGTAGGTCACCCCCCCTTTTTCCTTGCCGATCACCTCGAACTTGTCCGCCATGCCCTCCCCTCCTTCCGGCCCTTCGGCCGGCGTCCGAGCTCGCGGGCGATCGGGACGAATGGTGGCCGCTTAGCGGGAGCAAAGTCAAGAACGATCGGTACGGATCGGGTGGGTTCGCACCCTCAGTCCGGTTGGACCGAGGCGTGGAGTGCGGTGGCCATGGCGACCGAGGCCACCGCGAGGAGGCCGGCCACGACTGGGCCGGTGGTCTGAACCAGGGGCCCCCACATGAGGGCGGCCAGCGCGGCGAGGGCGGCCCCCCGGATGGTGAGCCTCCCGAGCGCGATCCGGGTCGCTCCCAGGGCCACCAGGATCACCAGCGGCAGCGTGAGGTCCCACTCGTTGCCATGCGGCACGAGGTGGGGGACGCCCGTGGCCAACTGCATGGTTCGATCGTACCCGGACCGCCACGGAGCATTCGCCGCTACTCGGGGGTCACGTACGCCGAGGTGATGCCGCCGTCCACGACCATGGCCGCTCCGGTCATGAACGAGGACTCGTCCGAGGCCAGCCACAGGGCTGCCCGGACCACCTCCTCGGCCTGCCCCAGCCGGCCCATCGGCACGTGGACCAGGCGGCGCTGCCTGGCGGCCTCGTCGGCGAAGAGCTGGAGGAGGAGCGGGGTCTCGATCGGTCCCGGACACAGGGCGTTGGCCCGGACCCCCCGTCGGGCGTACTCGACGGCGATCTCCCTGGTCATCGAGAGCACGCCGCCCTTCGTGGCGGTGTAGGCGATCTGGGCGGTGGCCGCGCCCATCAGCGCCACGAACGAGGCCACGTTGATGATCGAGCCGCCCCCGGACTCGATGATCGCGGGGATCCCGAACTTGCAGCCCAGCCATACCCCTTTGAGGTTGATGGCCATGGTCCGGTCCCACGTCTCCTCGTCGGTCTCCACCACCCCGACGGCGTTCGGGAGGACCACGCCCGCGTTGTGGTAGACCACGTGGAGCCCGCCGAACGTGTCCACGGCGAACCGCACCATGGCCTCGGCGTCGGCGGCGGTGGACACGTCGGCCCTGGTGAACGCGGCGCCCTGGCCGAGCTCGCCGGCGGCGGCCCGGCCGGCGTCCTCGGCCACGTCCGTCATCACTACGCGGGCGCCCTCCTCGACGAACAGCTTCGAGGCGGCCAGTCCCATCCCTCCGGCCGCCCCCGTGATCAGCGCCACCTTG
>JBOGVU010000025.1:0-29091 GCA_050692915.1 Actinomycetota bacterium | reverse complement strand
GGCTAAGGAAAACGACTCCCGTATCACACGTGTGGGGCGCATCCTCAGATCCACGGGTATAGACGAGTTGCCTCAGCTCTTGAACATTCTCAGAGGGGATATGAGCTTCGTGGGCCCCCGAGCTCTCGCACGGGGTGAGATTGTCGTGGACCAAGAGGACCAAACAATCCTGTACGAGGACTGGCCGGGCTTCCAGTGTCGGCTGCGGGTTCGTCCGGGGCTCACGGGGATGGCAACCATCTATGTACCGAAAGACGCTCACCCTGAGGTGAAGCTCGCCTACGACCTGCGGTACATTGAGGAGCAGTCGTTCTGGCTGGACTTAAGGCTCATCGGAATATCTCTCTGGATCAGTTTCCGTGGTCGGTGGGAAACGCGCGGAAGCAAACTCTAGATGGTGAGCGCTCACGCATCGCCATCTCGCGGCGAAGGGTGAATGTGATGGTGCGCAGGAATCGAGATTCGCGACGGGTGGCGGTGGTCGGTGCATCAACTAGTGGACTGTTCTCCGCAACCCGGATGGCGCGGGAGGGTCTCGAGGTCCACCTGCTCGAGCGATCCAGCCGACTCGAGCTTTCACCAAGGGCCCTGATCGTCACGGAGCGGGTTCGTCGTCTTCTCTCGGACCTGGACCTCCATCCTAGCGGCCACACTGTGGACAGTTACCAGCTCGTCGCCGGTGCCGTGGCCGCGAACATCAATCTCCTCCGTCCAGACCTCATCATCGAGCGATCCCACCTCATCGGACAACTGGCGGACAGGGCCCGAGCGGCGGGAGTCTCTATTCATCTAGGGCGTAGGGTGATAGGCATCGAGCCGGCTCCTGGAGGAATGCGCCTGTACACACGTGGAGACGGAGGTTCCGAGGAAGCGCACGCGGCCATCGTTATCGGAGCCGATGGTGCCCGTAGCACCGTCGCTCAAGCGGTTGGCGCGGACTCACGGCCGACCGTTCCGGTGCTCCAGGCGCTCGTACATCTGCCGCCCCAACTCTCCTCGCGTACGGTAAGGGTCTGGTTTCGGCCTCAAGATACGCGGTTCTTCTATTGGCTGATTCCGGACTCACCTCGTACCGCAGTGGTTGGACTCGTAGCTGATGGCACGCGCGCCCCGCGAGTCTTGCTTGACGAGTTCCTCGAAGAGATTGGCCTGGAACCGATGAGCTATCAGGCGGGTTCCGTACCTATCCGTCGCTCTTGGGCCCCTCTGGGTAGGCGGGTAGGAGAGGGCCACGTGTACCTCGTTGGCGATGCGGCTGGACATGTCAAGGTATCCACCGTGGGGGGGCTGGTCACGGGGTTCGAGGGGGCCTTCGCCATCTCCGAGGTCGTACTGGGACGACCCCCTCGAACGCAGCTTCGACGGCTGCGTGCCGAGTTATGGCTCCATCGAATGATTCGGGACATCCTCGACTCGTTCGATGAGCGCGATTACGTGCGACTCCTGGGGCTCATCCCAGGTCGAGTCGACCGCATACTCGCTAGCCGTTCCCGGGATGACGTGGTACGGCTCACTGCGATCCTGTGTGCGGCACAGCCCAGGCTGGCTGGATTCGCGTGGAGGCGTGTGTCCCGGAGGCGAGTAGGGAACGGGCTCGTCCTTGATCCCGTGGCGGATGAACAGGGAGGCAGGTAGGCGCACGTGTCGTCAGTCAGAGGATCTAGCCTTAAGAGAGCAGCCCGACCTCCCAGTCTCGCGGTTCTCGGGACTCGAGGCGTGCCCGCTCGGTACGGGGGGTTCGAGGAGTGTGCCGAGCGGGTGGGCCTAGGACTGGCCAGAAGGGGGTGGCAAGTGACGGTGTTCTGCCCCCACTCGAACGAGTATCGATCCCCGACCTACCGCGACTTGCGACTGCGGTACGCGTACCACGGCCCCGGGGTCGTCGGGAGCGTCCTCTACGATGTCCTATGTCTGCTCCACGCCGCTGTCGGCCGTATCGACGTGGTCCTCATGCTCGGCTATTCGAGCAGCTTCTTCTGCTTCATCCCGAGGTTGCTCGGAAAGCGAGTGGTAATCAACACGGACGGCCTGGAATGGCGGCGCAGTAAGTGGCCGTGGGTCGTTCGAGCGTACCTTCGGCTTGCAGAACGTAGCAGCGGATGGGCAGCGGACACACTGGTGTCAGATTCGCGGACCGTACAGTCCTATCAATTCAGGGCCTACCGGTTGCGTTCACGATACATCCCGTACGGCGCTGACGAGCCAGACGGCTCGTCCGATGACCCCGGGCCTGAGGCTCTGCGGCGACGGTGGGGCCTCGATCCCGAGTCGTACTACATTGTGGTCGCGAGGCTCGAACCTGAGAACAGCATCCGCGAAGCCGTCGAGGGGTTTTTGGCAGCAGACACCGATCGTCTGCTCGTCATTGTGGGATTGGCCACCAAATACTTTGAGCGATCGGTCAGGCCGTTATTCGGCACGAATCGGCGGGTGAGGTACCTGGGGGCCATCTATGAGCGTCGCGAGCTCGACCAACTGCGGCGTCACGCCGCCGCCTACCTGCACGGGCACACGGTCGGAGGCACCAACCCCGCACTCCTCGAGGCCATGGCGCTAGGAACCTTCGTCATCGCTCGGGACGTTCCATTCAACCGCGAGGTTTTGGCCGACTCTGGGATGTACTTTCGGTCGTCCGGTGACCTTGCACGTCAAATCGAGTTCTTCGAGACGCTGGATGCTAAGAGTCTGGATCCGAAAATCGAAGCTGGGAGGTTGCGCATACGGGAAACCTACAGCTGGGATCGAGTAATCAGCCGATACGAGGAACTGTTCCTCGCCCTCTTGGGGCGTGAGAGGGTCTAGACAGGCCCGATGAGCGACCCGCTGGCGACCAAAGGCCCCGAGTGGCGCGGGCTCAGTCTGCTCCTCGTGAGTACCCTGGTTGGAAGCGCCGCGATGACTTTCGCTCTCCTGGCTTGGGGCCGGTGGGTTGGGCCCCGCGACTTCGCCCGATATTCGGTCGCCTATTCGCTGGCTGGCTTGCTGTCGATCCCGGCTGGCTATGGTATTGGGTCCGCCACGATGAGGCTGTTCGCCCAGCGGGGGTCATCCTCCGGCGAGGTACGCAAGGGGCGGATGGCCCTGAGCCTGTTCGGCATCGTCTCCGGTCTGCTGGCTGTGGCGGCGCTCGCGAGCGGATCGATACTCGCGGACCATTTGCGCATCGAGCGGTCGGTTGTCACGGCAGGGGTCGTCCTGGGGGTTGCCACCTCCCTAATTCTCTTCGCTGAATACGTCCTCAAGGGCACTTCTCGGACCGGGTCCCTCGCATGGCTGCGGCTCTTCGTGGCAGTGAGCTTCGTGGCTTCTATGGGGATCGTGCTGCTCGTGTTTCCGCCGTCGTTTCTCGGCCCCGTTGCCGCTCGGGGACTACCCTCTTTCATCGCGGGCGGCGTCGTCGCGTTCGCCATCTTGAGGCCTGCTGGAGATCGAGGAGGCACAGGAGCCGACGAGGCCGTGGGTGCCCAACCGGAAGCTCGGCCGACCACATTGGAAGCCGGGCAGTTCCTGCGGTTCGCGGTCGGAGCGGCAGTCGCCTCGTCTGCGTCGATCTTCCTCCTCTACGTGGACAAACTCGTCCTGGTCTGGGTCCTCCCCCTCCGCGAGGTTGGGGTGTACTCCGGCTACTTCCTCGGGTCCTACCTCCTGCTCGCTCGGGCGAGCGAGGTGTTCATCTCGATCCTGTTCCCAAGGGCGGTTAGGCACGAGCGTGGGTCCAACGATCAGGTTCGTCGCCTCGTGCGGATGGGAATTCCTATCGCCTTTGTCGTTGCGCTCGCGGGCCAATTCGCCAGTTTGAGGATCCTCGGTGGGGCATTTGGCCTCTCCTGGTCCCTCGCGGCCATGTTCGCGATCGGGGTGAGTTTCTTCGTGGTTGCGGACGCAAGGTGGTGGCTGGTGGCGGGCGCCGAGGGGGTGAGCGGCGTGCGTCGGTTCGGCTGGAACGCTGTGATCGTCGTTCTGGTGGTGGCGGGAGGAATGCTCACGCTCCCCCGCATTCTCGGTTTGCACGGGGCCGCTCTGACGCTGTGCGGAGCGTCGCTGTATTCGTTCCTGGCGAGTGGTAGACCGGCCCTGAACCGTGCGCTGGAGGCGCAGGCCGACCCCGTGGGGCCTGGGTGAGTGGCATGGCTACTCAGACTGCCTCTATCCGCCCGGCTCGGTCGGGCCCCCGACGTCTCAGGGACCTGAGCCTTTCATTGTTCGTGCTCGCGTTAGGCGTTCGCGCGCTGGCGTTTGTCGTCGTGAACGCCTTCCTTTATGACGGCCAGCTTGAGCACCCGGACAGTGTCTTCTACCACGACCAGGCGTTGGAACTCCTACGGCCGGGAGGATCATTTAGCGTCGGGGAGCTTCTGACCAATAAGGCCGGCTACGCTGTATTTGTTGCCTCCATGTACCGGACTTTCGGCTTCTACCCGTTCCTGGTCGCATTCGTCAACGTCTTCTGTGGGGCTGTCGCCGTGGTTATCGGTTACCGGCTGGCATGGAGGGTCTTCGGGCACGAGACGGCCAGACTGGCAGGAATCCTCCTCGCGATCGACCCAGCGGCCGTGTACTGGTCCACCCAGCTCTTGAAGGACACGGTCCTCACCCTCGCGGCGATCATCGCCGTCTATCTGGTGCTCGGAAGGAGGAGAATTCGTGCCTCCGAAGTTGCCGGCCTGGTAGTGACGCTCCTTATCATGCTGGTGCTCCGACCCGAGTTTGCCTTTGCCACGATGATGGGGCTGGCAGGTATCGGAATCCTGAACAGCCGCGGTCGGTCGGTAATGGCAATCCTCGGGACCGCCGTGGTGACGCTTGCGTTCGTAGCCTCGATCGCCACATCGTGGTGGATGACCCACGGCGTGGAAACTGCGAGCGGCCCCCAATCGGTGGTTGCCTTCGTCGATAATGTTCGGGCCGCGTCCAGCGCGCCGGGTCACGTCGAGTTTTTCGAGGAGACTGTCCCCGGCACGGGCTTTGGTTCACCTTGGGAGCTCGCCCTCGGAATCCTCAAGAGCCCTGTGTACTACCTCTTCGCTCCCTTCGTCTGGCAGGCTCGCTCGACGTACGAGCTCCTGTACGTGGTGCCGGGCCTCTGGTGGTACGGTATGGGAGCCCTTGGCATCTTCGGAATACTGAAAGCTCGTAAGAACAGGGCGGCCCGACATCTCGGCGTGTTAGTCCTCGCGCTGGGACTGCCCGTGGTCGTTCTGTTCACGTCCCCCGCAGCGATCCTCAGATGGCGGCTTCAGAGCGCCACCCTTTTGGTGCTGTTCGCGGCATATGGGATCGGGAGGTTCCGCCGCCGTAACGGAAGCCCCGCACTCATCCGGCCGACCTACGCCGTCTCGACTGGCACGCTGGCCGGTTCATATCCACCCGCGGAGGTTGTTCCACAGCGCAGTGATCGCCAGCGACCTGGGGCTGGGTAGGGAGAGCGGTCGTGACCGAACCGAGCGTCACTCGTGAGCAGACCGTTCGCCGGGTTCGGGTCCGCCGTCGGAGAAGAAGGCGCTGGTGGCAGCGGCGGACCGTTTGGCGGCGGTTCCTGCTCGTCGCCGCCCTCGCCGGGGGTGCCCTCTTCATCGATGGCGCGTGGGCGGCAACCACCTCGATCCGGGGACTCCAGCAGGTCCGCTTCCAGCTCGAGACGGCGGCCGAGGACCTGGCCGCTGGCCGCCTCGATGACGCTGACAGCCGATTCAGGCTGGCTCGGACGTTCGCCGACCGGGCCGGCAACCTGGTCCTCCACCCTGCTGGCGCGTTGGCCGACGTTCTCCCCCTGATCGGGGACGACGTAGACGCCGTCCAGACGATGGCCCGGAGCGTGGGCCGGGTGGCCGATGCCGGTACCTCGCTGGTCGGGGCGGCCCGGGCGGTGGGCTGGGACGGATCGGGGCTGCCGGGCTCGACGTCCGCCGGTCGGATCGACCTAGAACCCATCGAGGACGCCGCCCCGTTCCTTGACCAGGCCGCGACCAGGATGGGGGAGGCTCGCTCCCTCCTTGAGCCGCTCAGCACCGAGAGCCTCTTCGGCTTCGTGGCCAACGCCGCGACGGATGTGCGGCTCGGCGTCACCGAAAGGGAGCGGGACATGCGGACGGCGGCCGGGCTGGCCGAGGTCCTCCCCACCTTCCTCGGTGGGGACGAGCTCCGGGAGTACTTTGTGGCTCTCCAGAACCTCTCCGCACCCCGGGGGACCGGCGGGTTCCTCGGCCTCTACGCGATCCTCCGGGTCGAGGACGGCACCGCCGAGCTCCAGACCCTCGAGCACGCCAGCCGGTTCCCCGAGGTCTCGCCGATTGACGCGCCGCCGGACGTGGAGGCCCGATACGCGCGGTTCGGCGGCACCACCCACTTGATCGCGGCGAACTACTCGCCGGATTTCCCGACCACCGCCGGGGTGATCCTCGAGATGTGGGAGGCCGCCAGCCGAGACCCCTTAGACGGGGTGATGGCCCTGGACCCGGTGTGGATGGCGCACGTCCTTGAGGCCGTCGGCCCCGTGGAGACGCCAGCGTGGCCCGAGCCGCTCACCTCGGCGAATCTGTCCGACGTCCTCCATCGCCAGACCTTCACGCTGCCTCAGCCCGACTCCGATCGGACCCAGGAGGCCATCGGCACGAACCTGTTCGAGGCGCTCCTGGAGCGCCCCCTCCCGCCCCGTGGCCTCGGCGAGGCCCTGGCCCGGGGGGCCCGGGAGGGCCATCTCCGGGTGTACTCGGTCCGGGAGGAGGAGCAGGCGCGGCTCGAGGACCTCGGCGTGGCCGGCCGGGTGGTCCTCCCCGACAACCCGCTGTTCGTGGTGTGGCAGGACGCCGTGAACAACCGGGCCGGCTACTTCGCCCGGAAGGAAGCCGAAGTCCGCGTCACCCTGAACGGCGACGGCTCAGCGCGGGTGGAGACCGAGGTGACGTTGCTGAACGAGGCCCCGGACGGACCCCCCTCGATCCTCCTCGGCCAGGGCGCCACCGGCGACCCCATCGGGTACTTCGCCGCGTTCGTGAACGTGTATCTCCCGGCGGAGGCCGCCGTGACGGAGAGCGCTGTCGAGCCGGGGGTGCCCTTGGGGATCGTCGAGCAGGAGTTCGGCCATCCAGTGGCCATGGAGCTGGTAGGGGCGCCGCCCGGCGAGCAGGCCTCGATGACCGTGGCGTATGAGGTTCCTGAGGCCCTTGTACGGCGCGGAGACGTGTGGGAGTACCGGCTCGGGTATCTTCCGCAGCCCACGCTCACCCCCGCCGGCCTGCGGGTTGAGATCGCTATGCCGGCCGGGGCCGAGGTGGTGGGCGCCTCGCCGGGCCTCACGGCGACCGGGCCGGCCCTTGAGTACCAAGCGTCCCCGACGGCCCCGACGGGGATCTGGGTCCGGTTCCGCCTTCCATCGTGAAGGGGGAGTTCGGAGTTGATTCCCAAAGGGACGGTTGGGTAGGGTTATAGGTTGGCGAGTGTAGGCGTCCGCTTCCCAAACAAGCGAAGGGAGGAGAGCATGAGGAAGCCTGCAACCCGGCTGCGGTTCCTCGCCTTGGCCGTCGCTGGACTTCTCCTGTTCATCGAACCGGCGGAGGTGGCGATCGCACACGAGTTCGATGCCCCGAGCACGATCAGCCTCCAGGCATCGAAGAACAGGGTCAAGAAGAGGAAGAAGGTCACGTTCTCCGGTCAGGTGAACAGCCCCCAGGCCGACTGTCGGGGTGGTCGCCAGGTCACCATCGTCGGTCAGAAGGTGAAGAGCACCACGACGGATGCCGACGGGTCGTTCAGAGTCAGGATCCGGATCGGGAGAACCTCCCGGTGGGTCGCATTCGTTAACGGGACCGCCAGCGGGGTCCACCCGCACCGGCACGTGTGCGGAGGGGACGTCTCGAACGCGGTTCAGGTCAAGGTCAAGCGACGCCGCTGACGCATCGCGGCGCGGGCCTGGTCACGTCTGGGTGTTCGTGAACGTGCACACCACGTTCTCCCCGGGGTCGAGCCCGATCGTGGCCGTGGCTCCAGCGGTCGTGGTGTTCGGTCCGCCGCCCGTGCACGTCAGGTCCGTCAGCTCCCACCCCGAAGGGATGTAGACCTCCGAGATCGTGTAGGTCTGCCCGGTCGGCAGGGTCGGGGCGGCCACCTCGTTGGGGAGCGCGGGATCGGTGTCGTCGTCCAGGAAGAAGTCGAACGGAGCGAAGTTCGGGCTGGGGTCGAACTGGAAGTCCTCGGCGTTGTTGGGAACGGCGTCCTTCCGGATCGTGATCGAGCCCTCTTCCGGATCGATCACCTCGTAGATGTCCGAGCCGGTGCGCTTCCCGCAGGCGAAGCGCTCGTAGTAGAGATGCGTGACGCCGCTCGGCTCCGTGTACGCGAACGTGTCTCGGCTGTCCAGTCCTTCGGGGAATTGCGTCAGCACGGTCTGCGTCCCGTCGGTGCTGACCTTGATGATCCGGACCGAGGCGCCGCACCCCTTGGCGCCGCGGGAGAGGAACACGGTGCCGTCAGGGGCGACCGAGGGCGCCCGCTGGAAGGATCCCGGGTTCCCGAGCTGAACGCGGGTGCCGGAAGAGATCTGGTAGCGGTACACCTGGCACCGGCCCTTGGCCGGACAGGTCGACCACACCACGAAGTCGCCGTTCACCTGCCCGGGATCGATGAACGCCTTCCGGCTCCCGACCCGGTGGAGAACCCGTTGCTCCCCGGTCCCCAGGTTGTGCAGGATCAGCTGGCGGGCGCCCTTCGGCATCTTCCACCGGCCGAATAGTAGCCACGGCTGGGAGATGCTGGGCCAGTACTCCCACAGCCTCGAGTTGACCCTCTTCGGGAGCCGGGACCTCGCCCCGGTGGTCAGGCTGTAGAGGAACAGGTCCGACTTCCCCTTGCGGTACTGCTGATAGACCAGCATCTCGCCGTCGATCCCACCCATGGCGGCGTTGGTGCGCCCCCGGTTCACCCGCACCGGCCCTCCGCCATCGGCCTGGGCGAGGACGTCGTAGTGGTTGGGCTGGGCCTTCGTGTTCTGCTCCCAGGCGAAGTGGTTCGGCCCCCTGGCGGGCTGGAACTCGCCGGCCGGGGTGGTGCGCACGGGACGCTCGGTGGCCGCCTCGGCGGGGAAGGGGATCAGCGTGGCGGTGGCCGTGGCCGCTGCCACCAACAGGGGACGGATCGGCTTCATCCGCCCCCGCCACCGCCGCCACCGGCGCCGCCCCCGCCGGATCCGCCCGAGCTTCCGGTCCCACCAGCGCCGCCGCCGCCGGCGGTGGTTCCGCCGGACCCCGTCCCGGTCGACCCGCCGGAGGAGGTCCCCGTGGACCCGCCTGAGGAGCCGTCGGACGAGCCGGTGCCGCTGGAGGAGGTTCCACCGGTCGTGGATCCGTCGTCCTCAGGTGGGGCTGACCCTCCGGAGCCGCCGCCACCACCGCCGCCCCCTGGATCCTTCTCCTTGGCCTCGTCCTTCTTGGGCTTCTTCGGCTGATCCTTCTGGGGGGATTCGACGGGTGTGGGGGAGGGGACGATGGTGGGCTCGGGGGTAGGGGATTCCGCCACCACCGTGCCGAGCGGGAGCGGCGGGTTGGCGCCGACCGGCGAACCGGGATCGGGGCTGACCAGCGCCACGATGCCGGCGACGGCAACGCCCGCGCCGGCAACGAGAACGACCTCGCCCAGCCTCACCTCGCGATGACCCCCTTAGCCCACTAGGGTCCCAATCGTAGCGCGTTTGTCCGGATCGGACTAGGGTGTTTGGCCCATGGGGTCTGCCGGCGGGCCCAGCGGCCGCATCACCAGGCCGGTTCGCGGCTTGGGCCAGAAGTAGGTGGACTTCTCGGGGAGACGGCCACCCGAGGCCACCACGCTCCGGACGTCGGCCACCCTGGCCGGCGGCAGGAACAGGGCCAGGTCGGCCTGCCCGGAGCGGACCGCGGCCTCCGCGCCGAAGGCGTCCGGAACGAACCGAACGTCCCGGGCCCCCGGCAGGGGATCCAGGAGCTGGCGGTGGAGGGCCGCCACCGTCGGCGGCGGGCCCTCCAGGCGCCCCACCAGGTGGAGGAGGCCGCCGTCCGCGCGGACCGCGGCCCCGAACCGGAGGTCGTCGTCGACCAGGCGAGCCATGACCTCCTCGAGTCCCCTGACCCGCTCGCCGGCCAGGTCCGGCACCGGGTCGACCCGGAGGAGCCGGTGGATCGGCAGGACGGGAGGGTCCTCGGCGTCCGCGTCGACCACGAGCATCAGCACCGCGTCCCAGGGCCCGGGTCCCCGGCCGGCCTGGAGCTCCTCCCTGTTTGCCAGGGCGGTCTGGTACCGGTGGTGGCCGTCGGCGATCAGCAGGCTCTGCTCCCGGTACCACTCCCTCAAGGCGTCGGGCAGGGGCTCGGCCCACAACCGGTGGATGACGCCCTCCTCGTCGGTCAGCTCCCGCTCGGGCGGGCGGGAGGCGGCCCGCTCCAGCAGGTCTCGCTGGGGCACCGACGGCCCGCCCACCACGGCGTAGATCGGCGACAGGTCGGCGGCCGTGGCCCGCATCAGCCGGAGCCGGTCCTCCACGGGGGCCGACAGGGTCCGCTCGTGGGGCAGGATCGCGCCGCCCCACGGCTCCAGGCCGACCTCCACGAGCACGCCCCGGACCCGCCGCTCCTCGTCCTGGTACCCGAACCGCATCTCGTAGGGGTACACGCTGGGGCGCCCCGTGGGGACCAGGACGCCGTCGCGCCGCCACCGGCGGAGGAGCCGGCCGGCCCTCGTATACTTGTCCTCGGGCGCGCCGGCGTCCTCGGCGCCGAGGTCTACCCGCGCGATGTTGTATGGGCTCGACTCGTGCAGGCGGGCCTGGTCGTGGGGGAGTACGACGTCGTAGGGCGGCGAGGTGACCGCAGCCAGGTCCTCCCCGACGGTGGCCCGGTCGAACAGGAGCCCGTCGAACGGGGCGATGGCGACCACGCGCCCTGTATAGACGAACGTGAAGGACGCTGCGAGCCGATGACCGAATCCGCATACACCCTTTACAGCCGGGGCCAGGAGTTCCTCGACGCCGGCCGCCCCCACCAGGCGGTGGTGGTGCTGGAGCGCGCCGCCGCAGTGGAGCCGGAGAAGGGATCGATCCGCGAGGCCTTGGCCCGGGCGCTGTTCATGACCGGCCGGTTCCCACGGGCCCGCGCCGAGTTCGCCAAGGCCGTGGACATCGACCCGGTCAACCACTACGCCCACTTCGGGCTGGGACTGGCCTGCGCGCGGACCGGCGACCGGACCCGGGCCATGGCCCACCTCAAGCTCGCCGTGGCCATGGCCCCGCGCGACGAGTACCGCGCGGCGCTGGCCCGGCTGACCGCCTGAGCGCGGTGCGACTGGCCGACCGGTACCGGGCCGTCCTGCTCGATCTCGACGGCGTGCTGTACCGGGGCGACGGCGCCGTGCCCGGGGCCGCCGAGGTCGTGGCCGAGCTCCGGGCCGCCGGGAAGCGGATCGTGTTCCTCACGAACAACTCGGCCAGGACCCCGGAGCAGGTGGCCGCCAAGCTCCGGGGCCTGGGCATCGAGGCGGCCCCGGACGAGGTGGTCACCTCGGCCCGGCCCACCGCCCGGCTGGTGGCCGCGGACGGCCGGACCCCCACCGCGTACGTGATCGGCCGGGACGGGGTGCGGGCGGCCCTGGCGGAGGCCGGCGTGGAGGTCCTCGACGGCTCGCCGGAGCGCGCCGACTTCGTGGTGGTGGGGTGGGACGGCGACGTCGGCTACGACGAGCTGCGGGTGGCCAGCGTGCTGGCCCGCCGGGGGGCCAGGCTGGTGGCCACGAACGACGACGCCTCGTACCCGGCCCCGGGGGGAGAGCTGTGGCCGGGAGCCGGAGCCATCCTGGCGGCGGTGGAGACCGCCTCGGGGAGGACGGCCACGGTGGTCGGCAAGCCCCACCGGCACCTCTTCGACGAGGCCCTCGAGCAGGCCGGCACCCGCGAGGCCGTGATGGTGGGCGATCGGGTGGAGACCGACATCGCCGGGGCAGCGGCGGCCGGGATCGACGCGGTGCTGGTCCTGTCGGGCGCGTCCGGCCGGGGCGACCTCCTCGATGGCGACCGGCTCCCCCTGGCCGTGGGCAACGACGTACGCGTGCTCCTGGCGGAGCGGGTGCCGGCGCCCCCGCGGCCTGCCCGGGCCGACGAGATCGAGGCGATCCGGGGGCTCACCGAGGCCCCACCGGACGTCCCCTCGTGGGGGCCCGACGGGGTCTGGGTGATCGATGACGGGGGGGTCCTGGCCACGGCCACCGCCGAGGCCCGGGGGGCGGAGGCCTACCTCCGGGGCGTGGCCACGCGGGAGGACGTCCGCGGACGGGAGCTGGGGACGCTGGTGCTGGCCGCGGCCGTCGGCGACGCCCGTCGTCGGGGGGCCTCGCGCTGCTTCCTGCTCACGGAGACCGCGGAGCCGTTCTTCGACCGTCTGGGGTTCCGTCGGGTGGCCCGGGAGGCGGTCCCCTCGTGGGCCCTGGAGCTGAGCCCGGAGTGCCCGGTCGGCGCGGCGGCCATGGCTCGCCGGCTCGATCAGGGCCAGAGCGCGGGCCGGGGCTCGGGTCGCCGGCGGTAGAACGCCGCGGCCACCAGGACCCCGAACGCGAAGCCCCCGATGTGGGCGAACCACGCCACGCCGCCGGTGTCGCCGGCCAGCCCGCCCACTCCCTGGAAGGCCTGGAGGACGAACCAGAACCCCAGGACCATCCACGCGGGGAGCTCCGCTACCTGAAGGAAGAAGAAGATCGGCACCAGCGTGAGAACCCGGGCATGGGGAAACATCACCAGGTACGCCCCGAGCGTCCCGGCGATGGCCCCCGACGCGCCCACCAGCGGGATCTGGGACGAGGGATCGGTCAGGGCCTGGGCGTACGCGGCCACCGCGCCGGCCGCCAGGTAGAAGAGCAGGAACGCCGGCCCCCCCATCCGGTCCTCGACGTTGTTGCCGAAGACCCACAGGTACAGCATGTTCCCGGCGATGTGCAGTATCCCGCCGTGGATGAACATCGACGTGAGGATCGAGACCAGGACGCTCTTCTCGCCGCACAGGGCCACCACCTCGGGGATCGGCTGGAGGTCCGTGAGCTCTTCGGGGATGGCGCCGTGGCAGACGAAGAACTCGAACTGTTCGCGAGGCGTGCCCGCGATCGGCTCCCACAGGAGGAACACGGCCACGTTCGCGGCGATCAGCGCCAGGGTCAACCAGGGGCGGCGGCGGGTCGGGTTCGCGTCCCGGAGCGGGATCACACCGACGCGGCCTCGGCCAGCCGCCGGGCCGCGAACCGCCGGACCTCGGCATTGAACCGCTCGTGCTCCTCGAGGAAGACCGCGTGTCCTGCGTCGGGGAACGTCACGGCCCGCCCCCGGGGGAGGCGGTCGGCCAGCATCCTCGAATCATCGGGGTCGACGAGCCGGTCGCGCCCGCCGATCACCACGAGCGTTGGGATGGACACCTCGGGGAGGAGGCCGGCCACGTCGGCGCCGGTCATGACCCGGTGCGTCTCGGCCCGGACGTCGGGACGGACCGAGGCGATGGAGTCCCGGACGAACAGCACCTGGGAGGGCGACGGCTCCCGACCGAACCCCCAGCGGACCACCCGGTAGGAGAGCGAGAGGTCCCGGCGACCGATGTCGCGCCCCAGGACCCGCTCGGCCAGGTCGCTCTCCACGGCGAACTGCAGCGCCCGCCCCAGGGCCCGCGACTCCAGGGCCGCACCCGGCCATCGCCCGGCCACGGCCCGGGTCAGGTGGGTCGTCGGGGTTGAGACCAGGACCGCGCCTCGGACCCGCTCGGCCGCGGTCTCCCGGTGGCGGGCCAGGTAGGCCAGCGTGATGACCCCGCCGAGGCTGTGCCCCACGAGCACGACCTTCCCCTCCGAGGTCTCGTCGACCACCCGGGCCAGGGCGTCCGCGCAGAACTCCAGGGACAGGCGGCCGGGGGCCACGCCGGGCGAGTGCCCGTGGCCGGGGAGGTCCCACGTGACGAGCCCGAAGCCATCGGCAAGGTCTCGCTTCTGGTAGTGCCACACGGCCTCGGTGAGGCAGTACCCGTGGGTGAGGAGCAGGCTCCCGGGGGACGACCCCGGGAACGACTCGGTGTACAGGCGGCTGGCCCGCGGCCCCCGGACCATCCTCGGGTGGCCCCTCAGCGACCCCAGCGCGTCCTCCCGGGCGGGATCGGGCCGGCGGGCGTCACGCCGGGTGACCAGGCGGCCGGCGGCGGCCGCCGTGGCCAGCGCGCCGACCCCGTACACCAGGAACCGGCGCCGGCGGCGCATCAGACGAGCCTCCGCAGGTGCAGCAGGTCGGAGAAGCTGGCCTCGATCCGGACCCGGCCCGAGAGGTAGGCGGAGAACAGGCTGCCCTCTCCATCGATCAGATCGATGAGGTCTTCGGAGTCGGCGGTGATCGTGATGTCAGGGTCATCCGGCGCGCCGCGGTGGAGCGGGCCCAGTCGGCCCGCTTCGACCTCGGTCCACCAGTCCACGTCGAGGTCGCCGACGTGGAGGGCCAGGGTGCGGCGGTCGGGGAGGGACCGGCCGAGCTCCCGCTCCGCGCTCGATCCCAGGCGGGCGATGAGCTCTTCGAGCCTGCGCTCGACCTCTTCGGTGCTCGCCAACGACACCTCTTGCTCGGGGGAGCGGGGAAGCGGGGAAGCGGCGTGAGTATACCCGACCCGCTATCCTTGCCCGCGGGAAGGAGGTCGGCATGCTCGATGCCCTCCGGAAGTTCGTCGAGGCCGGGCGCGAGGCCCTCACGCCCGAGAAGGCCGAGGAGCTCGCCCGCGCCCTGGTGAAAGAAGGCCAGGCCCGACGGGATCAGGTGTCCCGGCTCGCCCGAGACCTGACCACGTGGTCCCGGCGCAACAGCGAGCGGCTCATGGGGGCCATCCGGGGCGAGGTCAAGGACCAGATCTCCAAGGCCGGGCTGGCCACGAAGGACGAGGTGGAGGCGCTGAAGCGCCGGATCCGGAAGCTGGAGTCCTCGCGCGCCCCGGCCCGGAAGGCCACGACCGCGAAGCCGCGCAAGAAGGGCGCCTCGGCCAAGGCGTGAGGCGCCGTCGGCTGGACGATGAGCTGATCCGGCGGGGCCTGGCCACCTCGTCCGAGGAGGCCGAGGAGATCCTGGTGGCCGGTCGGGTCACGGTGGCCGGCCGGACCATCGACAACCCCGGCTCCCTGGTGGGATCCGACGAGCCGATCCGCATCCTCGGTCCTCCTCGGCCCCATGCCTCCCGGGGCGGTGCGAAGCTGGCCCCCGCCCTGGCCAGGTTCGGCGTGGATCCCACGGGCCGGCGGTGCCTCGATGCCGGCGCCGCCGCGGGGGGGTTCACCGACGTCCTGCTGGCCGCCGGCGCGGCCTCGGTGGTGGCGGTCGACGTGGGATACGGGCAGCTCTCGTGGCGCCTCCGCCGGGATCCCCGGGTCACCGTGTTGGAACGCACGAACGTGCTCGGTCTTCGGCCCGAGGACCTCCCCGGCCCGCCCGACCTCGTCACGGCCGACCTCTCGTTCATCTCGCTCGCGACCGTCTTGCCGTCGCTGGTGCCGCTGGCCGCGGACGGGGCGGACCTCGTCCTGCTGATCAAGCCGCAGTTCGAGGCCCGCCGGCACGAGGTCGGGCCGGGCGGCGTCGTGACCGACCCCGGCGTGTGGCTCCGGACGCTCCGGCGGGTCGAGTCCGCGTGCCGGGAGGCGGGGGCCGGTCCCCTGGGCGTCATGGCCTCGCCGGTGCCCGGGCCGGCCGGCAACGTCGAGTTCTTCCTCCATGCCCGGGCCGGCGACCCCGGGCGTCCGGTCGACCTGGAGGCCGCGGTGACCGAGGGCGCCGCGGTGCGGGAGGCCTCGTGAGGCTGGGCTTCGTGGTCCACGGCGGGCGCGACGCCGCGGTCCGGGCCGCCGCCGACCTGGTGGGCTGGTGTCGCCACCGAGGCCTGGCCACCCGGGTCCTGGAGGGTACCGACATCGGGGCCGACGACACCGCGGGGGACCGGGCGTTCCCCGAGGGTCTCGACCTGGTGGTCTCCGTCGGGGGTGACGGCACGTTGCTGCGGGCGGCCCTGGTGGGCAACCGGGCCGGCGCGCCGGTACTCGGGGTGAAGGTGGGCCGGCTGGGGTTCCTGACCGAGGTGGCCCCGGAGGAGGCTCCCTCCCTGCTCGAAACGTGGATGGCCGGCGGGGGGCGGATCGACGAGCGGATGGCTCTGGTGGCGGAGGCTGAGGGTGCCCCCTGGAGCGAGCCCCAGTGGGCCCTGAACGAGGTGATCGTGGAGAAAGGGGTCCGGCACCGGGTGGTCAGGCTGGCGGCCACGGTGAACGAGGACCACGTCACCACGTTCTCGGCCGACGGGGTGATCGTGGCCAGCCCGACCGGGTCGACCGCGTACTCCTTCTCGGCCCGTGGCCCCATCGTCTCGCCGCGCCTGCGGTGCCTGGTCCTCACGCCTGTCTCCGCCCACATGGTCTTCGACCGGGCCATCGTCCTGGCCCCCGACGAGCGGGTCACGCTCGAGGTGCGGGAAGAGGAGTCGGCGCTCCTGTCCGCGGACGGGAGGCCGGGGCTGGAGCTGCCCGTGGGGGCCCGGGTGTCGATCCGTCGGTCGGATCGCCCGGCCCGGCTGCTCCGCCGGGAGGTGACCGAGTCCTTCTACTCGCTCCTCCGGCGCAAGTTCTCCCTGCCCGCCGACCCTTCCGGAGGGACGTGACGTGGACGAGCCCCGGTGGCCGCCGGCGACCTACTGGATGAGGGTCACGGCCGCCGTGCTCCTGGTGGTGGCCCTGGCCCGGATCCTCCTGGCGATCGGAGACGTCCTGGTGCTGGTGCTGGTGTCCATCATCCTGGCGTTCGGGTTCCAGCCCGCGGTGGGCTGGCTGACCCGCCGGGGCCTCTCCCGCGGGTGGGCGGTCACCGTGGGCCTGGTCCTCGGCGGCGTGGTCGTGGGGGCGTTCCTGGCGCTGGTCCTCCCCGACGTGATCCGCCAGCTGGCCGCCCTGGTGGAGATCGCTCCCGAGTACCTGCAGCGGGCCATGCGCGAGAGCCCGCTGCTGGCGGACCTGAACGAGCGGTTCGACCTGGAGTCCGCGTTCGAGGATGCCGGCACGGAGCTTCCCGGCACCGTGCTCGGCTTCGCGGGGAGCTTGACCGCGCTCGTGTTCAACTCGCTGACCGTCCTCATCCTGACGATCTATTTCACGGTCAACCTGCCGAACATGCGGGCGGCCCTGGCCGCGCTCCTGGGACGTCGGGAGCGCGCGGACTTCCAGCAGATCTTCGAGGAGTCGGTCGAGCGAGTCGGCGGCTACGTTCTGGGCAACCTGGCCGTCTCGGCCGTGGCCGGCGCGGTGTCGTTCGTGGCCCTGGCCGTGATCGGCGTCCCGTTCGCGGCCGCGCTGGCGTTCTTTGTGGCGCTCACCGATCTGGTCCCCACGGTCGGCGCGATCATCGGGGCCGCGGTGGCCTCGGTGGTGGCGGCCTTCGTGGGGATACCGGAGCTGATCGCAACTGCCGTGTTCTTCGTGGTGTATCAGCAGGTCGAGAACTACGTGATCCAGCCGGCCGTGATGCGCCGGGCCGTGGACATGGCGGCGCCGGTGGTGATCCTGGCCGTGCTGATCGGTGGAACCCTGCTCGGGGTGGTCGGTGCGCTCCTGGCTATCCCGACCGCCGCCATCATCAAGGTGGCCTTCCGGGAGCTGTACCTGGAGGACCGGGTCCAGCGGGTCCGGACCGAGGAGCTCCAGACCTCGGAGGGAGCGTAACCGGCCGCCCCTCCGGAGGGTCGAACCTGAGGGGAGCCGCGTCCGGCGCCGGCTCCGAGCGAGAGAGGAGACAGGGATGGCGGAAGGCGGATACGGGAGGGGCTACGGGAGGATGGGCATTGCCCGGTTCTACGCCCTGGTCTTCGGGATCGCCTACATCGGCGTGGCGATCCTTGAGCTGTTCTATCCGGAGAGCGATCCGCTGGCGATCGGGGATACCCTGGTCCTCCAGCGGACGGTCCTCCAGAACGTGATCCACTTCGCGGTGGGGATCATCGTCCTCGGATCCTTCTTCGCCGGGGAGTCGGCGGCCCGGATGGTGGCCCGGGTGATCGGGGTCGTGTTCCTGGTCCTGACGGTGTACGGGTTCGTCGCTCCGGACTCCCTGGGCGAGCTGCTCGGGTACGAGGGCGACATCCCGGCGGTGTACAACTTCATCCACGCGGCCACGGCGGTACTGGCCCTGTTCGCGGGCTTCGCCGGTCGACGAGCGGCCGCCGCCTGATCGTGTCGGGCGGACACGCGGTGACCAACCACCTGCTCCACGTCCTGTTCGTCGGGGGCGCGGCCGTGGCGTTCGTGGCCTTCGTGGTCGTCGACGTCCGCCGTCACGGGTGGCCCTCGTTCTCGTGGCGAACCGGGGGAACGGCGCCCCGACCCTGAGAAAGGTTTGGCCCCCGGGTTGTGTGCCCGGGGGCCGGGGAAAGGGGGTGGAGGGGACTTGCGTCCGCCTCCGCCCGAAATTGTACCCCACCCGCCATGAAGCAACCACCCGCCCCGGATTCGCGTCGGTGGGCGGCGGTACGATTCCCCCCGTGCTCCTCGAGCTCCACATAGCGGGCCTGGGCGTCATCGAGGACGTCACCCTGGAGCCGGCCCCCGGCTTGTCCGTCCTGACCGGTGAGACCGGAGCCGGGAAGACCATGGTCACGGTGGGCCTCAGCCTGGCCCTGGGCCGGCGGGCCCGAGCGGGGATGGTCCGCCGCGCGGCCTCCCGGGCCACGATCGAGGCGCGCTTCGACGTGCGCGAGGTGCTCGCGGCGGCGGAGTGGGCCGAGGACGGCGAGCTGATCCTGGCCCGGGTCCTCCGCACGGACGGGCGCAGCACCGCCCGGGCCGGTGGCCAGCTGTCCCCCCTGTCCACGCTCGAGGCGCTCGGTGAGGGGTTGGTCGAGGTGCACGGCCAGCACCAGACCCAGCGGCTCCTGCGGCCCTCGGCCCAGCTGGCGTTCCTCGACCGCTTCGCCGGCCGGGAGCACCTCGGGGTCGTGGACCGCTACCGGACCGCCCACGCCTCGCTCCGGGAGGCCCGGGCCGCCCTCGACCGCCTCGACCGCGAGGCCCGCGAGCGGGAGCGGGAGAAGGACCTGCTGGCGTACCAGGTCGGGGAGATCGAGGCGGCCTCGCTCCGGGCGGGCGAGGTCTCCGAGCGCCAGGCGGAGGAGGCCCGGCTCGCAGGGGCCGAGGGGATCCGCGAGCGCCTGGCCGCGGCCGTGGCCGCGCTTTCGGCGGACGGAGGGGGAGCGGACGCGGTCCGGATGGCGGCGGCCGCGGTGGCCGAAGCCGCCGAGATCGACGTGGGGCTTGGCGAGCTGGCCCGGCGGCTGGCCTCCCTGGCCGAGGAGGTCGCCGACGCCGCCGCCGGGGTCCGGGACTCCGCGGACGCCGTGGAGCTCGACCCGGCCCGGCTGGAGGGGGTCCGCGACCGGATCGCCGCGATCCGGGGCCTGGAGCGGAAGTACGGCGAGGGCGAGGACGGGGTCCTGGCGTACCTCGACGAGGCACGAGGCCGGCTGGCCGCCCTGGAGGGAGCCGGCCAGGAGCGAGACCGGCTGGCGGAGGCCGTCGAACGCCTGGAGGCAGAGTGCGGCGAGCTGGCCGGCCGGGTGTCCGCCGGGCGGGCCGGAGCCGCCCCCCGGCTCGCGGAAGGCCTGATCCGGGAGCTGGGGGATCTGGGGATGGAGGGGGCGACCGTGGAGGCCCGGCTCGCCGAGGAGCCGGCGCTCGGCCCCGACGGCGCGGAGACCGCCGTCCTGATGTTCTCGGGCGGACCCGGGCAGCAGCCCCAGCGCTTCGGCGCCGTGGTCTCGGGGGGCGAGCTCTCCAGGACGATGCTGGCGTGCCGGACGGTCCTGGCCGACCTCGATGACGTCCCCACCCTCGTGTTCGACGAGGTCGACGCGGGGATCGGCGGTCGGGCCGGGGTGGCGGTGGGCCGGCGGCTGGCCCGGCTGGCCCGGACGCGCCAGGTCCTGGTGGTGACCCATCTCCCCCAGATCGCGTGCTTCGCCGACCGCCACTTCCGGGTCACGAAGAACCGCGGAACGGCGGCGGTGATCGCGCTCGACGATGCCGGCCGGGTGGACGAGCTGTCGCGGATGCTCTCGGGGATGCCCACCGATGAGGCCGCCACCCACGCGGAGCAACTCCTGACCGAGGCGGCCCGGGAGAAGGGATGAGCCTCCGGCCGGCCGGCCGGGGTACGCTCGCCTTGAGGTGATGGATCTTGAGGCTGGCCTGGCGCCGGGTCCGTGAGGACGCCGCCGCGCGGGTCGACGCGCGGACGAAGCGTATGCTGGTCCGCCTCCAGCCCGGCGAGGTGGCGGTCATCGACCACGAGGATCTCGACCGGGTGGCCGCCGAAGGCCTGGTGGCCCGGGGGGCGGCCGCAGTGGTCAACGCCAGCCCGTCCATCACCGGCCGGTATCCGAACCTCGGCCCCCTGATCCTGGTCCGAGCGGGGATCCCACTCATCGACGGGGTGGGAACGCTCCTGATGCAGAAGGTGAAGGAGGGGGCCGGGCTCCGGGTGAAGGACGACAGGATCATGGCCGACGGCGAGCTCGTCGGCGTGGGGGTCCGGCAGACGGAGCAGTCGGTGATCCGGGCCATGGACGAGGCCCGCACCCGGCTGGCGGAGCGCTTCGACGATTTCGCCCGGAACACCCTCGAGTACATGCAGCGGGAGCGGGACCTGCTGTTCGGCGGCGGCGGGATGCCGGAGCTCGACCACGACCTCTCCGGCCGTCACGTCCTGGTCGTGGTTCGGGGGACGAGATTCCGCGAGGACCTGGCCGCGCTCCGCCCGTACATCTCGGACGTGAAGCCCGTCCTGGTCGGGGTGGACGGAGGCGCCGACGCCCTCATGGAGCAGGGGTACCGGCCCAACGTCATCGTGGGGGACATGGACAGCGTCTCCGAGGCGGCGCTCCGGGCCGGCGCCGAGATCGTGCTGCACGCCTATCCGGGCGGCGCGGCGCCCGGACGGGCCCGCCTGGAGGTCCTGGGGCTATCCCACAAGGACGTGGAGGCCTCGGGGACCAGCGAGGATCTGGCCTACCTGCTGGCCCACGAGAAGGGCGCAGACCTGATCGTGGCCGTGGGGAGCCACGGCAACCTCCGCGAGTTCCTGGACAAGGGCCGCCGGGGGATGGCCAGCTCGTTCCTGGTCCGGCTGCGGGTGGGGGAGATCCTGGTGGACGCGAAGGGCGTCTCCCGGATGTACCGGGGCCGGGTCCGGGGCCGGGACATGGCCCTCCTGGTCGGTGCGGCCCTCTTCTCGATGATCGCGGTCGTGGCGGTGTCCGAGCCCCTCCAGCTGTTCCTTCGCCAGCTCGTGGAGATGGGCCGCCAGCTGCTGTTCCGGCTGGGCCAGCTGTTCTAGGCGGCCCTAGAATCACCCCGTGATCTCGTTCCGGTTCCACCTGATCTCGCTGGTGGCGGTGTTCCTGGCCCTCGGGCTGGGCGTCCTCACCGGCACCACGGTGATCAACCGCGGCATCGTGGCCCAGCTCGAGAACAGGACCGAGGACCTGTCCGGGCAGCTCGACGGGATCCGGGAGGAGGTGGCGGAACTCCAGGCCCTCCGGGACCTGTGGGCGGCCTTCGGCGAGGAGGCCAGGGAGCCCCTGCTGGCCGGGCGCCTGGCCGGGTCCCGGGTCCTGGTCATCGCCCAGGACGGGACCGACGACGGGAGCATCGACGGCCTGCTGGCGGCCCTCCGCAGCGCGGCCACCACGCCCGAGGACGTGGTGGGGCCGATCTTCCTCACCGGCCGGATGGCTCTCCGGTCGGAGGGCGAGCGGGCCGATCTGGCGGAGATCCTCGGCATGACCGGGTCCGAGGATGCGGACGACCTCCGGTCACAGGCCGCGGCCCTCCTGGCCGAGCGCCTGGCGTTCGGCACGGCCGGCAACGAGATCCTCGAGGAGCTCCTGGGGGGCGGGTTCCTCATCGACGAGGGCCGCCTCCTCGATGAGACCGAGCTGCGCAGCCTCGGCGGTCCCGGCCAGGTCGTGGTGGCCGTGGCAGGCGGGCCGGCAGGATCCGCCCTGAACCCAGAGGGTTTCCTGGTCCCGCTGGTGGAGGAGCTGGCCCGGGACGAGGCCACGGTGGCGGCGGGGGAGCCCGTGGATGGCGAGGAGGAGGAGCCCGCGTTCGTCTCGCTCATCCGGTCGGACGGGGACCTGGTCTCGCGGATCGCCACCCAGGACAACCTCGACCAGATGCCCGGCCAGATCGGGATGGTGGTCGCCATCGAGGACCTCGTGGACGGGGTGGCCGGCCACTACGGCGTGAAGGACGGGGCCACCCGATCGTTCCCCGAGCTCTGACGGATGCGGGTGGCGGCGGTGGTGGCGGCCCGGAACGAGGGCGGCCGGGTCGGCGAGACCGTCAGGGCCATCCGGGCCATCGCCGGCGTGGACGAGGTCGTGGTGGCCGACGGGTCGTCCGGTGACGGGACCGCGGAGGAGGCCAGGGCCGCCGGCGCCAGGGTCCTGGTGGGGCCGAGCCGAGAGGGGAAGGGGGGCGCCCTGGAGGCGGCGCTGGCGCGCATCGCCCCGGCCGACGTCTACCTGCTCCTGGACGCCGACCTCGGGCCCACGGCCCGGGAGGGGGCCGTGCTCCTCGAGGCGGTCAGCTCCGGGGGCGCGGACCTGGCCATCGGGGCCCTGCCCCGCGAGCCCCGGCACGGCGGCTTCCGCCTGGTGAAGCGGGCCGCCGCGGAGTCCATCCGGCGGCTCTGCGGCTTCCGGGCCCGAGAGCCGCTCTCCGGCCAGCGGGCCCTGACCGCGGCCTGCCTGGCAGCCGTTCGGCCGCTGGCTCCGGGCTTCGGCGTCGAGGTGGCCATGACGGTGGACGCCGTGCGGGCGGGGTTCCGGGTCCTTGAGGTGCCGGTGGCGATGCGGCACGCCCCCACAGGGCGGGACGTGGCCGGGTTCGTCCACCGGGGCCGTCAGGGGCTGGACCTACTCCGGGCGGCCCTGCCGCGAGCGTTCCGATGACGTGGGCCTCGTCTGCCGAGGCGGTGGCGATCGGGGCCGCCGCGGGCGGCCTCCTGGCGCTCCTCGGGATCCGGGTTGCCCCGGCCCGGCTCACCAGGGTGAACCACGCGGGGCGGAGCGTGCCCGCGGTGCTGGGCGTGGCCTTCGTCGGCGGCCTCCTGGTGGGCGCCCTGGCCACACGGGCCCTGGAGGGAGGGGGGTTCCGGCCCGTGGAGGCGGTCACCATCGCCGCCGTGGCCCTGGTGGCGGCCGCGGGGCTCCTCGACGACCTCCTCGGGGGAGGGGCGGAGCGGGGGTTCCGAGGCCACCTGGGCGGGCTGCTCCGGGGCCGGCCCACCACCGGGGTCCTGAAGCTCGTGGTGGGGATCGGCTCGGGGGTGTGGGTTGCGCTGGTGATCGGGGGCGGCCCGGCGAGGGTAACGGCCGCGGCGGTCCTGGTGGCGGCCTCGGCCAACCTTTGGAACGCCCTCGACGTCCGGCCGGGCCGCTCCGCGAAGTGGGGGATCGTCGTGCTCGTCCCCGTCCTCGCGGCTGCGGGGGAGACCGGGATAGGCCTGGTGGCCGGGGCCGCGCTGGGGGCCGCGCTCGGGGTCCTCCCGTTCGACCTGTCCGAGAAGGGCATGCTCGGGGACGCCGGGTCGAACCCCCTGGGCCTGGTGGCCGGCGCGGGTCTGGCGGCGATCCTCCCGACCCCATGGGTGGTCGTGGCGGCCTCGACGGCCGTGCTCCTCCAGGTGGCGGCGGAGACCGTGACGATCTCTCGGGTCGTGGACGCCCTGCCCCCGCTGCGATGGTTCGACCACCTGGGCCGGCGAACGTGAGCCGAACCGGGCCACCCCGCCCCCGCATTCTGGTACAGTGGAATCCCGGTGGCTGACACGACGAAATTCATCTTCGTCACCGGGGGCGTAGCCTCGAGCCTCGGGAAGGGGATAACCTCCGCCTCCCTGGGCCGGCTCTTCAAGGACCGAGGGCTTCGCATCACGATGCAGAAGCTCGACCCCTACATCAACGTCGACCCCGGCACGATGAACCCCTTCGAGCACGGCGAGGTGTTCGTGCTCGACGACGGGACCGAGACCGACCTGGACCTCGGCCACTACGAGCGCTTCACCGACGAGAGCCTCCACCGCGGCTCGAACGTGACCACCGGCGCCGTGTACTCCGAGGTGATCGCCAAGGAGCGCCGGGGGGAGTTCCTGGGCAAGACCGTGCAGGTCATCCCGCACATCACCGACGAGATCAAGGCCCGGATCCGGGGGATCGCCGAGGCCGCCGACGCCGAGCTGGTGGTGGTGGAGATCGGGGGAACGGTCGGCGACATCGAGTCGCTCCCGTTCCTGGAGGCGATCCGCCAGCTCCGGAACGAGGTCGGCCGGGACCACTGCGCGTTCGTTCACGTCTCGCTGCTGCCGCACATCGCCCCCACCGGGGAGCTGAAGACGAAGCCGACCCAGCACTCGGTCAAGGAGCTCCGGTCCCTGGGAATCCAGCCCGACGCCATCGTGTGCAGGTCGGACCGGCCCATCGGCCGGGGCCTGAAGGAGAAGATCTCGCTGCTGTGCGACGTGCCGATCGAGGCCGTGGTCTCCGCGGTCGACGCGGAATCGATCTACGAAGTACCGCTGGTGCTCCACGAGGAGGGGCTGGACGGGTACCTGGCCAGGCACCTTCGCTTGGGGGACGACCCGCCGGACCTGACCGAGTGGCGGGCCCTGGTGGCCCGGATCCGGTCGGCTTCAGAGCCGGTCACGATCGGCGTCGTGGGGAAGTACATCGATCTCCGGGACGCCTACCTGTCGGTGATCGAGGCCCTCCGGCACGGGGGGTTCCATCACGGGGCCCGGGTCCGCATCCGGTGGGTGGCCTCCGACGAGCTCATCTCGGGCGAGGTCGAGGAGATCCTGGCCGACGTGGACGGCGTGCTGGTGCCCGGCGGGTTCGGCGTCCGCGGGGTGGAGGGGAAGGTCGACGCGGTCCGGTTCGCCCGGGAACGAGGCATCCCGTTCCTGGGCATCTGCCTGGGCCTCCAGTGCGCCGTGATCGAGTTCGCCCGGAACGTGGGCGGGCTGCCGGGGGCGAACTCAAGCGAGTTCGATCCGACCTGCGCCGATCCTGTGATCGACCTCCTGCCCGAACAGGAGGGCGTCACCGACATGGGCGGGACGATGCGGCTCGGGGCCCAGCCGTGCCACCTGGTGCCCGGGACGCTGGCCTCGGCCATCTACGGCGGCGCGGAGGTCGTCCAGGAGCGGCACCGCCATCGGTACGAGGTCAACCCGGCCTACCACCGCGTCCTCCAGGAGCACGGCCTGGTGCTCTCGGGAGCGTCGCCCGACGGACGGCTCGTGGAGATGATCGAGCTTCCCGGGCACCCGTTCTTCGTGGCCGGCCAGTTCCACCCGGAGCTGAAGTCCCGTCCCACCCGCCCCCACCCGCTGTATCGGGACTTCGTCGGAGCCGCCGCGGCCCGTCGTCGGGCCCCCGAGCGCGCCGCCGCCGCCAGCTAGCGCTCGGGTATCCTTCCGGCGGCGAGGAGGGCGGCGTGATCGTCGGGATCCCCCGCGAGGTCAAGGACAACGAGTACCGGGTCGCCGCGACCCCCGCGGGCGTTCGGGAGCTCTCGGTGGCCGGCCACCGGGTCCTGGTCGAGTCGGGCGCCGGGGTGGGCTCCTCGATCCCCGACGAGGCCTACGTCAAGTACGGCGCGGAGCTGGCCGGATCGGCCGAGGAGGTGTGGTCCTCCGCCGACCTCGTGCTCAAGGTCAAGGAGCCCGTTCCCGAGGAGCACGGCCTCCTCCGGGAGGGCCAGGTCCTGTTCACGTACCTGCACCTCGCGGCGAGCAGGGAGCTGACCGAGGTCCTGGTCGAGCGGGGGGTGGCCGCCGTGGCGTACGAGACCGTCCAGCTCCCCGATGGGCGCCTCCCGCTGCTGGCTCCCATGAGCGAGGTGGCCGGCCGGATGGCACCACAGGTCGGCGCCCACTACCTCCTGCGGGAGAGCGGCGGCCGGGGGGTGCTGCTCGGCGGCGTCTCCGGCGTCCACCCGGCCCGGGTCGTCGTGCTCGGGGCGGGGATGGCCGGTTCCAACGCCGCCTGGATCGCCGCGGGGATGGAGGCCGAGGTCATCATCATCGACCGGGACGTGGACCGCTTGCGGATGGTGGACCAGATCCACAAGGGCCGGATCCTCACCGTGACCAGCAACCGGGCGGCCATCGAGCACCACGTGGAGCGGGCCGACCTGGTGATCGGCGCGGTCCTGGTGGCGGGGGCCCGGGCACCGGTCCTGGTCACCGAGGAGATGGTGGGCTCGATGCGACCGGGCACGGTGATCGTCGACATCTCCGTGGACCAGGGCGGGTCCGTGGCGACGATCAGGATGACCACGCACTCGGACCCCACGTACGTCGAGCACGGTGTGGTCCACTACGGGGTGGGGAACATGCCCGGGGCCGTGCCCCGGACCTCGACGTACGCGCTCACGAACGTCACCCTGCCGTACGCCGTCGAGATCGCCACCCACGGGCTAGAGGAGGCCGCCCGGCGCGACGCCGTCCTGGCCAGGGGGATGAACGTCTACCGCGGCGCCGTGACGAGCCCGCCGGTGGCCGAGGCGCACGGGATGGAGGGCACCGCGCTGTCCCGGCTGATCCCGGGCGTGGCGGACTGATCGTGGTGGGGCTGGCCGATCCCGTGGGCCGGTTCCTGGACCACCTGACCGTGGAGCGGGGGTTGGCCCGCAACACGATCGACGCGTACCGGCGCGACCTGGCCCGGTACCTCGACTTCCTCCGGTCGCGGGGAGTGGCGGATCCCGTCCGCGCCGGCGAGCCCGCCATCAGCGAGTTCGTGGCTCATCTCTCCCGCACGGAGTTCGCCCCCGGCCGGAGGTACCGGGCGGCGTCGGTGGCCCGGGCTCTGGCGGCCGTCCGGTCGTTCCACCGGTTCCTGGTCCGCGAGGGCGAGTCGGAGGCGGACCCGGCCGAGGCCGTGGCCAGGCCGAAGGTGCCCCGGAACCTCCCCCGGCCCCTGACCGTCGACGAGGTGGCGGCCATCGTGGGCGCCCCCGCCGACGACGGCAGCCCCGTCAGCCTCCGGGACCGGGCCATCCTGGAGACGCTGTACGGGGCCGGCCTCCGGATCTCCGAGCTCGTCGGGCTCGACGTGGACGACGTCGACCTCGATGAGGGGAGCGTTCGGGCGGTGGGCAAGGGATCGAAGGAGCGGCTCGTCCCTCTGGGCCGGTACGGCGTCCGGGCCGTGCAGGCGTACCTGGTCCGGGGCCGACCCGCGCTGACAGCCTCGCGCTCGGGGGGTGCGCTGTTCCTGAACCAGCGCGGCGGCCGGCTCACCCGGCAGGGGTGCACGAACATCGTGAAGTCGATGGCCGGCCGGGCGGGCCTCCGGAAGCGGGTCACGCCGCACATGCTCCGTCACTCGTTCGCCACGCACCTGCTCGAGGGCGGCGCGGACGTCCGGGTGGTCCAGGAGCTGCTCGGCCACGCCAGCGTGGCCACGACCCAGATCTACACGCTCGTGACGAAGGACCGGCTGCGCGAGGTGTACTTCGATGCCCACCCGCGTGCTCGACGGCGGCCGGCACGGAGGAACGCCGGATGAAGGTGCTCCTGCTGGTGTGTGACTCGTTCGGGGTGGGGGAGGCCCCCGACGCCGCGGCGTACGGCGATGGCGGGTCGGACACGATCGGGAACACCGCGCGGGCCGTCGGCGGGATCCGGGCCCGGAACCTCGCCGGGCTCGGGCTCGGCCTGCTGACCGACGCCCCCGGGATCGAGCCGCGAGCCGAGGCGGGCACCGCGCACGGGAAGATGCGGGAGCGCTCGGCCGGTAAGGACACCACCACCGGCCACTGGGAGATCTGCGGGCTCGTCGTGGAGCGCCCGTTCCCGACGTATCCGGACGGCTTCCCCCCCGAGGTGATCGAGCCGTTCGAGCGGGCCGTGGGGCTCCCGGCCCTTGGGAACGTGGCCGCGTCCGGCACGGAGATCATCGAGGCGCTCGGTGAGGAACACGTCCGGACCGGGCGGCCGATCGTGTACACGAGCGCAGACTCCGTGTTCCAGATCGCCGCGCACAAGGACGTGGTCCCGCTGGACCGGCTGTACGAGTGGTGCCGGCTGGCCCGGGAGATCCTGGACGGCGAGCACCGGGTGGGCCGGGTCATCGCTCGACCCTTCGTGGGAGAGCCGGGCTCGTTCTCCCGGACCCACGAGCGGCGGGACTTCTCGGTGGAGCCGTTCGCCCCCACCTACCTCGACCGGGTCCTGGAGGCCGGCATCCCGGTGTTCGGGGTGGGGAAGATCCCCGACATCTTCGCCGGGAGAGGCCTCACGGACGCCGAGCACTCCGAGTCGAACCACCACGGGATCGATCTCACGGTGAAGTATCTGGGCCGGGAGGACGATGTACTGGTCGTGACGAACCTGGTCGACTTCGACACGAAGTACGGGCACCGGAACGACGCCGAGGGGTACGCTCGGTGCGTGGAGGCCTTCGACCGACGGGTCCCGGAGCTCGTGGGCGCCGTCGAGGAGGGCCTCATGTTCCTCACCGGCGACCACGGCTGCGACCCCACCGACGTATCCACCGACCACACCAGGGAGCACACCCCGGTGCTCGTGGCCGGGGGCGCGCTGGCCGGCCGGCCGGCCGTGGACCTCGGCGTCCGGGACACGTTCGCCGACCTGGGAGCCACCGTGGCATCGCTGTTCGGCGTGGGCTCCGACGGGCTGGCGGGGACGGCCTTCTCCCGCGAGCTCGGGGTGGGCTGACCGTGGCCGGGCCCGACCCTCGAGACGTGGTGGCCCGCAAGCGGGACGGCCGGCCGCTCTCGGAGGAGGAGATCCGGGCCGTCGTCCTCGGCTACGCGAAGGACGAGGTCCCCGACTACCTGGCCGCGGCGTTCCTGATGGCCGCGTTCATCCGGGGGCTGGACACGGAGGAGACCGTGGCGCTGACCAGAGCCATGGTCGACTCGGGGATCACGCTCCCGCTCGAGGGCGTGTCCAGGCCCAAGGTCGACAAGCACTCCACCGGCGGGGTGGCCTATGGGGTGACGCTGGTG
>JBOGVU010000024.1:0-29742 GCA_050692915.1 Actinomycetota bacterium | reverse complement strand
CCACCCAGCAGCGGGGTCAGCCCCGTGGGCCAGCCGAGCGCGGCATCCACGACCACCAGCGCCAGCCCCGTCCCGGCCACCAGGGCGACCGGTCGGGTCGTGCTCCGCCGCCCGGCGGCCAGCGCGCCCGCCGTGAGGAGCCCTGCAATCAGCGCGATCGCCGCCAGCACGAGGGGCAGCCTGAGGTCCGGGAGGAGGCCGGTGGGCACCAGGGCCACCAGCACGGCCGTGGAGAACAGAACCCAGAGCGAGACCATCCGTCCGGCCCCGGTCCACGGCCCGATCACCAAGACCAACGCCGCCGCCAGCGAGGCCAGGGCGAAGATCAGGACGGCCAGGCCGACCGGCGCCGCCGAACGGCGCCACTCCCCATACCGCTCGGCCAACCCGGTGGGGGCCTCACCCTCGACCCGGATCGGTGACCCGGCCGCCTCGCCGAGGGGGACGCCGAGGAAGCGGCGGATGGTGGGCTCCACGTCCAGGTTCGAAACCACGCCGCCGCGTCGGGTGGTGTCGGATGCTAGCCCCGACGGTTCCCCAGCGGCGCCCAGCAGGTCGCCGGGCTGCCCGGCGGCCAGGACGATCGGCGTGGCGGTCCCGGCCGTCCCCGCGCCGGTCGCGATCACCAGGACCTTCTCCCCCTCGACCTCCCCCAGGACGTCCGCGATCCGGCCGGCGGTGTCCGCCTGCAGCCTCCACACGACCAGGCCGGGCAGGGGGTCGGGCGGCGTGAATCGCTCGGCGTTCGTCATCAGCCCGATCCCCCCGGCCCGGGCCAGCGCCCCGATGGCCGGGTCGGCCAGCGCTCCCTCGTACGTGAGTCCCTCCACCAGGAAGAGGAGCGCCCGGTCGTCGGGTGACTCCTGCGCCGACCCCGGGGCGGGCAGGAGGAGGACCAGGAGGAGGGCGGCGCCCGCTCCCCTCACGGGGAGAACGCTGGCTGGAGCGAGGGCTGCCGGCCGACCTCGGCCCCGAGGGCGGAGAGCTTCGAGTCGATGTCCTCGTACCCGCGGTCCACGTGCCCGACGTCGGCGATCTCGGTGACGCCGTCGGCCCCGAGGGCCGCCAGGATCAGCGCCGCCCCGGCCCGGAGGTCGAGGGCCCGCACCGGTGCCGACGACAACCGATCCACGCCCCGGACCACCGCGTGGTGGCCCTCCGTGCGGATGTCCGCCCCCATCCGGTTCAGCTCGTCCACGAACATGAACCTGGACTCGAACACGTTCTCGGTGATGATGCTGGTGCCCTCGGCCGCGGCCAGGAGGGCCATGATCGGGGGCTGAAGGTCCGTGGGGAACCCCGGGTACGGCAGGGTCACCAGGTCGACGGAACGGGGGCGTTCGTCCATGGTCACCCGGACACCGGACTCCTCCACCGAGATCCGGGCGCCGGCCTCGTCGAGCTTCGCCAGCACCAGGTCGAGGTGATCGGCCCTGGCCCCCCCCAGGGTAACGTCGCCGCGGGTAACGCAGGCGGCCAGGGCGAACGTGCCGGCCTCGATCCGGTCCGGTATGACGGTGTGTACGGTGGGCGTGAACTCTTCGACGCCCTCCACCTCGATCGTCGGGGTGCCCACGCCCTCGATCCGGGCCCCCATCGCCACCAGGAAATCGGCCAGGTCCTGGAGCTCGGGCTCGCGGGCGGCGTTCTCGATCACGGTGGTCCCGGCCGCGGACACCGCGGCCATCAGCAAGTTCTCGGTGGCCCCCACGCTGGGGAAGTCCAGCGACAGGATCGCGCCCTGGAGGCGGGTGGGCGCCTCGGCCACCAGGTAGCCGTGATCGTAGGAGAACTCCGCGCCCATCCGCTCCAGGCCCCGGATGTGGAGGTCGATCTTCCGCCGGCCGATGTTGCACCCGCCCGGCATGGCCACCCGGGCCCGGCCGGTCCGGGCCAGCAGCGGCCCCAGGACCAGGATCGAGGCCCGCATCCGCCGCACCAGCTCGTAGGGGGTCTCGAGCTCCAGGGGTCCGGACGCGTCGATCGTGAGCGCGTCATCGCGCCGCTCCACCCCCGCGCCGAGGCGAGCCAGGACGTCGGTCATGGTCCGGCAGTCGACGATGTCGGGGGCGTTGCGGAGCTCCGTCCGGCCCTCGGCCAGCAGCGCCGCGGCCATGACCTTGAGCGCGGAGTTCTTGGCCCCGCCCACCCGGATCTCCCCGGCCAGGCGGCGGCCCCCCGTGATCAGCAGCCGGTCCACCCGGCGATTCTACGCGCGGTTCGGCCTGGGAACCTGGAGCCGACCAAGAGCGCGGTGGGGGGCGGGCGACGCCCACCCCCCACAGCACGGCTCCCGCGACGCCTAGAGCGAGAACTCCTGCGTTTGCGGGTTCAGGTGGCCGAGGCGCCTTGCTCCAGCCGTTTCGTTCCCGCTGAACCGGAAGATGTTGAGCCCCTCGGTGATGTTGGTCTCGTAGATGAAGTTGTTGTACCAGTACGAGGACCACACCCCGCCGAGCTCGCATCCGGGCGGCTGGCAGAACGGAGTTGCAAAGGTCACCGGGATCGGTGGCGGGTCGGACCAGGCAAGCTCGGTCGCGTTCGCCCGATCGGTGAAGTCCACCACGCTCGTTCCCGACTGGTACGACCCGTGCACCAGCACGTCACGGCCGCTCCGGAGCGGCACGACGTTGAGGTTGTGCAGGCTGCAGTTCTCAGCGTCGGACTGGGGCCGCGGCAGCGTCCATGTCCCCTGGAGGGTACCGATGGCGGTGCCGTCGTCGGTGGCGTCATCGGTGTCGTAGAAGAAGAACGACCGGTTAAGCACAGGATCGGTCTCCTTGCACTGGTCGGCGACGCCCCCGCCAGGCTCGTGGCCGAAGATCAGGGTGTCGCCGTCGAAGCTGAAGGCGGCGGAGTGACCGATCGTGACGGTCGGCACGACCTGCGAGTGGATCTGCACCGGATCCTCTAGGTCGGCCGAGATGTCCCACAGCGTGAAGCCGTCCCCTCCGGCACAGGCCGCGAGCATCGCGTCACCGAGGATCACTCCGATGTCGTGGCAGCTCCGGCCGGCCGGCTCGAACCGCACGAAGCTGGCGCTCGCCGGATCGTCCAGGGGAACCTCCACGATGTCGATCCCAGGGTTGGCTCCACTCGACGCCGAGTTGTAGATCAGCAGCCGGTCGTTCGCCGGGTCGGGCACCCCCGTGGCCGTGTGCGATCCCTGCGGCAGATCGACGCTGGCCACGAGCTCGGGGTCGGACAGGTCGCTGATGTCGAACACGTGCAGCCCCTCGAAGCCCGCCGCCACAGGCTCACCATCACACGTGTTCCCTGCTGGGCCAGTGTTGGTGTTCCACGAGCGAACCAGGACGTCCTCCCACACCACGATGTCGCCCTGGTCTCCGTTGCAGAACGTGCGGGACACCTGCTTGGGGTTTCCGGGCGCCGAGATGTCCCGGATGTTGAATCCATCCCAGTTGCCCTGGAACGCGAGCTTGCCCCAGAAGGCGATGTCAGTGTGGATGTCGGGGTTCGCCACGGCCGGGTTGAGGAGGCTGGCCGGCTCCTCGATGTGCCCCATCGGATGGAGGTTGTCCGTTCTCGGGTCGGTGGTATGCCCTGCTCCGGCGGGCAGGCCCAGCGCGATCACGGCCGCCGACGCCAGCAGGACGGTGGTAAATCGAATCTTCCTCACGGATCTCTCTCCTCTCGTCTCTCCTCGAGCGAACGACTCGATCCGGTCACGAGCCTGGAGGATCACGGGCAGAGTGCCTATCGGCTGGTGAGCACACGTACGCTCGGGGGAAGGCCCCCGAACGGGTCGAAGGCCTGCGCACGGCTTCCTCCCGATCGGTCGAGCGAGCCAGACTCTATCCGTTGATACGTCACGAGCGCAACGGCGGATCTCACGCCCGGAGATCTCGTCAGGCGAAGGTGAGCTCCTCGCTAACCGGCCGACTTGGCCAAGCGAACCGCGTCGCCGAGGTTGGAGTTCCCCTCCAGGAAGTCGAGCCCCGACACTTCACCGGACCGGGGACCGGTGTAGCGCAGGATGTACAGGCCGTTCCGCAGGTCGATCACGTAGATCAGCCCGTCCTTCACGATGGGGAAGCTCCACATGACGACCTTGTTGGTCCCCATGCTGAGCGCCGGGTCCTCGTTCGCAACCATCGGCAGGGGCGTCGGCGAGAACCACCCGCCCTGCTGCATGTGTGCTGGGTCCTCGATGTCGATAGCCTGGAGCCCGCCGGAGTGCCAGGTGATCAGGGCCAGGTTGCGGGTCAGCGTGGGGTTGTGTGCCGTGTACGCGCTGCGCTCCTGGTCCGCCTGGGTCGGGGCCGGGCACGAGTTCTCCGCGATCCGGTACTCGCCCATGATCCGCGGCCTCCTCGGCTGGGCCACCTGCAGCGTGTGGACCCAGCCCCAGGGGCAGCCGAAGCTCGGGGCGGTGAACGTACCGTACACCTCGTCGGTGATCAGGGCGAACGGCCGGCCCGGGAACGGCACCGCCGAGTGGCCCGGGTTCGGGTTGTCCCACGTCGGCCTCCGATCGACCGGTGTGAGCAGGTCGTCGTTCAGCGAGATGACCTGGCCGGGCGGGGGGTTCGACGCCGCCACCTCGCTGGTGTCCAGGACCAGGAAGAACCCGGACAGGTACGCCAGGTGGGTGACCCGGCCGTTCACCGTCGGGGTCATCGAGTGGAGGGCCACGTTCCCCATGACCGGGAACTGGTCGTTCCAGGTGCCTTGGGCCAGCAACGTCGGCTGTTCCCCTTCGGCGACGCTACTTATGTCGGCGATCATCAGGTTCGCGTTGACGGGATTCCGGTTCGTCGTCGGCGTGGAGAGCCACAGCAGGGCTCGCTCCGGATCCGCGGGGTCCTCCCACAGGTAGAACTCGTGCGGCGTTCGGATGAGGCCGTTCTCCTGCCGGGGGATCCACTCGGAGATGAAGTCCGGGTTGGCCGGGTCCGAGACGTCGAAGAACCTGAACCTGGGCGTCACTGAACCGGGGAAGCAGGAGTGGATGAACGAGCTGCACGTGAACGACAGGACCATCAGGAGGTCCTCGCGGGGCCACACCCGGAGCTCCCGGGTGGTCTCGCTGACGTTCCCGGCGAGCGGGGGACCGATCTCGTTCACCACCGTGGGGCTCGACGGATCCGTGGCGTCGACGACCAGGACGCCCGGGTGGATGTGCGGGCAGGCGTCCAGGCCGAGCTCCTCGCGTCGTGGGTCGCCGAGCCCACACCGGCTCGATCCGTCCGTGCGGTTGCCCACGTAGACGAACCCATCGTGAAAGGCAAGCGCCGCGTTCATGCCACGTTCGAAGAGCGGCTCGTGGCCCACAAGCTCGAAGTTGGATGATGTCCCGGGGGTTCCCCCTCCGGGCCCGACGGTCTCGTCCCCGCGAGCCGACGAGGCCGGGACAAGCAGGGCCAGGGGCAGGGTCAACGTCAGAGCCAAACGGATCCGTTGCATGCTCGTTCCTCCTTCGAGGCTCGCTCGGAAACAGGCGGGCGTTGCTCCGGGTTCCTCCGCATTTATCCCAATGGGCCGGGATTGTCAAATCGGCGCTCGGTCTGCCGCTTGGCTGCCGCGCGCCGCTCTCGTTCCTTGCGTAGCCCGTATCCGGTCAGTCCCTGGGGCTTGTACGTATTCAGCACCAAGATCACGAGCAACACCACCATGCCCCCAACGGAGTGGACCAGGGTGCTCCCCAGCGCCCGGAGATCGTCAACGGACGTTGTCGGACCTGATGCCACATCTGCGAAGTAACCGATCGTCCGCGTCTCAGCCAGCAGAACCAGCGTGGCAAGCACCGTCAGGAGGAGAGAGATCAGAACCCAGTAGTGCCGGAACAGCCCCCACTTAGTCCCCAGTGATATGACGAGTCCTGTGAGCAGCGAGGCGAAGGCCAACGGGACGATCACGTACCGGGCGATCATTTCCATCGCGAGATAGGCAGTCTGCAGCGTCTGAGCGTCCTGGCTGGTCGCAGCGTTAACGTCGAAAGCTATGTAGGCGGCAACCGCGCCGATCCAACCGACCGAGAACGTGATGTGCGTGGCGAGCGCACACTTGCGGAGACCGGGTGACATGATCACGGCCGAGGCACGTGTTAGGGGCTGTGTTGCACGGGTGGAGTGTGGAGTCCGGGGCCGTGCTCGACGCCGGCCAAGCGGGTAACCACGAACCCGAGAGCCAGGACCACGGCGATGATCAGGAACACCTTCACCCAGCGTGGCATGCCGGCCGGTGACCTGGTTCCCTGCCGGGTGTCGCCTGCGTCAGCCATGGCGTCTCCTCCTGTCTAAGCCGGATCAGCAAGGTTACGAGACACGCTGTCTAGTGTCAACCCAGAGTGTATTGTCAGGGACGCCATGTATACTTAGGCCCGTGCCCAGACTTTGGAGCAAGACGATCGACGCGCACCGCCGCGAGGTGCGTGACGCGATCCTGAACACCACGGCGGCTCTGGTCGCCGAGCACGGGCTGCGGTTGGTGACGATGTCGCAGATCGCCGAGGAGACCGGCATCGGGCGGGCCACGCTGTACAAGTACTTCTCAGACGTTGAGACCATCCTGACTGCCTGGCACCAACGGCAGATCACCGGCCATCTGGAGTATCTCGCCACCGTTCGGGACCAGGCCGAGGGTGCCGGGCAGCGGCTCCAAGCCGTGCTGGAGGCCTACGCTCTGATCTCCCGCGACTCCCACGGCCATCAAGACACTGACCTCGCCGCGTTCCTGCATCGAGATGAGCAGGTCGCCGGAGCGCAGCGGCAGCTCCGCCGGATGATCCGAGACTTGGTGACCGACGGCGCGAAGTCCGGCGACCTCCGGGATGATGTATCGCCCGACGAGCTCTCGAGCTACTGTCTCCACGCGCTCGGCGCAGCGAGCAGCCTGTCTTCCAAGTCCGCGGTCCGTCGGCTGGTTGCGGTCACTCTCGCCGGGTTGCGCCCACCGCCCTGAGGCGCTCCCCCCTTTATGAGCGGTCCCTGGGGTGCCTTGGCGAATCTCATCTGATAGTAGTGAGGCTCCGAAGGACCGCGCCCTCGCCGGTATGCCCAAGAACAGACCGGGGAATGAGCGCGTCCGGCCAACGGCCGACAAGGAGGTGGTGCCTTCCCCGTACCCAGCCCACGGAACGGAAACGTGACCCGCGGCGGGGCAGCCCGTCTGCCGTCCACGTTCCTCGCTCGTGTCACCTGATCAAGAGGAGAGATTTATGCGTAGGAAGCGATGGTTCATGCCGTTGGTCGCGGCGGCCAGCCTGGCCGCGACCATGCTGGTACCCAGCGCGTCGGCACATACGAGGCCACCCCCCGGCAGCGACGTCGCCGGGGACGACTTCTATTACAACCACCACGCCCACGCCCAGCACGGGCCCGAGACCGGGCACCTGCCCGGATCGGTCGAGAACGTCGAGCTGGTCGGCAAGCGGAAGCTGACGAACCAGGAGGGTGACATCTCCGACGTCTCCGCGCTGGGAAGCTTCGCCTACCTCGGAGACTGGGGGGCGAAGTGCCAGACCGGCGGGGTCCACATCGTGGACTTCAGTGACCCCAGCAACCCGACGAAGGTCGGCTTCCTCAACGCCGGCGGAACCGGGTATCAGACAGAGGGGATCCAGGCCCTCCACATCGACACCACCGAGTACACCGGTGACATCCTGGTGGTGAGCAACGAGTGGTGCCTGGCGAAGTCCAACCCGAAGCAGAACCCGGGTGGGATCACCATCTACGACATCGACGACCCAACCAACCCGGTCCGTCTGGTGCAGGCGTTCGGGGACTTCGACGTCCACGGCAATCGGGCCAACGAGTCCCACAGTGCGATCGCCTGGGACACGGGTGAGGGCGACGCGTACGTGGCGGCGATCGACAACGAGGAGGTCGAGGACGTCGACCTGTTCGAGATCACCGATCCTCAGAACCCGGTGCTGGTCGCCGAGACGGAGCTGCCCGGCGTGCATGTCGACGGGCACGGCGAGCTAAAGACGTCGCACGACTTCGACGTCCTCCAGTTCCCCGACGGCTCCTGGCACCTCATGGTGTCCGACTGGGACGCCGGGTGGGTCGACGTGGACGTGACGGATCCGGCCAACCCGACGATCGTCGGGGAGACGGACTATCCGGACTGCGACCAGATCGTCCCCACCGCCTGCCCGCCCGAGGGCAACGCCCACCAGGGCGAGTGGAACAGCACCGGCACGGTCTTCGTCGGGACCGACGAGGACTTCGACTCTTACCGGACCAGCCCGCTGACGCGGGTGACGGGGCCGGGGGCTCCCGAGACCTACCCCACGGTGGCGGTCGGGGGCGCTCCGGTGACGGTCCTTCCGGACACCCGGCTGAACGGTCCGGTGGCGTACGGCGGCTACGGCTGCCCCGGGACCTCCACGCCGATCCCGTCGGCGGACTCGGTGATCCCGCCGGGCTCGCTCGACCCCGGCGAGGAGCAGATCATCGTGCTCCAGCGGGGGCCTGTCGACGACCCGGACAACACCGAGGCAGCCTGCTTCCCCGGAGAGAAGGCGGATAACGCCACAGATCAGGGCTGGGACGCCGTGATCCTGACCTCCCGCCATCTCGGGGATGCTGCCTCGGATGACCCGCCCAACTGCGGGTTCGGGGCGTTCCCCACCGACGAGCAGATCGTGGCGGTTTGCACCAACCACACCGCGATGCACGAGCTCTTCGGTCGCACGCCCGACTTCACCCTGCCGTACCCGGCCGGGGATCCGGATGACCTCGAACCTGACATCGGAGAGGTCGGATTCGAGGTCGACATCACCGCGACGTTCGACGGATGGGGCTACACCCGGGTGTTCGACACCTCAGACCCCACCGCCCCGACCGAGGTCAGTCAGATCACCATCCCGGAGACGGCCGACGAGGACTTCGGCATCGGCTTCGGGGACCTCACCGTCCACGAGGTCGAGGTGCCCAGGGGCGACCCGAACGAGGGCGGCCCAGGCCCAGACGACGACAAGGTGGCGTACTTCTCCTGGTACGCCGGCGGGTTCCGGGTGGTCGACATCACCGACCCGAGCAACCCCCAGGAGCTGGGCCACTACATCGACCCGAAGGGGAACAACTTCTGGGGCGTGGCCCTGGCCGAGGATCAGAACGGCGACCGGATCGTGCTGGCCAGCGACCGGGACTTCGGCCTGTTCATCTTCCGGTTCACGGGGGCCCTGCCGGCATAGACGGGCACCCCACAGCGCCGAGAGGGCCGGCCGCCACGGCCGGCCCTCTCGCTTTCCGGCAAGCGGTCCTCGGGCCTCGGTCCCGGGCGAAACGCGCGCTTTGCCCGACTTGAAGTTTGCGGCTGCCCCTGGTCAAGATACCAATCCGACCGCAGAGCGCGGCCGCTTCGAGGAGGTGGTGCCGCACCCAGGGACAGTTCCCCACGCCGAGCCACTCGGGGCCGGCGTCTGTCATGGCCCGCACCCACGGACCCAGCCCGCGACTGACCTCGAAAGCACGAGGAGGGAGAATGCGAAAGCGACATCTCACCGTATTAATGGCCCTCGCGATGGTGATGGCCGTCGGCGGGATCGCCCAGGCCGACCACCCCGACATCGGGAAGCACCCCGCGTTCGACGGCAGCGAGGGTGACGACATCGCGATCGGATCCGGGCAACATGGGCCCTCGACCGGGCACCTGCCCGCCACCCAGCACAAAGTCGACCTCGTGTCCAAGCTCGAGCTGACCGAGCAGCCGGGTGCGATCGCCGATGTCGGCTATTTCAAGGGCTTCGCGTATCTGAACGCTCGGGATCCAAGGGCGGCGGAGTGCCCCAGCGCCGGCGGCGTCCACGTCGTCGACATCAGGGACCCCAAGAACCCCGTCAGTATCGGATTCCTCCAGGCGAACCCGGGTGAGTTCCCCGGGGAAGGCATCCACATCATGGAGGTCAACACGCCGTTCTTCCAGGGCGACCTCCTGGTGCACAACAACGAGGCCTGCTCCTCGGCGACCCCGACGGTGCTGGGGATGTCCCTGTGGGACGTGACCGACCCATCCGACCCGGTCAAGCTGAACCAGTTCGGCGACGCCGTGCCGACGCCGTTCCTCTTCAGCACGGGGACCTATCACAGCATCCACAGCGTGCAGGGGTTCACCCAGGGCAACCGGGCCTACGCCGTGATGGTCGACAACGAGGAGGCGTTCGGCTCTCCGTTCAAGGACGTCGACATCGTCGACATCACCAACCCGGCCGCTCCGGTCATCGTGTCGGAGACCGGACTGGAGGATTGGCCGGCCGCCCAGGCCCCGTTGGCCAACGGGGACGCAGTCAACCATCACGACCTACAGTTCAAGCGGATCGGTGGGCACGACTTCCTGGCCGTCTCCTACTGGGACGCCGGACAGATCCTGCTGAACGTGGACGACCCGGCCAACCCGGTGTTCGTCGGGGACTCGGACTACCTGAGCCCAGACCCCCTCACCGGCTTCCAGATCTCGGAGGGGAACAGCCACGAGTCGTACTGGAGCAGCAACAACAAGTACCTGATCTCGACGGACGAGGACTTCGGCCCGTTCCGGATGCTCTTCGAGATCACCACCGGACCTAACTCCGGCGCGTACGGGGCCGGCGAGTTCGGCTGGACTCCGCCCGTCGCCAACGAGCCCGGCGGTGAGATCAACGGACCCACGGTCTTCGGAGGACGCGGGTGCATCAACGCCGGCCCGAACGCCGGGCCGGACGCCGTGCCCGGGGAGCCCTCCCCGCCGCCGGCCAGCGCCATCCCGGCAGATCCCGGGGAGGAGAAGACCGTCGTCTTCTCCCGCGGCGCCTGCTTCTTCTCCACGAAGGTGGCCGCAGGCCAGGACCTCGGCTACGACGCCGTTGTCATCGGCCAGAGCCACGGCGGCACCAGGAACGGCATCCTGGTCGACGGGTTCGCCTGCGGAGGGCAGGGCCACGACTACGACGAACAGATCCCCGCGATCTGCTTCGGGCACCGGGCCATGCACCTCCTCTTCAACGATCCGCCGGAGTACACCGGGCCGGAAGGCACCGATATCCCGGTGGGCACGCTGGGTGAGGATTACCGAGCATCGGGCGAGTTCGACGGATGGGGCTACGTGAACCTGCACGACGCCACGGACCCCAACCTGCCGATCCTCGACGCATACGCGATACCGGAGTCGCTGAACGAGAGCTTCGCCTCCGGGTTCGGGACCCTCTCGGTCCACGAGGTCAAGACGGACCCGCGGCCGGGCATCAACCTGGCGTACTTCTCCTACTACGACACCGGGTTGAGGGTCGCCGAGTTCGGCAAGAACGGGATCACCGAGGTGGGCCGGTTCATCGATGAGGGAGGCAATGACTTCTGGGGCGTCTTCCCCATCGGTGACGAGTTCGCCGGTCACGGCTATCCGAGCCACCCGGGGATCGGTCAGGGGCAGCGCCCGCTGGTCCTGGCCAGCGACCGCGACTTCGGTCTGTACATCTTCGACTACACGGGCAAGAAGCCGAAGAAGGACTAGCCGCGGTTCGGTACCAGGCGAAGGGCCCCCGGAGCGATCCGGGGGCCCTTCCTCATGCTCTCGCTGTCGGCGTCCTCAGGTCACGTGGATCAAGGCCGCACATGCCCTGGCACTTGCCGCCGACGATGCCGGAGTGCCTGACGCAGCGGTACTTGAACGTCTCCCGCTGCTTGAACCTCCGCTTCCGCCGACTCCCCCGGGTCGAGGATCGTCTTGAACGACCACTCGCCCCCGTACGCCTTCAGGTCATGGACCCTGCTCGTCGGGTTCGTCCACCGGACCGTGTCGTTCCGCACGATGTAGGTGTGGAGCGGCTTCCACTTCTCGCCCTTGGCCTTCACCCTGGAGGTTGCCGCAGTGGCCACCCCGAACGACCCGAGCACCACCGACCCCGCCAGCAGAACGGCCACGTATCGCTTGGTTCCCCTCACGTCCTCACCCCCTTCATCCCTTTGCCTTCTTCGTCTTGCCCTTCCGCCGGATCTCGAAGGTGTTCGCGTTCCTCCACTCGTCACGTTCTCCTGGGACGGCACCACTTTGGCTTTCGAGGACGAGGCCGGTGGGGGCGGAGGTGACCGGTGCCGGGATCCGAACGATCTCCAGGGGAGGATGTGGTTCTACAACACGTCGCTGATCCTGCTCGGGTCGTTCAAGATCCCTGGGCACAGCCGGCCGGGCAGATCTGCACGGCCCACAACTACATGATCATTCCCCAGACGGGCGGTCGAGACATCCTGGTCTCGGCCTGGTACGAGGGTGGGACGTCGGTCGCCGACATGACGAATCCCGCCAAGACCGCGGAGATCGGGTTCTTCGACGCACAGAGCAACCCTGACTCCTCGAACGTGTGGTCCTCGTACTGGTACAACGGGTTCATCTACGCGAATGACGAGGGCCGCGGACTGGACACGCTGGCGTTCAACGACGCGAGGGCTGAGAACACGGTAGAGCTTCCGTTCTTCAACCCGCAGACGCAGATGAACGTCATCCCCCCAGACCCCGCCCACCTGTAAGGGAGCGGCGGTCGACCAGTTCGGTACCTCGGTCCCTGACATCCTGGTCGGAGACAACGTTGCCGAACGTCGTCCAGGCGCTGGGCGGCAACGATTTGGTCTCCGGGGGCGCTGGGAACGACTGGCTGTGTGGCGGGCCCGGCCGGAATCGGCTCCGTGGACAGCAGCAGAGCGACCGGCTGATCGGCGAGGGCGGCCGGGACCGGCTCAATGGTGGCCCCGGCAAGGACGTGCTCATCGGCGGTCCCGGCCGGGACGTCTGCGTGGGCGGACCCGGCGAGGACACAACCAGAAAGTGCGAGAAGGTCGTAGGCGTCCGTTTCCGTTCCCCATTCTCATTCCGTTCCCCATTCTCAGGCAGGTCGGTCACACGGGGGACGGCCGATTTGCCTGCGGAGCGCGGTCCGTTCTAGACTTGTGGCCGGTCACGCCCTTCCCCCCAGGGAGCGGGCGTCACGAAGGAGGTGATGCGCGAGCCCAAGAGCCACCCAGAGACTTCCGGCCGCCGGAGCATGGGCTCCGGGGCCATCCGGATTTGTCATGGAGGTGACTGAATGCGACGGTCAGCGCGATTGATCCTTTCGGGCGTACTGGCGACCGGGCTGGCGACCCTGGCCCTGCCGGCGGGCGCCGACCATAACGAGGACTCCCATGAGAAGATGTCCGTTGAGTTCGACTCCCCGAACGGCAGGACCAACTCGGACTTCGCGTTCTGGGGAAACCACGCGTTCTCCGGCTATTACAGCGGGAGTGACGCCACGCCGGACGGCGGGGTCCGGATCTTCGACATCTCCGATCCGGCGGAGCCGAGCCTGGTTAGGGACTTCAAGTGCGACGGCCTCCAGGCCGACCCGATCGTCTGGGACCGGGACGGCAACGGCGTCGCCGACCTGCTCCTGCTTGCGGTCGACCGCACCATGGCCGCACCGGAGTGCGGAGCTCCTCGGACGGCCCATGCCGACCCCGTCGGCTGGGAGGGCGTCCGGGTCTTCGAGATGTCAGACGACCCGGCCGACCCCTTCGCCACCATCACCCAGGTGAAGGCGGTCTACACCGACTGCGGTGCCCACACGATCACCGCATGGCCAAAGGACGACGGGAGCGGCCTGCTCGTCTACGTCTCCTCGTACCCGCTGCGGCCGGGGCCGACGTGCGGCGACACCGAGTTCGCCAACACCGCGAACCCGTACGATGAAGACCCGGGGAGCCCGGCCAACCCGCTGCACGGCGTGATCCAGATCGTCGACGTGCCGTTCGGGAACCTGGCAGCGGCCAACGAGCTCGACGTGCAGCCGGAGATCTCCTACCCGGGCGACCCGGACGGCCGGATCGACTGGTGCGAGCGGAACCTGTGCGCGCCCGGCGTGCTGGAGCCGGCCGCGGTGGCATGCCACGACATCGTCGTCCACGTGGAGCACCGCCTCGCCGGCGCCGCCTGCGCCGAGCAGGGCCAGGTGTGGGAGATCGACGAGAACGGGATCCCCGACACGGCCGACCCCATCTCGATCGGCGACGACAAAGTCACGTCTGGCGGGACGGGACAGTTCCCCGGAGCGGTCGACTTCTTCCACTCGGTGATGTTCGACAACGAGGCCGAGGTCGTGAACTGGGTCGACGAGTCCTTCGGGAGTGGCTGCCCGCCCATGACCACGTACCAGGCCCGCCCGTGGAACCCGACTGGAGGGACCCACAAGACCGGAAGGATGTTCTTCTCCGACATGGAGGGGACCTTCCTGAGCGAGTTCTCCGTCGGAGACCTGCGGCCGTCGTCGGCGCCCGGCGAGTACTGCTCGTCGCACATGGGCATGGCGGTCATGGGCATCCAGCGCGACCTGCTGGTCAACGCCTGGTACACGGGTGGAGTCGACGTGATCGACTTCACCAAGGCGACCCGGCTGAAGGAGGTCGCGCACTACGACCCGGTGCGGAACTCCGGCACCTGGTCCGCATACCCGTACACGGGGCCGATGTTCAAGACGGGGCCCGGCATCCCCGTCTACGCGTCGGACGGGGTGACCAACAACGCCATGGCACGGGGGATGGTGGTGTACCGGACGATCGTCCAGAAGCCTGGTCAGGCGCATCTGGTGGACCACCTGAACCCGCAAACGATGGACTGATCGCGGGTCCAGAGCACGTACGGAACCGGCCCCCGGAACCACCGGGGGCCGGTTCTCCCGTCGCAGGTCGAGAAGGGAGTGAATCGGATGAGAGGATCCATCAGGGCTGGACTGGCGGCCCTCCTAGCCTCCGGACTGGTGGCTCTCGGGCCGGGCGCCGGGGCCAGCCACAACGCGGACCAGCACAGCCAGAACGTCAAGCTGCTGGCGAACGTTCCCAGGCAGGCCGGAACGACGACGCAAACGGACCTCGCGTTCGAGGGGAAGTTGGTCTACGCGGGCTTCGTCCAGGGATTCCGGGTGATCGATGTGTCCGACCCGGAGAACCCCGTCGTGATCTCGGACTTCCGGTGCAACGGGTCCCAGAGCGACGTCTCGGTCTACGGCGGCCTGCTGTTCCAGTCGGTGGACGCCCCGCAGTCGAGCGGCGCCTGCAACAGCACCAACGTGACGGCCAGCACCCCGGGCATGTTCGAGGGTGTTCGGATCTTCGACGTCAGCAACCCCGCCGCGCCGGTGCACCTGGCTTCCGTCTCCACGGACTGCGGATCACACACCCACACGCTGGTGCCCGACGGAGACACCGTGTACGTCTACGTGTCGTCCTACCCGCTCGGCGGCGGGGCCCAGGGGCCGAACTGCCGGAGCCTGGAGACCGGCGACGGGCACAACAAGATCTCGATCATCGAGGTGCCCGTGTCGAACCCAACCGCCGCGACGGTCTCGGCCTACAACCTCGACCCCGGCACTGAGTGGGGCACGTATCTCGGCTTCACGTTCAGGGCCTGCCACGACATCAGCGTGTTCGTCGAGCTGGGCCTGGCGGCCTCGGCGTGCCTGACCGAGGGGCAGCTCTGGGACATCTCCGACCCGGCGAGCCCTGAGTTCATGTGGCGGTACGACAACGAGAACATCAAGCCCGAGAACATCGACCTGTTCCACTCGGCGTCCTTCAGCTGGGACGGGTCGATCGTAGCCTTCGGGGACGAGTCGGGCGGCGGTGGCGCCGCTCGCTGCGTCGACCCCGAGGACAATCAGGGCCGGATCTGGTTCGTCGAGACCGATGACGCCACGGAGCTGGCCAGCTTCAAGATCCCTCGGTCGGTGACGACGACGTGCACGATGCACAACTTCAACTTCATCCCGCGCCGCGACGGTAAGAACATCCTGGTGTCATCCGCGTACACGGGTGGGACGACGATCGTGGACGTCGACAAGCTGATCGGCGGAGCCAGCGAGGCCGAGTCCGAGGTCGGCTACTACGTGCCCGACGGGGCCAACGCCTGGTCCTCGTACTGGTACAACGGCCTCATCTACTCCAACGGTACGCCTCGCGGCCTCGACATCTTCCTCCTGAGCGACAAGGCCAGGGCGACGGCGCAGAAGCTGCCGATGCTGAACCCGCAGACCCAAGTCAACGCGATCAGGTAGCGGAGAGGATCCGAGGAACGGCCCCCGGGATGCCCCGGGGGCCGTTCCGCGTTCAGCCGGTGCCGTGCTCGGCGCGCATCAGCGCCCTGACCAGCTCGACCTCGGCCTCGGCCTCGCCTCGCTCCTGGAGCTCGCGGACCCGCCGCCGGGCGGCCTCGGCATCAACCTCGTTCGGCAGGAGAGCGTGCTCGGCCAGGACGTCCACCCGGGTCTCCTCCTGGCCGGGGGTGACGTGGAGGAACCCCCCGTCGACCAGGACCTTCCCGGTCTCGCGCTCCTCCTCGAGGAGCCGGACCGGGGCGATGGCCAGCTCGATCAGCATGGGGGCGTGCCCGGCCAGGATGCCCACCTCACCGTCCACCCCCCGGGCCACCACCATGTCGGCCTGGCCCGAGAACACCTCCCGCTCGGGCGAGACCACCGTGACCCGGAGCGTGGCCACTACTCCCCCTGCCTGGCCAGGGTCTCGCCCTGCCGGATGGCCTCCTCGATGCCGCCGACCATGTAGAAGGCCTGTTCGGGGAGGTGGTCCAGCTCGCCCTCGGCGATCATGTTGAACCCCCGGATCGTCTCCGCCACCGGGACGTACTTCCCCTCGATCCCCGTGAACTGCTCGGCCACGAAGAACGGCTGGGACAGGAACCGCTGGATCTTCCGGGCCCGGGCCACGATCAGCTTGTCCTCCTCGGACAGCTCGTCGACGCCGAGGATGGCGATGATGTCCTGGAGGTCCTTGTACCGCTGGAGGATCTCCTGGACCCGCCGGGCCGCCGCGTAGTGCTCCTCGCCGATGTACCGGGCGTCCAGGATCCTCGACGTCGAGTCCAGCGGGTCCACGGCGGGGTAGATCCCCTGCTCCACCAGGGACCGGGTGAGCACCGTGGTGGCGTCGAGGTGGGCGAAGGTGGTGTGCGGGGCCGGGTCGGTGATGTCGTCGGCCGGCACGTAGATCGCCTGCAGCGAGGTGATCGACCGCCCCTTCGTCGAGGTGATCCTCTCCTGGAGCTCCCCCATCTCGTCGGCCAGGGTGGGTTGGTACCCCACGGCGCTGGGCATCCGGCCCAACAACGTGGAGACCTCCGAGCCGGCCTGGACGAACCGGAAGATGTTGTCGATGAACAGCAGCACGTCCTGGCGCTGGACGTCACGGAAGTACTCGGCCACGGTCAGCGCGGCCAGGCCCACGCGGAGACGGACGCCGGGGGGCTCGTCCATCTGGCCGAACACCAGCGCGGTCTTGCCGATCACGCCGGTCTCGGTCATCTCCCGGATCAGGTCGTTCCCCTCCCGGGTCCGCTCCCCCACGCCGGCGAACACGGAGACGCCGCCGTGCTGCTCGGCCACCCGGTGGATCATCTCCTGGATGATCACGGTCTTCCCCACGCCGGCGCCGCCGAACATCCCCACCTTCCCGCCCTGCACGTACGGCTCCAGGAGGTCGATGACCTTGATGCCGGTCTCGAACATCTCGGTCCTCGGCTCCAGGTCCTCGAACAACGGCGGGTCCCGGTGGATCGGCCACCGGTCCTCGGCCTCGACCGAGTCAGCGTCCAGTGGCTGGCCCAGCACGTTGTACACGTGGCCCAGAACCTCGGGGCCGACCGGCATGGTGATGGGCACGCCGGTGTTCCGGACCGCCGAGCCCCTGACCACGCCGTCGGTCGGCTTCATGGCGATGGCCCGCACCATTGACTCCCCGATGTGCTGGGCCACCTCGCACACGATGGTCTGCGTGTCGTCCTCGAGGGTCCGGTCCAGCTCGAGGGCGGTGTTGATCTCCGGCAAGGACTCCGGGGGGAACTCCACGTCCACCACCGGCCCGATCACCTGCACGACCCTGCCGGGGGCTCGACCGTTCTCCCGTTCAGCCATCATCACTCTCCTGACGCCTGGCGGAGCGCCTCGGCCCCGCCGACGATCTCCATCAGCTCCGTGGTGATCTCCGTCTGCCGGGCCTGGTTCGCCTCCCGGGTCAGCCGGCGGATCAGGTCCTCCGCGTTCTCCGTGGCCGCCTTCATGGCCCGGCGCCGGGCCGCGCTCTCCGAGGCTGCGCACTCCAGGAGCGCGGCGAAGATGAGTGCGGTGACGTACCGGGGGAGGAGGGCGTTCAGCAGCTGCGCGGGCCCAGGCTCGAAGATGTACTCCGGTCGGGGGCGCCCCCGGGTGGCCTCGTCGCCGGCCACCTCCTCGGGAGCGATCGGCACGAACCTTCGGTCCACCGGCCGGAGCGTGAACGCCGACCGGAAGTCCGTGTACACGGCGTGGAACTGGTCGACCTGACCGTCCAGGAACGCCCCGATCAGCCGCTCGGCGATCCGCTCCGCGTCCGGGTACGAGGGCACCTCGCTGAACCCCGACCACGTCTCCTCCATGGGGGTCTGCCGGAACCGGAAGTAGCTCTGGCCCTTCCGGCCCACCACGAACAGGACCGGCTCGATCCCATCCCCCCGGAGGCGGCCGAACAGCCGCTCGGCCCGGCGCAGCACGTTGGCGTTGTACGCGCCGGCCAGCCCGCGGTCGGACGTCATGACCAGGACCGCGGCCCGCCGGGCCGGCTCCCGCTCCTCGAGCAGGGGATGGACCAGGGCGCCGGTCTGCCGGGCCACGTCCTCCATGGCCTCGGTGAGCCGCACGGCGTAGGCGCGGATCTGCACGACCCGGCGCTGCGCCCTGGCGATCCGGGCCAGAGCGATCTGCTCCATGGCCCGGGTGATCTTCATGGTCGACTGAACCGAGCGGATCCGGCGTCGGATCTGGCGGAGTCGGGCGCCCATCGGCTACCCCGGCGGCTGGACGTCGGTGTCCCCGACGGGCCCGGCCCGCTCCTCGAAGGCCTCCTGCTCGGACTCCTCCTCGTCCGGCTCGGGCTCCCCGATCCGCTCCCAGCCGACGTCCTCCCGGCGCTCGTCGATCGGGCCGCCCCCGGGCCCGGCCGTGGTGGGCCCGGCCTCCTGGGAGGGCTGGAACCCCCGCTTGAACTCGGTGATGGCCTCCTTCAGCTTGGCCTCGATCTCGTCGGGGAGGTCTCCCCGGTCGGCCAGGTGCCGGCCCACCTCCGGGTGCCGGGTCTCCATGTACCGGAGGAGCTCCTCCTCGAACCGCTTGGCGTCGTCCACCGGGACGTCGTCGAGGTGGCCGTTAGTGACGGCGTAGATCGAGATGATCTGATCCTCCACCGACATGGGACGGTACTGGGGCTGCTTCAGGATCTCCACCACCCGGGCACCCCGCTCGAGCTGGGCCTGGGACGCCTTGTCCAGCTCGGACCCGAACTCGGCGAACGCCTCCAGCTCCCGGTACTGGGCCAGGTCCAGGCGGAGCCGCCCGGCCACCTGCTTCATCGCCTTGATCTGGGCGTTCCCACCGACCCGGGACACGGAGATCCCCACGTTGATGGCCGGCCGCACGCCCGCGTAGAACAGGTCGTTCTCCACGTAGATCTGCCCGTCGGTGATGGAGATGACGTTCGTGGGGATGTACGCGGAGACGTCGCCGCCCTTCGTCTCCACGATCGGCAGGCCGGTCAGGGAGCCCCCGCCCTCCTCGTCCGAGAGCTTGGCGCACCGCTCCAGGAGCCGGGAGTGGAGGTAGAACACGTCTCCCGGGTACGCCTCCCGGCCCGCCGGGCGCCGCAGGAGCAGCGAGACCTCGCGGTAGGCCTCGGCCTGCTTCGACAGGTCGTCGAAGACGATCAGGGAGTGCTGGCCGGCGTACATCCAGTGCTGGCCGATGGCCGAGCCGGAGTAGGGGGCGATGTACTTGAACGACGCCGGGAGCGAGGCCGGGGCGTTCACGATCACCGTGTACTCCAGGGCCCCGTTCGAGTCCAGGGCCTCCTGCACCTCTCGCACCGTTGAGTCCTTCTGGCCGACGGCGACGTAGACGCACTTCACCTGCTTCTTGGGGTCGCCGGTGGCCCAGGCATCCCTCTGGTTGATGATGGTGTCCACGGCGATGGCCGTCTTCCCGGTCTGCCGGTCACCGATGATCAGCTCGCGCTGCCCCCGGCCGATCGGTGTCATGGCGTCGATGGCCTTGACGCCGGTCTGGAGCGGCTCGTTGACCGGCTGCCGCATGACAACCGACGGCGCCTGGATCTCCAGGACCCGGTCGGTGTCCGTCCGGATGGCGCCCTTCCCGTCCATGGGCCGCCCCAGGGGGTCGATGACCCGGCCGAGCAGGCCGTCCCCGACACCGATCGACAGGATCCGGCCGGTGCGCTTGACCGCGGATCCCTCCTCGATCCCCTCGGGATCGCCGAACAGGACGCAGCCGATCTCGTCCTCCTCCAGGTTGAAGGCCACACCGAGGACCTCGTGCGGGAACTCCAGGAGTTCGTTGGCCATCGTGCCCGGCAGGCCCCGGACCCGGGCGATGCCGTCTCCGGTCTCGGTGACCCGGCCCACCTCCTCCCGCTCTGTCTCGGGCCGGAAGGACTCCACGTGGCGCTGCAGCGCCTTGGCGATGTCCTTCGGATCGATGAACTGCTCAGCCGGTTCCGCCAACGGTCACACCTCGCTCAGTCGCTCTCGGGCCAGCTCCAGCCGCCGCCGGACCGACCCATCGATCACCTGATCGCCGATCCTGGCCACCACCCCGCCGACCACGGTGGGATCGACCACCACCTTCAGCTCGATCTTCCTCCCGGTGGCTCGCTCCAGCGCCTCGGCCAGCCGGTCACGATGCGCGGCGTCGAGGGGGACGGCCGTCCGGACCTCGGCCACGGCAGACTGCCGCCGCTCCGCGGCCAGAGCCACCAGCTCGTCCACGATGGCCCCGAGATCCCGAGCCCGACCCTGCTCGACGATGAAGCCGAGGAGGTTCACCGTCACCGGGTTGACCCGCTCCCCCAGGACCTCCGTCAGCAGGGCCCGCTTCCGGTCGGAGGGAAGCGCCGGGTCCGTCAGTGCGTCCCGGAAGCCGTGCTCCCGCTCCAGGGCGCGGGCGAAACGGAACAGCTCGTCCTCCACCTCGTCGAGGGCGTCCTCGGCCTCGGCCACGGAGAACATGGCCTGGGCGTACCCGCGGACCTGCTCCTTACGAGCCACCCTCGGTCTTCCTCCTCTGCTTCGTTCGCCGGGGCTCGCCGTCGCCCATCCCGGCCACCTCGTCGATGTACTCCTCCACGAGCTTCAGGTGGCGCCGCTTGTCCAGGCTGGCCCCCACCACCCGGCCGGCCAGGTCGACCGACCACTCGGCAAGCTGGCCCCGGAGCTCCTGGATGACTCGATCTCGCTCCGCCCGGATCTCCTCCTGGGCTCGGGCCACCACCGCCCGGGACTCCTCCTCGGCCTTCGCCAGGAGGTCCCGCCTCATCGAGTCGGCCGTCTTCCGGGCCTCCTCGATGATCCGTCCCGACTCTGCCCTGGCCTCCTGGAGCTGCTGCTCGTACCGCTGGAGCGAGGCCTCGGCCTCCTTCCTGGCTTCCTCGGCCCCCTCGAGATCCCCTCGGATCTTCTCCTCGCGCTGGCGCAGCCCCTGGTTCAGCCTGGGGAACGCGTACCGAGCCAGCACCACGAACACGAGCAGGAACGCCAGCGAGCCGAAGATCAGCTCGTCGGCCTCGGGGAGGATCGGGTTGTGCTCCTCCTCCTCGACCGGCTGTTCCGTCTGAGTCTCCTCCTGCGCCAGGGTCTCCGGCAGGCCCAGCACCTCGAGCTCCATGCCCGCCTCCCCTCAGATGATGAACGTCAGGACGAACCCGATAAGGGCCAGGGCCTCGGTGAAAGCGATACCCAGGAACATCGTGGTCCGGACGATCCCGGCGGCCTCGGGCTGCCGGGCCATGGCCTCCACGGCCTTCCCGACGAGGTAGCCGATGCCGATGCCGGGCCCGATGGCGCCCAGTCCGAACACCAGGCCCCTGCCGATGGCCCCGACGTCGCCCTCGACCTGGGCCACGAAGGCCCCGACCTGTGAGAGCAGCTCTCCCATAGCTCTTCCCTCCTAGTGCTCGGGGTGGACGGCCCCGGCGAGATATACGGCGGTTAGGATCGTGAAGATATATGCCTGGAGCACCGCCACCAGGATCTCGAAGCCGACCAGCGCCACCGACAGCGCGAACGCCGGGACGGCGAACGGGATGGTGCTCGGCTGGGCCAGCAGGTAAGCGGTCCCCAGGAAGAAGATAGCCAGGATGAGGTGCCCGGCCATCATGTTCGCCAGGAGCCGGACGGCCAGCGTGAACGGGCGGAGCAGGAACGTGGACACGAACTCGATCGGGGTCAGCAGCACGTACATCCCCTTGGGGACCCCCGGCGGGAACAGCGCGTTCTTGAAGTAGGTGAGCCCCTGGGCCCGCACGCCCGCAAGGTTGAACAGCACCCACACCAGCAGGGCCAGGAACGCCGGGATGGCGATCCGGCCGTTCACCGGGAACTGGATGCCCGGGATGATCCCGAACAGGTTGCCCACCAGGATGAACGTGAACATCGAGGTGAGGAAGGGCACCCACGGCCTCCCCTCCTGGCCGATCACCTGGATGGCGATCTCGTCGCGGATGAAGCCGACCACGGACTCGACGAGGTTCCGGATGCCCCGGGGGACCAGGCCGGTGTGACGGGCGGCCAGGACGAACACCACGATGACGATGGCCGCGGCCAGGAACATGTACACGACCCCGCGGTCAACGCAGAAGTGCACCCCGAACGCGTCCCACTCGACCAGGCAGGGCGGCCGGAACAGCTCGAGGCCGGGGGCCTCGAAGGGCTCCGGCGGACGGGCCTGAGCCAGGAGGCTCATCGAGCCTCCTCCCGGGCCCGGAGCTCCTCGGCCGCGGCCGCCGCGGCGGGGTCCGGGGGGATCCGGAGCCCGGCGCCGAGCCCGCGGGCCGCCAGCCGGGCCTCATAAACGAGGAGGCCCACCACCGACGTCACCGCGGCCACGCCGAACACGGCCGGCCGGAAGAACGCCTGGCTGTCGAGGAGGAATAGAGCGCCCACGAAGACCGCCATGCGCACCCCGAAACCGCCCAGGGCCACGACCTGGAGCACGGGGATCGACACCGTGGCCGCCCACGCCAGCGACAGCCCGTGGGCGGCGAAGTTCGCCACCACCAGGACCACGCCGAGGATCGCCGACCACGCCCCTGGCCCCCCGTCAACGGCGAACCCGGCGGCCAGGGCAACCGGGACGGCCAGGCCGCCGGCCACGAGGGCCCGGCGGACCATCACCCGCTCGGCCGGTTCAGTCGTCGGTCTTGCCATATCGCACGTAGACGAGGTAGATGCCCCCGGCCGCCCCCACCACCAGCCCGATCGCCAGGAACAGCCGGCCGGTGCCGGCCAGCCGGTCGATCAGCCATCCGATCCCGCCCCAGGTGAGGATCCCCGCCAGGAGCGTCCCCGTGGCCGCCCATCCGGTGCCGAAGCCCGACCAGTCCGAGCGTCTCGGTGGGGCCATGGGCCGGGCGATTCTATCGGTGGGGGCCGGAGCGGGGCTACCCGGCAGGGTCCCGGCGCTTGTGAAACTTTTCACAAGCTCCACTATACAAAGCGGCGCAAAGGAGCCGCAACCTTGGTTCTCCTTCGCGCGCGCTACCTTCGACCGCCGGGTACGCTCTCCTCGTGGGGACGGCTCGGGAGGTCGACGTCCGCCTGGCGGGCGTCATCAAGCGCTTCGGCGATGTCGTGGCGGTCGACGACATTTCGCTCGACATCCTCCGGGGCGAGTTCTTCAGCCTGCTGGGCCCCTCGGGGTGCGGGAAGACCACCACGCTCCGGATGATCGGCGGGTTCGAGCAGCCCGACGAGGGCGCCATCGAGCTCGCCGGCGCCGACGTGGCCGGCCTCCCTCCCCACCAACGGGACGTGAACACCGTCTTCCAGTCCTACGCACTGTTCCCCCACCTCAACGTGTTCGACAACGTGGCCTACGGGCTACGCCGGCGCCGCATCGCCAGGGACCACATCCCCGGGCAGGTCCGTCGGATCCTGGAGCTCGTGGACATGCCCGGGTTCGAGGCCCGCCGGATCACCCAGATGTCGGGCGGGCAGCAGCAGCGGGTGGCCCTGGCCCGGGCCCTGGTGAACCAGCCCCAGGTCCTGCTCCTGGACGAGCCCCTGGGCGCCCTCGACCTGAAGCTCCGCAAGCAGATGCAGCTCGAGCTGAAGGGACTCCAGCACGAGATCGGCATCACGTTCATCTACGTGACCCACGATCAGGAGGAGGCCATGACGATGTCCGACCGCATCGCGGTGATGCGGAACGGGCGGATCGAGCAGGTCGGCCCCCCCGAGGACGTCTACGAGCGCCCGGCCACCGAGTTCGTGGCGGGGTTCCTGGGAGCGTCCAACCTCCTCGACGGTACGGTCGGGCCACCGGATGGGGCCTTCCGGACGATCGAGCTCGTCTCCGGGGAGAAGGTTCGGGTGCCGGCCGGCTCGATCGACGCGACGCAGGACAGGATCAAGCTCGGCGTGCGGCCGGAGAAGATCCGGATCGCCGCCGGGACCCCGACTTCCACGGCCAACGGGGACAACGCGATCGAGGGGACGGTGCGGGACGCCACGTTCGTGGGGGTGAGCAACGTCTACACCGTGGCCACCCGAGACGGGCACGTGGTGACGGTATACGCGCAGAACCTGGGCATCTCGACCGACCGGCTGCCCGCGCCGGGCGAGGCCGTGACGCTCACCTGGCACCCGGAACACACCTTTGTTGTGTCGGGACGAGAGGGAGGAGCAGGCGGTGGGTGAGATCGAGAGGCTGTTCGGCGGCCTCGACCGGCCGGTGAGCCGGCGGGAGCTGCTCCGGCGGGCCGGGCGGGGCTCGATGTTCCTGGGGGCCATGGCCCTGCTGGCAGCATGCGGGGTGGAGGCCCAGCGTCGCCAGGAGGGTGACCGGCTCGAGCCGTTGCCGCCCGAGCCGGCCGGCGAGCTGATCATGGCGAACTGGCCCCTGTACATCGACAAGGGGCCCACCGGGAGCCCCACGGTCAAGGGGTTCGAGTCCGAGTTCGGCATCGACATGAAGTACGACGTGGTGATCAACGACAACGAGGAGTTCTTCGGGACGATCCGGGAGCCGCTCTCGCAGGGCCAGTCCACTGGGTGGGACATCGTCGTGCTGACCGACTGGATGATCGCCAAGATGAACCGGCTCGGCAACCTGGAGCGGCTCCATCACGAGGAGCTCCCGGACTTCGACGCGAATGTGGCGGACAAGTTCAGGGATCCGTGGTTCGATCCGGGCAACGAGCACAGTATCCCGTGGGCCGCCGGCATCACCGGGATCGGCTACGACGTCGAGGCTGTCGGACGGGACATCGTTCGCTTCGAGGACCTGTTCGCCGACGATCTGGCCGGACGAGTGGGGCTGTTCGCGGAGATGCGCGACACGTTCGGCCTGGCCCTGGCGTCGATGGGGATCCAGTCACCGGACGCCACCGTCGAGGACGTCGAGGCCGCGCAGCAGATGCTGATCGCCAACCGGGATAAGGTCCGGGGCTTCTACGGCAACGACTACACCGACGGGATGGCCCGCGGGGACCTGGTGGCCAGCATGGCCTGGTCCGGGGATATCTTCGCGCTCTCCCTGGACAACCCGAACCTGCGGTTCGTGATCCCCGAGGCCGGCGGCATGCGGTGGAGCGACAACATGGTTATCCCGGTCGGCGCGGAGCACCCGCTCGACGCCCACCTGTTCATGAACCACGTGTACGACCCCCGCATCGCCACGAACATCACCGAGTGGGTGTGGTACGAGTCCCCGGTCGCTGCCGTGCAGGAGATGATCCGGGCCGACGCGGCCGGGCCGAACGCCGACGACCTGTCCTGCTCGCCGTTCTGCGCCGACCTGGCGGAGGACCGGTTCGTGTTCCCCACCGAGGAGACGAACGCACAGACCATCCCGTACAAGCAGCTCGACGAGGAGGAGGAAGGGGTCTGGAACGATCTGTTCCAGACGGTGGTACAGGGGTAGCCACCGCGCCGGCCCCGCGGCCAGCACGTCGTCGGCGACGGCTCTCGGTGGCCTACTTCCTGTTGCTCCCGGGGGGGGTCTGGCTGCTCCTCTTCTACGTGATCCCCACGATCTCGATGCTGTCCGTGTCCCTCCAGGAGGGCTCCCTGGAGCAGGGCTACCGCCTCACCGGGAACTTCGGCGTGTACGGAGAAGTGTTGCTGCGCAACGACACGCAGATCATCCGTTCGCTGCTGTACGGGCTCGTTACCACGTTGGTCACGCTCCTGATCGCCTATCCCCTGGCCTACACGATCGCCTTCCACGGCGGGCGGTTCAAGAACGCCCTGCTGTTCCTGGTGATCCTCCCGTTCTTCGTCTCCTTCATCATCCGGACGATCCAGTGGAAGTTCGTCCTGGCGGACGAGGGCATCATCCTGGGCACGCTGAAGCAGCTCGGGATCCTCGGCCAGGGATTCCATGTGCTGGGGGAGAACGTGGCCGTCCTGGGCGGCCTGATCTACAACTTCCTGCCGTTCATGGCGCTGCCGCTGTACGTGGCCCTGGAGAAGATGGACAAGAGCCTGCTGGACGCGGCCGACGACCTCTACTCGAGCCGGGCCATCGCGTTCCTCCGGGTGACGTTCCCACTCTCGCTCCCCGGCGTGTTCGCCGGCTCCCTCCTCACGTTCATCCCCTCCGTCGGGGACTTCATCAACTCCACGTACCTGGGCAGCCCGAGCACGACCATGATCGGGAACGTGATCCAGCGGGAGTTCCTCCAGAACAACGACTACCCGGAGGCGGCGGCCCTCTCGTTCCTGCTCATGGCGGCGATCCTGGTCGGCGTGGCGCTGTACGCGCGGGTCCTGGGGACCGAGGAGCTGACGGGATGAAGCGGCGTGGATGGATCCTCCCCCTCTACACCGGCGTGGCGCTCCTCTACCTGTTCCTGCCGATCGCCGTCATGATGCTCTTCGGCTTCAACGACATCCGGGGGCGGTTCAACTTCACGTGGCAGGGCTTCACCCTCCGACACTGGCAGGGCATCTTCGACACCCCCGAGCTGACCCTGGCCCTCAAGAACTCCCTCCTGGTCGCGGCCGTCAGCACGGTGGTGGCCACGGCCCTGGGCACGATGATCGCCCTGGCGTTGACCCGCCATCGGTTCCGGGGCCGGGGCTCGACGAACCTGTTCATCTTCCTTCCCCTGGCCACCCCGGAGATCGTTCTGGGAGCCTCGCTCTTGTCGCTGTTCGTGACGGTGAACTTCTCCCGAGGCCTGGTGACGATCCTCATCGCCCACATCATGTTCAACATCTCCTACGTGGTCGTGACCGTGAAGGCCCGGACCCAGGGGTTCAACCGGGAGTGGGAGGAGGCCGCCAAGGACCTCGGGGCCACCCCGTGGACGGCGTTCCGGACGGTGACCCTGCCGCTGATCTTCCCGGGGATCCTGGCGGCCTCCGTCCTGGCGTTCGCGCTCTCGGTCGACGACTACGTGATCACGCTCTTCAACGCCGGGGCCACCTCGACGTTCCCGCTGTGGGTGGCCGGGGCCTCGCGGTTCGGGGTGCCCCCGGCGGTGAACGTCATGGGGACCCTGATCTTCGTGGTGGGGGCGGCCGTGGCCCTGGCCAGCGTGGCGTTGCAGCGGCGGAGCTACCGGGGGGCCAGGCCCGAGGCCCTCATGCCACGTCCGCCGGCGGCTGCGGCATAGTAGGGACATGAACGACGACGCCACCACCGCCAGGGCCGGGGAGATCGCCAAGCGCGAGGCCGGGGCCTTGCTCGACCGGACGCCGGCCTCCCGCCGGCTGTACGAACGTGCCTCGAGGGTCATGCCGTACGGCGTGGCCTCCTCGTTCCAGGCCAACGACCCCTACCCGATCTACGTCCGGCGGGGCCAGGGCAGCAAGGTCTGGGACGTGGACGACAACGAGTACGTCGACTTCCACGGCGGATTCGGGACGATGGCCGTCGGCCACGCGCACCCGAAGGTGGTGGAGGCCATCGAGCGGGCCGCTCGGACCGGAACCCATTTCGCGGCCACCACCGAGACGACGGTGGCCCTGGCCGAGGAGCTGTGCCGGCGCTTCCGGCTCGACCAGGTCCGCTTCACGAACTCGGGGACCGAGGCCACCATGGAGGCGATCCGTCTGGCCCGGGGAGCCACCGGCAGGGACGTGATCCTGAAGATCGAGGGCTCGTACCACGGGCATCACGACGCCGTGATGTTCTCCGTGGTCCCGAACTCCGACGTGATCGGGGGGCGGGAGGCCCCGGCCTCCACGCCCCTGTCCAAGGGCATCCCGGCCGACACCGCCAGGCACACGCTCGTGGTCCCCTTCAACGACGCGCAGGCCCTGGAACGGGTGCTGGACGAGCGAGGCGGGGACATCGCCTGCCTGATCATGGAGCCGATCATGATGAACATCGGGATCGTGCTTCCCCAGTCGGGCTACCTCGAGCGGGTCAAGGAGCTGTGCGCGAAGCACGGCGTGGTGCTGATCTACGACGAGGTGAAGTCGGGGGCCACGGTGGCCGCCGGAGGCGCGGCCGAACGGTTCGGCGTCCAGCCCGACCTGTCGTGCTTCGCCAAGGCCGTCGGTGGGGGCGCCGCCCTCGGCGCGTTCGGCGGCCGGGCCGACCTCATGAACGAGATCACTACCGGCGTGGCCCACATGGGCACGTTCAACGGGAATCCGCTCTCGGCCGCCGCCGGCCTGGCCACACTTACCGAGGTCCTCACCGACGACGCCTACGAGTACCTGGGCAAGCTCGGAACGATCCTGGCCGAGGGGTGTCAGCGGGCCATCGACGATGCTGGTATCCCCGCCCACGCGGTCGACCTCGGCTGCAAGGGCTGCGTGTCCTACCGGCGGAAACCGCTCACGAACTACCGGGACTTCCTCGAGTGCAACGTGGCGCTGTTCGAGGCCTCGTGGCCGTGGATGGTGAACCGGGGCGTGTTCATGACGCCCGGCGACGAGGAGCAGTGGACCATATCCGTCCAGCACACCGAGGCCGACATCAATCTGTACATCGCCGCGTTCACCGAGCTCTGCCAGGCCCTGGTGGCCTAGGCGCCGCTACCCGGCGCCGAGGGCGTCCCGGGCCTGAGCCAGATGGTTCCGGTCGTGGCCGGCGATCAGCCGGAACAGGAGCTCGTAGGACTCCGGGCCACGCTCCTCGTGAAGGCCGATCCGCGCTCGCTCGTCCGCCGAGCTCCGCGACCAGAGGGCGAGGTTGGCGGCCCGGAGGGCCTCCAAGGCCGCCAGCAGCTGGTCGGGGTCGTCCTGGTCGTGCCGGAGGTGTTCCATCCACAGCTCCTGGTCGTAGCCCACGAGCCGGGGCTCGTCCTCGGACAGGATCCACCGGTACCTGGCCGAGGTCACCACCTCGCCGTCGAGCATGTGGCCCGCGGTCTCCAGGACGGACCACTCCGAAGGGGCGGGGCGGCCCCGGAGCCGGTCGCCGGCCTCCGCGAAGAGCTTTCGAAGCGCGGAGGGGGAAGCGGCCTGGACCTCCGCCGGGTCGTCGTCTCCCAGCTTCGCCAGGAGGAACCGCTGATACTCGGCGGCCTCCGCTACCGGGTCCGGGGTCGGGTCCATTCGGCCGGAAGCGTATCGGATGCGTTCGTGTCAGACCCCCGTCCTAGAATCACACCCATGAGATTCGCGGCCCCGCGGACCTCCGGAGACCTGACCGACGCCCTGGACCGGGCCGCCGCGGTGATGGTGGCGACCTCGGCCGAGGCCCTCCGGGTGGTGGCCGCCTTCGACCGGCGGCGACTGTGGCGCCGGGACGGGGCCACCTCCATG
>JBOGVU010000023.1:0-29941 GCA_050692915.1 Actinomycetota bacterium | reverse complement strand
CTCCCCGGCGGCGGCCCGGCCGGCGTCCTCGGCCACGTCCGTCATCACTACGCGGGCGCCCTCCTCGACGAACAGCTTCGAGGCGGCCAGTCCCATCCCTCCGGCCGCCCCCGTGATCAGCGCCACCTTGCCGTCCAGCCGTCCCACTACTTCCTCGCCTCCCACACCTCGGGGTTCAGCAGCGTCGGCGGCCGGCGGCCTTCCAGTGCCGCCGAAACGTTGTCCACGGCCAGGAACCCCATGGCGTCGCGCGTCTCCACGGTGGCGCTCCCCAGGTGGGGGATGACCACCGCGTTGTCCAGCTCCAGGAGGCCGGGATGCACCTCGGGCTCGTTCTCGAACACGTCGAGCCCGGCGGCAAACAGGTCGCCCTTGCGGAGCGCCTCGACCAGCGCGGCCTCGTCGATCACCGGGCCTCGGGAGGTGTTCACCAGCACCGCGGTTGGCTTCATCCGGCGGAGCCGCTCCCGGTCGAACAGGTGGCGGGTCTCCGGCGTGAGGGCCACATGGATGCTGACGAGGTCCGACTCGGCTAGCAGCTCGTCGAGCTCTCGGTACTCGGCGCCGAGCTCCCGCTCCGTCTCCGGCGAGGGCCGGAACGGGTCGTGGTACCGAACCGCCATCCCGAACCCCTTCCCCCGCCGGGCCACGGCCTGTCCGATCCGGCCGAACCCGACCACGCCGAGCACCTTGCCGTGGAGGTCCTGGCCGAGCATCATCTCCGGCCCCCAGATCCACGGCGTCCCCGACCGGAGGAACCGGTCGCCCTGGGCGATCCGCCGGGCCGCCGCCATCATCAGCGCCCACGCCGTGTCGGCGGTGGTCTCCGTGAGGACGTCGGGCGTGTTCGTGGCCAGGACCCCGCGCCGGGTGCACGCGTCGACGTCGATGTTGTCGAAGCCCACCGCGTAGTTCGCCACGATCACCAGCCCCGGCCCCGCCGCGTCGAGGAGCTCGTCGTCCACCTTCTCGGTCAGCAACGTGATGGCCCCGACCTTCCCCGGTATGCGTCGCAGCAGGTCGTCGCGAGGCATGGCCCCCTCGCCCTCCCACACGTCGGCGTCGAACCGCTCGGCCACCCGCTCCATGGGCCCGGGCGGGAGGCGGCGGGTGACCAGGACCGCGGGTCGGTCAGCCACCGCGGTACCCGGGCAGGGCCGCCTCGATGGCCTCCAGGGCGGCGCGGATGTTCTCCACGGAGTTCGCGTACGAGAACCGCAGGTATCCCTCGCCGGCGGGACCGAACGCCGTGCCCCACAGGCCGGCCACTCCGGCCTCCTCCAGGAAGTACGTCACCAGGTCCCGGCCGGAGCCGCCGAGGGTGGAGACGTTGGGGAACACGTAGAACGCGCCAGCGGGCTCCAGGCACGTGATGCCCTCGATCCGGTTCAGCCCCTCCACGATCACGTCCCGGCGGGTGCGGAACTCCCGGATCATCTCCTCGACCGGCTCCCACGGCCCGGTGAGCGCGGCCACCGCGGCGTGCTGGGTGAACGTGGCCGTGCAGGACACCGCGTTGATCACCAGCCGGGTGAACGGCTCCACCAGCGGCTCCGGCAGCGCGGCGAACCCGAGGCGCCACCCGGTCATGGCGAAGCTCTTCGAGCACCCGTCCAGGAGGATGGTGCGGTCGGCCAGCCCGTCGAGCTCGGCGATCGACTCGTGGGCTCCCTCGTACCGGATGGCCCAGTACACCTCGTCGGACAGGACGTACAGGTCGCGGCCCCGGATGGCCTCGGCGATCGCCTCGAGGTCGGTCCTGGTCAGTGCGCTTCCGCACGGGTTGTGGGGCGAGTTCAGGATCAGGAGGCGGGTGCGGTCGGTGACCAGCGAGGCAAGCTCCTCGGGATCGACCCGGAACGCGTTCTCCTCGCGGAGGCGGATCGGGACCGGTGTGGCCCCGGCCATGGCGGTGATCGACTCGTACATCGGGAACCCGGGGTCCGGGTAGATGACCTCGTCCCCCTCGCCGCACAGGGCCATGATCGTGAAGAACATGATCGGCTTGGCCCCGGGGACGACCACGATCCGGTCGGGTGGGTAGTCCACCCCGCGGGTCCGCTCGAAGAACGCGCTGGCCACCTCGCGCAGCTCGGGGATGCCCGGCGCGGGGCTGTAGTGAGTCTGCCCGTCGCGGAGCGCCTTCACGGCGGCCTCGGTGATGTGCGCGGGCGTGTCGAAGTCCGGCTCGCCGATCTCCAGATGGATGATCTTGCGGCCCTGCGCCTCCAGGGCCCGGGCCATGGTGAGCACTTCGAACGCCGACTCGGTCCCCACCCGGGACATCCGGTCCGCCAGCTCCATATCCACCTCCTCGGTCGGGGGGTCAGCCTCGCACGCGGGCGTTGTCGGGGTCGAACAGCGGCGCGCTCCCGACCACGGCAACGGTGACCGGGTAGCGCTCGCCGAAGTATTCCACGGCGAGCTGGCGGCCGCCCTCGGCGTGCTCGGGCGGCAGGTAGCTCATCAGGATGTGCTTCCCGACCGACGGTCCCGAGCCGGCGCTGGTCACGTACGAGCCACGCCCCTTCCGGTCGACGATCCTCTGGCCGTCGGGGGTGAGCACCGGTTCGTGCCCCAGCATGTAACGCGGTACGCCGGCTGAGGGGGCGTGATCGTCCACCGTGAGCGTGCACAGGACCGCCACCGGCTCCGCCTCCCGCAGTTCCAGGTATCGCTCCCTGCCGATGAAGCCCGCCTCCTTGACCTTGGGCCGGGCAAGGCCCGCCTCAACCGGGTCGAACTCGACCTCGAGCTCCTCTCCGTACGAGCGGTACGACTTCTCCAGCCGCCCGGTGCTGAGGTAGACGCCCACGCCGACGGGGACCACCCCGTACTCCCGGCCCTCTTCCCACGCGGCGTCCCACAGCCGGGCTCCCTGCTCGATCGGCACGTACAGCTCCCAGCCGAGCTCGCCGACGTAAGAGATCCGGGAGGCCAGGACCCGGAGCGTCCCCATGGTGATCCACCGGCAGGTGGCGAACGGGAAGGACTCGTTCGAGAGGTCCTCCTCGGTCACCGACCGCAGGAGATCGCGCGACCGGGGCCCCCACACGCCGAGGGTGCACCACGCCGAGGTGGCGTCGTGGAAGGCCACGCTCCCGTCCTCCGGCAGGTGGTCGAGGAACCACTTCCGGTCGCTCCGCCCGGTGGCGCCGCCCGTCACCACGCGGAACTCGTCCTCGCCGAGCCGCATGATCGTCAGGTCGGCCCTGATGCCGGCGTGCTCGGTGAGGAGTGGCGTGTACACCACCCGTCCGACCGGGACGTCCGTCTGGTTGACCGCCATGCGCTGGAGGTAGTCGAGGGCCCCGGGGCCGGTGACGTCGAAGACCGCGAACGCCGAGAGGTCGATCATCCCGACCCGGTCCCGCATGGCCAGATGCTCGGCGTTGATGATCGGCGACCACCACCGGGCGTCCCATTCGGCCGGGCGAGGCATGACCCGGTCGCCGTACTCGTCGAGGAGGCCGCGATTCGACTCGTACCACTTCGGCCGCTCCCACCCCGCGGTCTCGATGAACTCCGCGCCGAGCTCTCGCTCGCGATGGATGAACGGGCTCACGCGGACGTCGCGGTTCGAGGCCCACTGCTCGGCCGGGTGAACGATGCCGTACGTCTTGTTGAACCCCTCGCTGCACCGGGCCCGGACGTGGGTCCGGGTCCGCTGGTGCTCGTAGAAACGGGCGATGTCGGAAGGGTGGGGGTCGATCGAGGGCTCCCGTCCGCTCATCCACTCGGCCACGGTCCTGGCCACGCCCGGCGCCTCCTTGATCCACACGGCCGCCGCGGCCCACAGGCCCCGCACCTCGGGCGCCTCTCCCAGCACCGGCGAGCCGTCCGGCGTCAGCGACAGGAGGCCGTTGAACGCCCGCCGGACCTTCACTCGCTCGTCGTCGAGGATCTCCGGGATGATCTCGCGGGCGTCCTCCATCTGCTGCTTGAAGTCGTCCTCGGTGAACGGCAGCTCCGTGGGCGTCTCGGTCTCCCCGAGCGAGGGGATGTCGTCGGGGTCGACGAGGATAGGGCGGTGGGCGTAGGAGCCGACGTGCATGTCGGTCTCGATCTGTCGCTCGTACATCCCGGCGTCCATGTCTCGGAGGATCGGGTAGTCGACCTCGTTCTCGGTCCCCTCGAACAACGGCACGGGGCCCACCGTGATCATCTGGTGGACGGCGGGGGTGAGGGGGATGGCAGTGCCGGCCATCCGGGCCAGCCGGGGGCTCCAGATGCCGCTGCAGATCACCGCGACGTTCGTCCGGATGTCGCCCCGGTCCGTGGTCAGCCCCTCCAGCCGGCCGCCCCGGACCTCGAAGCCGGTGACCTCGACCCCTTCCGCGACCCGAAGGGCCCCCTCTCGCCCGGCCTCCTGGCGCATGAGCTCGGCGCCGCGGACCGAGTCCACGACCCCCACCCCCGGACACCAGAACCCCCCCAGGAGGATGTCCGCGTTCGCGTACGGGATCAGCTCACGGATCCGCTGGGGCGACACGAGCTCCGCAGGCTCCCCCCACGCCAGCGCCGAGGCCATCCGGCGACTCAGCTCCGCCATCCGCTCCTCGGTCCGGGCCACCTCGATCCCGCCGCACTCGGTGAACACCCCCAGGTCCCGGTATTGCCGGATGCTTTCCTGCGTGAACCGAGTCATCTCCTTCGAATGGTCCACGGGGAACAGGAAGTTCGAGGCGTGCCCGGTGGAGCCGCCCGGCCGGGGGAACGCTCCCTGCTCCACCAGAACGATGTCCGTCCACCCCAGGCGGGCCAGATGACGGACCAGGCTGCTGCCCACGATCCCTCCGCCGATCACCACAGCGTCGGCCCGCTCGGGGAGCATGCTCACGCGCCCGTTTCGTCCTCGTCGAGCACCACGGCGCCGGTCCATCGCGGGTCCGCCAGCACCCGGTGGCGCCATCGCTCCGTGCTGCGGACCTGGTTGAACGTGTTGAGGTGGAGGCCGGCGATGTCGAGGCCGAGCGGTGCCCTGGAGAGTCCGGCCAGGACGGCGTCGGGCCGGTAGCTGGCCCGTCGCATCATCCTGGCCACCAGGCTCCCGTGCTTCGTCAGGTACCGGATGGAGTCCCCCACGCCGATCCGGAGGGCGATCTCAAGGAGCTTGCGCCGGCTCACCGCGCCGGGCAAACCGATGTGAACGGGGAGGGTCACGCCCCGCGCCCTGATGCCCTCGAGCCAGTCGAAGATGCGGTTCGGCTCGAAGCAGATCTGGGTGACGATGTAGCCGGCGAAGGGCTGCTTCTCGAGGAGGGCATCGAGCAGCTCCTCCGGGCCGATGAACGGGTGCCTCTCCGGATAGCCACCGATCCCCATCGAGACGAACGGCCGCCCCAGCGCATCGAGGTCCTCGAGCACCTCGAGGGCGGCCCGGTACGACCCGACCGGCTCGGAAGGATCGCCACCGATGACGAACACCTCCTCGACCCCGTCCGCCACCAGCCGGCCGACGAGATCCTCGAGGTGGCCGGGGCCATCGATCAGCCGGGCCGCCAGGTGCGGAACGGCCCGGAAGCCCCGACCCGCCAGCCGCCGGGCCAGCTCCACCGTGGCCTCGATCCCTTTGCGGGGTGAGCACGTCACGGTCACTTTCGCCCCGGCCGGCAGGTGATCGGCTTCCTCCTCCACGCCCCGCAGCGGCACCAGCTCGAACCGAGGGTGCCCCAGGAGCTCGGGCAGGCCGGACGGCCGAGTCATCCCTTGGGGATCTCTTTGGAGGGGTCGTACGCGGGCTTCGGCGCCACCACGGCGCGGCTCCGCCCGAACGGGGTGTCGACCTCGACCTCGGATCCGAACTCCGCGAGCTCGATCGGCACCATGGCGTACCCGATGTTCTTCTCCAGCCTGGGCGAGTAGCACGCCGAGGTGACCTTCCCGACCTGGCGGCCCTCGGAGAAGACCGGGAAGTAGTCGATCATCTCGTTGTCGATGTACGTGCCGAGCTGATCGCCCTCGATGTCCACGCCCACGAGCTTCCTGTTGAGGCCGGCCGCCTTGATGCGGGTCAGGGCGTCCTTCCCAACGAAGTCGGCCTCCTGGTCGAGGTCGACCATCCACGTGTAGCCCATGTCGACCTCGAACGGGTTCGTGTCGAGCCACATGTCGCATCCGTACGCCAGGATCCCGGCCTCGATCCTGCGGATGTGGCATGGCCCGATCACCTCGAGGCCGTGGGGCCGACCGGCCTCCAGCACGGTGTTCCACAGCCGGTCGGCATGGCGGTACGCGTCGTACAGGTAGATCTCGTAGCCGATCTCGCCGCTGTAGCCGGTGCGGGAGACGAACACATCCATGTCGTCGAGCTTCAGGTTCTGGGCCAGGTCGTAGTAGGGGAGGTCCAGGATGCCCTCGCCGAACAGCTCGCTCATGACCTCCTTGGCCTTGGGGCCCTGGATCTGGACCGGGGCGATGTCGATCTCCCGGATCGTCACGTCGAGCCCGGAGTGATACGCGACCCCCATGGCCCACAGGTCCACGTCGCTGTCGGCCAGCGAGAGGAGGAACCGGTTCTCATCCAGGCGGAGCAGGACCGGGTCGTTGATGATCCCGCCGTCCGGGGACGTGATGAACACGTACTTGCACTGGCTCACCTTGCACTTGTTGAGGTCCCGCGGGACCAGCATGTTGGCGAACGCGAACGCATCGGGGCCGGTGATCTCGATCTGGCGCTCCACGCCCACGTCCCACATCGTCACCTCGTTGACGAGGTGCCAGTACTCGGCCACGGGATCGCCGTAGTGGCGGGGGTGGTAGAAGTGGTTGTAGACGCTGTACCGCTTCACACCGTGCTTCCGCGAGCTGTGGAAGTACGGCGACCGGCGGATCCTCGTGTACAGCAGGATGCCGGGGTTCTCCTCAATCGGCGACAACCGACTCCCTCCTCTCAGCGAATCCCATGCGCCTGGAGATCTCCGCGCCGGCCTCGACCACGGCTCGGGCCAGCTCGGGGATCCGCTCCTTCGTCACCCGATAGGCGGGTCCGGCCACGCTGACGGCCGCCACGACCTCGCCGCTCGGCCCCCGGACCGGTGCGGCCACCGCGTTGAGGCCCACCTCGAGCTCCTCGACCGTGTACGCGTACCCCCTGGCCCGAGCCCGACGGAGCTGGCCGAGCAGGACCGCGGGGTCGGTGATCGTGCGAGCCGTGCGTCGCTCCAGCGCCCCGCCCAGGATCCTGTCCCACTCCCGCTCCGGGAGGTGGGCCAGGAGCACCTTCCCGTTCGAGGTGCAGTGCAGGGGGGTGCGCTTGCCGACCCAGTTCACGTTGACCACCGCGTGGCTCCCGGCGACCTGGTCGACGTTGACGACCTCGTGAGCCTCCAGGACCCCGAGGTTCACGGTCTCCTGGGTGTCCTCGGCCAGGTCTTCGAGGACGGACCGGGCCTGTCGGACCACGTCGAGATCGGCCAGGGCCGTGGTGGCCAGGCGAACCAGGCCGAAGCCGGGTCGGTACATCTCGCTGCCCGGCGCTCGCTCCACGAGCCCCGCCCCCGCCAGCGTGGACACCAGGCGGGACGCGGTGGCCTTGTGGACCCCGAGCCGCCGTCCCAGCTCGGTCACCCCGAGCTGGTCGGGGTGCTCGGCGACGAGCTCCAGGATCCTGATGGCCCGTCCCACCGATTGCACCGCTGCGGTCACGTTGGGTATTATGCTACCTGTTCCGCCATCTGCAACAGGGCTGGGGAGGAGCCGGATGGCGTATGGTGCCCTCGGTGGCAGGGGACCCGCTCGGCCGGGCGATCGACGTCATCACCGCGGCGTCGGAGGAGGGCGTGCCCGTTCGGCTCCTCGGGGGACTGGCCGTCCGGTACCTGTGTCCGTCCTTCCCCCCTCGGGTGAAGCGCGACCAGGACCTGGACCTCGCCTCGGTGTCGCGGGCCAAGGCCGACCTGACCTCCGTGCTGGCCTCTCAGGGCTTCGTTCCCGACAAGCAGTTCAACGCGCTCCACGGGCACCGGCAGATGTACTTCCGGTCACCCGACGGGGGCTGGGCCATGGACGTCATCATCGACCGCCTGGACATGTGCCACGTCCTCGACTTCCGGGACCGGATCGAGCGACTGCCGGTCACCCTGGACGTCACCGACCTCCTCTTGTCGAAGCTCCAGATCGTGGAGATCAACGAGAAGGACCTCCAGGACGCCATCTACCTCCTGGCGGCGTTCCCGGTGGGCCGGGCGGACGAGCCGGGGACGATCGGCCCGGCGAGGCTGTGCGCCATCGTGTGCGAGGACTGGGGGTGGTGGCGGACGGTCACCGGCAACCTGGATCGGCTCGCGGCGCTGAGTCCAGAGGACCTGGGGCGGCTTGTTCCGCCAGACGCCCCCTTCGACCCCGTGGAGCAGGCCCGGCTCCTTCGCCAGCGGGCCGAGGAGACCCCCAAGACGCTCCGGTGGCGTCTCCGGGCCAAGATCGGAGAGCGGATGCGGTGGTACGAGCTTCCCGAGGAGGTCGCCCACCACTAGGGCGACGGGCGTTGCGAACCGCTGGGGAAGCGCGCAGGATACGGCCCGGAGAGGCCGCCGCATGCTGAAGGTCTTCTACGCCACCGACCTGCACGGATCGGAGGTCTGCTGGCGGAAGATGGTGAACGCCGGGCCGTTCTACGGCGCTGACGTGGTCATCTGCGGCGGCGACATGACCGGCAAGGCCATGCTCCCCATCGTCGGTGACGGCTCGACCTGGGACGTCACTTTCCAGGATCTCCCGTACACCCTCCACTCCGAGGAGCAGGTCCGGGAGATCGAGCGGAAGATCGTGAACCGCGGCTACTACCCCGTTCGGGTCTCCCGCGAGGAGATGACCGAGCTCATGGCCGACCCCGAGCTCGTCGACCGGCGCTTCAAGGAGGCCATGCTGTCCACGGTGGAGCGATGGATGGACATCGCCGCGGAGAAGCTGGCCGGTACCGGGATCCGGTGCATCGTCTGCCCGGGGAACGACGACATGTTCGACGTGGACAAGGTCATCGCCCGGTCGGACGTGGTGGAGATGGGCGAGGCGAAGGTCCTGGACATCGACGGGTTCTCCATGGTGTCGATGGGATGGACCAACCCGACCCCCTGGAACACGTACCGGGAGGCGCCGGAGGACAAGCTCCGAGCCCGGATCGAGCGGATGGTGGAGAAGTCCTCCGACCTCCGGCGAACTATCTTCAACTTCCACGCGCCGCCGTACGGGTCGAACCTCGACGACGCGCCCGCGCTCGACGAGGACCTCCAGCCGATCCTGGGGGGCCGGGCCATGCGGCCGGTGGGGTCGCGGGCGGTCCGGGAGGCTATCACCGAGCACCAGCCGCTCCTGTCCCTCCACGGGCACATCCACGAGGGCAAGGGGACCCAGCGCATGGGGAAGACGCTGGCCGTGAACCCGGGAAGCGCCTACGAGGAGGGGGTGCTACAGGCATCGATCATCGAGCTGGACGAGAAGCGAGGCAGGATCAAGAACTACCAGTTGGTCACGGGGTGAGAGGAGGGAGCCATGGCAGCAGGTACTGAGGCTGCACCGCCGGTCTTCCTGCGGAAGGCCACCGGCCTGGTGAAGGGGTGGTCTCGGTTCGACGCGTTCGTGTACTCGTTCCTGTCGGTCAACCTCATCACGCTGGGGTTCTTCGGGGCGCTGTCGTTCGCCCCGTACATCCCGGACGGCCAGCTGTATCCCGCCATCATCATCACGGGGATCTTCGTGTCCTTCCTGGTGGTGACGTACGCGGGGCTGATCGCGATAATGCCTCGCGCCGGCGGCGACTACGTATGGCAGAGCCGGATCGTCGGCGGGGGGATCGCGTTCGTCCTGGCCGTCACGGGCTGGTGGTTCATCTTGTGGCAGTGGGCCCCGATCTACGGGAACATCCTCACCGTTCAGCTCTTCCAGCCCCTGTTCGCCGTCCTCGACCTGAGGATCGGGTTCATCGATGCGACGTGGTGGGGATCGAACACGGGCATCTTCGTGGTGTGCCTCGTCACGATCGCCCTGGCCGGACTCTTCGTCTCGCTGGGCATGGAGGTGTACGCGAAGATCCAGAAGTTCTGCTTCTGGCTGGGGATGATCGGCGTGGGCGTCATGTTGCTGATCCTGGTGTTCGGCTCGCAGGGGGGGTTCCAGAGCGCCTTCAACCAGGAGGCCGCCAGCATGTTCGGGGCCGGGGGCGATGCCTACACCCAGACGATCCGGGACGCGCAGGCGTTCGCCTACGAGCCCTCCGGGTTCGCGCTGACGCCGATCCTGGGGCCCACGCTCCTGCTGATCCCCTACCTCGTGTTCTTCCTGCTGTGGCCGAACTGGGGCGCCACGCTGTACGGCGAGGTCCGGGGGGCCAGCGACTTCCGCCGGGTCAGGAACGGGATGATGTGGGGTCTGTGGGGAACCGTGCTGATGGCCATCGTGTTCCTCCTGCTGGCCGGGAAGACGTTCGGCTCGGAGTTCTACATGGCCGCCAACTACAACTGGGCGAACTCCTTCTACGGGGTGGAGGGTGCCCCGACCCCGGCCATGCCGATCTGGCCGTACCCGGCTCTGCTGGCCGGCTTCTACGTGCACAACACCCTGATCCAGGTGGTCCTGATCCTGGTGATGAGCCTGTGGTTCATCGGGTGGTCCGGGACCCTGTTCCTGTCCTCCACCAGGGTGATCTTCGCGGCGGCGTTCGATCGGGTGCTGCCGGAGTGGGCGGGAACGGTGTCGGAGAAGCGGCACGTCCCGTACGGGGCCATCGCGCTGATGCTGATCCCATCGATCGTCGTGAGTGCCGTGTACGCGTACAACGCGGACTTCCGCACCCTGACCCTCGACGCCACGCTGGTCATCGCGGTGACGTTCCTGGGCTCGTCGATCGCGGCCACGATCCTTCCCTGGACCAAGCCGAGCATGTTCCAGAACTCCTCCATCGGGCGAATGCGGCTCGGCGGGATCCCGGTGATCTCGATCACGGGCGCGGTCACGGCCGTGTTCCTCGGGTGGCTCCTCTACCAGTGGTGGAACAACGACGTGTACGGGATCAACAACACCGACTCGGCGGTCTTCATGCTGATCCTGTACGGGTTGGCCCTCCTGATCTACGGTGTCTCGTACTTCTACCGGCGGTCGCAGGGCATCAACCTGTCGCGGATCCATCAGGAGATCCCGGTCGAGTAGACGGAGCGAGGGGGATCGTGGGCCCGCGACCCGGCCCCCCTCGTCGTCCGGTCAGGGGGTGAGATGCCGCTCGACGTGATCAGGTCGTACGAGTCGCCCACCCGGGTCGTGCACGGGGTCGGGGCGATCGGGTCGCTGGGCCAGGAGGCCCAGCGGCTCGGGATCACCCGGCCGCTGGTGGTGACCGACGGGGGCATCGCCGCCGCCGGCATCCTCGACGACGCGGTGGGAGCGCTGCGGGCCGCCGGCCTCGACCCCGTTGTGTTCGACGAGGTCCGGGCCAACCCGCCCATCGCGCTCGTCGATCGGGGAGCGGGGATCTACCGGTCGGAGCGGGCCGACGGCCTGATCGGCCTGGGCGGGGGGAGCTCGATCGACACCGCCAAGGGGATCGGGGTGGTGGCCGAGCACGGGGGCTCGATCCTCGACTACGAGTTCGGCCGGAAGCCGATCGAGCGCCGCATCCCCCCGCTCATCGCCGTCCCCACCACCGCGGGGACCGGGAGCGAGGTGACGCTGTGGGCCGTGATCACCGATCCCGACCGGCAGATCAAGTTCAACGTGGGAGGGGTGGCCGCGATCGCGCCGTGGGCGGCCCTGATCGACCCGGCCCTCACCGTGAACCTTCCGCCGGAGGTCACCGCCGGCACGGGGATGGACGCCCTGGCCCACGCGATCGAGTGCTACACGATGGAGTACCACCAGCCGGTCACCGACGCCGTGGCCCTCCAGGCCATCGACTACGTGGCCCGGTACCTCCGGGTGGCCTATCAGGAGCCGGGGAACCTCGAGGCCAGGTACCACATGAGCCTGGGTGCCATGCTGGCCGGGATGTCGTACGGCACCGACTCGGCCGGGGCCGCTCACGCCATGAGCCAGTCGGCCGGCGGGGTCCACGACGTTCCGCACGGGACCCTGACAGGCCGCCTCTTGGGTCCGGTGGTGGAGTTCAACCACGTGGCCGCGCCGGACCGGTTCGCCTCGATCGCCCGGGCCATGGGCGTCGACGCCGGGGCGGAGCGGGCCGTGGACGAGGTGTACCGCCTCACCGACGACCTCGGGATCGCCTCGCTCCAGGACCTGGGGTTCTCGGAGGATGAGATCCCGCTCCTGGCGAAGATCGCCTTCGAGGACCCTCAGACCGTGGGGAACCCTCGCACCCTGGACCTGGGATCGTACGAGGGGATCTACCGACACACTTTCGAGCTGGGGGTGAGCCGGTGACCGACGCCTACCGGATGTACGTCGACGGCGCATGGACGGCGTCGGAGAGCGGTGCCGTCTTCGAGGCCACCAGCCCCGCCACCGGGGCAGTCATCGGGACGATCCCCGAAGGGACGCGCGAGGACGCCCGGCGAGCCATCACCGCCGCCGGGGCGGCTTGGGGGGAGTGGGCGGCTCTGTCGGCGTTCGAGCGCGCCGCCGCCATGGACCGTGTGGCCCGGGTGGTACGGGAGCGGGCCGACGAACTGGCCCGCGCGCTGACCCTCGACCAGGGCAAGCCGCTCCGGGCCGAAGCCCGCGACGAGGTGGGGGAGCTGGCCGCGTACTTCGACATGGCCGCCGCCGACGCCACCCGCCTGGAGGGCCTGATGCCGCCCTCGGTCGACGGCGACAAACGGATCCTGATCTACCGGGTCCCGCGGGGGGTGGTGGGGGTCATCACGCCGTGGAACTGGCCGTACACGATGCCGGCCGAGATCGTGGCCCCGGCGCTGGCGGCGGGCAACGCCGTGGTGTGGGTCCCGGCGCCCACGACCTCGGTGTGCGCGGTGAAGCTGGCCGAGTGCATCGCGGAGGCGGACCTGCCGGCGGGGGTGTTCAACGTGGTCACCGGGCCCGGGCCGGTGGTCGGCGACCAGGTGGCCGCGAACCCCGGCACCCATGCCGTCGGGTTCATCGGCTCCATCGCCACCGGGCACCGTGTCGCGGAGCGAGCCGCGGGGAAGGAGCTCCTCCTGGAGATGGGCGGGAACGGCCCCCTGGTGATCCTCGACGACGCCGACCTCGACACCGCGGTCGCCGCGACCCTGGAGGCGTGCTTCCTCAACGCCGGGCAGAGCTGCACGGCCGGGGAGCGCCTCCTGGTGCATCGGGAGGTGCACGACGACTTCCTGGGGCGCCTCACCGCGGCCATCGAGAAGCGGATCCGGCTCGGCGACCCGTTCGACGACGAGACCACGCTCGGGCCCCTGAACAACGAGGCCACGGTGGAGAAGACCGAGCGCCACGTGGCCGACGCGCTGGACCGTGGGGCGTCCCTGGTGCTCGGGGGGCGGCGGGTACCCGAGGGCAGCCTGTTCCACGAGGCCACCGTGCTCGACGGGGTGACCGAGGAGATGGAGGTCGCGCGCGAGGAGACCTTCGGCCCGGTTGCCCCGATCACCGCGATCGAGGGGGACGAGGAGGCGCTGGCGATCGCGAACGCGTCGCCGTACGGCCTGCTGACGGCGGTGTTCACCCGCGACCTCCGCCGCGGCCTCCGGTTCGCCGAGGCCGCCCGGGCGGGCTGGGTGAACGTCAACGAGGGCACGAACTACTGGGAGTCCCACCTGCCGTTCGGTGGACGGTCGGGCTCGCGGAGCGGCGTCGGCCGGGTCGGCGGGCGGTTCTCGATGGAGCGGCTGACCGAGCTGAAGACGGTCGTCCTCAACCTGGGCTGACGGGGCCTTGGCTGGGGAGACGAAACCGCTCGATGTGGACCGCTTCGAGGTCCTCACGTTCGACTGCTACGGAACGCTGATCGATTGGGAGACCGGCATCCTGGCCGCGCTCCGGGCGGCCGGGCCGGAGGGATGGCCGGCCTCCGATGAGGAGCTCCTGGAGCGGTTCGCCGTCCACGAGGCCGAGGCCGAGCGCGGCGAGTACCGCCCGTACCGCGAGGTCCTTGAGGGGGCCGCCCGCGGCGTGGCCCGCGACACCAGTGTCGAGCTCCCCGACGAGGCCGCCCGGGCGTTCGGCGGCAGCGTCGGAGACTGGCCGGCGTTCGAGGACTCGCCGGATGCGCTCCGCCGGCTCGCTGCCAGGTACCGGCTGGGGGTGGTCACGAACTGCGACGAGGACCTGTTCGCGGAGTCGAACCGGCGGCTGGGCGTGCGGTTCGACTGGGTGATCACCGCCGAGCGGGTCCGGAGCTACAAGCCGAACCCTCGTCACTTCGAGGTCGCCCTGGAGACGATCGGGGTCTCGGCCGATCGGATCCTCCACGTGGCCCAGAGCCTGTTCCACGACCACGTCCCGGCGAAGCGCCTCGGCCTGACGACGGCGTGGATCGACCGGCGGACCGGCCGGCCCGGCTCCGGTGCCACGCCGCTGGCCAAGGCCGAGCCCGACGCCACCTACCCGACCCTGGCCGCGTTCGCCGACGCCGCGCTGGGGGGCGGTACGATGCCGCCGCCCGGGGAGGAGGAGTCGTGACCGAGCAGCTCGTGATCGGGGGCCGGCGGGTCGACGGCGGCGGGGCTACGGCCGTGATCGAGCCGTCCACCGGCGAGCCGATGGCAGAGGTGGCCGATGCGGGACCGGAGGAGGCTCGCGAGGCGGTCCGGGTGGCGTTCGAGGCCTTCGAGGACGGTCCGTGGCCCCGGACGAACGCCACCGAGCGCGGCCGGGTGCTCCTCCGGGCCTCGGCCCTGGTCCGGGAGCGCCTGGAGGACCTGGCCACCCTGGAGGCGCGCAACGGCGGCAAGCCGATCGGTGCGGCTCGCGGCGAGATCGGCCTGGTGGCCACGGTCCTCGAGTACTGGGGCGGAGCCGCGAACAAGATCTTCGGCGAGACGATCCCGGTCCAGGACCCCGGCCTGGACCTGACCCTCCGCGAGCCCGTGGGCGTGTGCGCGCTGATCACGCCGTGGAATTTCCCCGCGGTCATCGCCACGTGGAAGATCGCTCCGGCGCTGGCGTGCGGGAACACCATCGTGGTGAAGCCGGCCTCGGCCACGCCGCTGTCCACGCTGGCTCTGGCGGAGATCCTGGTCGAGGCGGGCCTCCATCCGGAGGCGGTGTCCGTGCTCCCCGGCCCGGGCTCCTCGATCGGGACGGCCCTGGTCAGCGACCCGAGGGTGTCGAAGGTGAGCTTCACCGGCTCCACCGAGGTGGGCTCGGGGATCATGGCCCGGTGCGCGGACGACATCACCCGGGTGTCGCTCGAGCTCGGGGGGAAGTCGGCCAGCGTGGTCTTCGCCGACGCCGACCTCGACCGGAGCGTGGACCGCTCGGTGTTCGCCGTGTTCGACAACACGGGGCAGGACTGCTGCGCCCGGTCCCGGATCCTGGTGCAGCGCCCGATCTACGACGAGTTCGCCGAGCGGATGGCGAAGCGAACGGCCGAGCTGCGGGTGGGACAGCCGCTCGACGAGTCCACGGAGATCGGGCCGCTGATCTCGGCGGGGCAGCGGCAGACCTCGCTCGACTACCTGGAGCTGGGGATCGACGAGGGGGCCCGGCTGGTGACCGGCGGCCAGGTCCCCGACGACGCGAACGGAGGGTTCTTCCTCCGGCCGGCGATCCTGGCCGACGTGGACAACTCGTGGCGGGTGGCCCAGGAGGAGATCTTCGGCCCGGTGGCCTGCCTGATCCCCTTCGACACGGAGGACGAGGCCATCCGGCTCGCCAACGACTCGCCGTACGGGCTGTCGGGCTCGGTGTGGACGAACGACCTCGGCCGGGCCATCCGGGTGGCCAGGGGGATGCGGACCGGGGTGATCTCCGTGAACTCCTCGCACAGCGTGCACCCGGAGGCGCCGTTCGGGGGCTACAAGCGCAGCGGCATGGGCCGCGAGATGGGCATGCACGCCGTGAACCTGTACACCGAGGTCAAGAACATCTACTTCTCGTCCGAATGACGGCCCCGCGGGAGCGGGTCGATGTGGCCGTGGTCGGGGGCGGGGCGATGGGGCTATCCGTGGCTCGGGAGCTGGCTGCGGCCGGGGTCGAGTCCGTAGCGGTTCTGGAAAGGGAGGCGGCGGTCGGACAGGGCTCCACCGCCCGAGCCAACGGCGGGGTTCGGGCCCAGTTCACCACCCCGACCAACATCGCCTTCTCCTTGTACTCGATCGGGGAGTTCGAGCGGCTCCGGCGGGACCACGATGAAGTCCTCTCCTTCCACCAGGTCGGATACTTGTTCGTCACGGCCACCGAGGACGGCGAGGCCCAGCTCCGGGCCGCCCGGGACCTCCAGCGCTCCCTCGGCGTGGACACCGAGTTGGTCACCCGCGAGGAGGTCGGCCGGCTGGCTCCGCTGGTCCGGCTGGACGGTCTGCGGGGCGGCACGTTCCACGCCCGGGACGGGTTCCTCGACCCCCACGGCACCGTGCAGGCCTTCCGGGCCGAGTGCCCGCCTGACCGGGTGGCGATCCGAACCGGCGTGGAGGTCACCGGCCTCCGACGAAGCACCGGCTCGATCGAGGTGACCACCACGGCCGGCGACCTCGAGGCAGGCTGGGTGGTCGACGCGGCGGGCCCCCACGCCGCCGCCGTAGCCCGGATGCTCGGCGTCGACGTCCCCGTGGAGCCGGTCCGCCGGAACCTGGCCTTCCTGCGGCCCCCCCACGAGCCGCCTGGCCTCATCCCGATGTGCATAGACGTGGACACCGGCGTCCTGGTCCGCCGAGAGGTCGGCGGCGGCTATGTGATTGCGTACTCGAACCCGGCCGACCCGCCGGGCTGGGATACGTCTCTCGATCCCCGGTTCCTCGAGGACCTCGGCCGGTTGATCGGCAACCGCTTCCCCACGCTCCGTGACGTCCCCATCGACCCCAGACAGTGCTGGGCGGGCCTGTACCCGGAGACGCCGGACCACCACGCCGTGGTCGGCCCGGCCGAGGAGGCCGAGCGGCTCATCCTGTGCGCGGGCTTCGGCGGCCACGGGCTGATGCACGCCCCGGCCGCGGGAAGGGCGGTGGCCGAGCTGATCACCGAGGGTGCGTGCTCCACGTTCGACCTGCACCCGCTCCGTCCCTCGAGGTTCCGAGAGGGCGACCTGGTGATGGAGTCGGCGGTCCTGTAGCGCTCAGCCGCCCTTGCCGGACGGCAATGACCGGCCGGCGGTGAGCAGGCGCTGGGTCGTGGTGACGATGCCGAGGACGGTGAGGGCCACGAGCACCGGGAGGAGCGCGCCGGGGATCGTCAGGCCCAGGATCAGCCCCACGTACCGCTCCAGGCGCTGCACGGTCCCCTCGGTCATACCAAGGCCCGCGGCCTCGGCCTCGGCCCGGAGGTGGCTGACCAGCAGCGAGACCACCATGGCCGCCAGCGCCATGGCCGCGGTGACCTCGTTCCCGTGGACGGCCATCTCGGCCAGGAAGATCGAGCCGAACACGATCCCGTCGGAGACCCGGTCGATGGCCGCGTCCAGGAGCGCGCCCTTCCGGCTCTCCTCGCCGCGGAGCCGGGCCACCCCCCCGTCGAAGATGTCCAGCATGCCGGCCACCAGCAGCAGGACTCCCGGCACCAGCCGGCGGCCGGTGAGCAGGAGGGCGCCCACGGCCACGTTCGCCAAGAGCGAGAGGGCCGTGAGGTGCCACGCCTTCAGCCCCACGCGGTACAGGCCGCTCAGCGCCACCCGGTACGGCCACTGGAACACCCACCGGAACAAGGGGCCGATCAGGCTCGGGTTCTCCCGTGGCGCCGGGATATCCCGGATCCGATGGACCGGCCGTCGAGCGCTCACGAGCCGAGTATCCCCAGGCCATCCCGTCGCGGCAACCGGGCGGTACGATGCTCGCCGTGTCCCGGGCCATCCCGGTCGAGGCCACCCTGGACCCCCCGCTCCAGGCCGCCGTGGACGCCCGACTCCGGCGGATGGACGAGGACGGCGTGGTAGGCAGGATGTGGGCCCGGGACCACACCGTCTGGCGCGAGGACCCCACGGAGATCGCCGACCGCCTCGGCTGGCTCACCGCGCCCCACTCCTCGCGCGCGCTGGTCCCGGAGGTGCGGGTCCTGGCGGAGGAGGCCGCCGCCGAGGGCCTCACCCACGCCGTGCTGATGGGGATGGGGGGCTCCAGCCTGGCCCCCGAGGTTCTCCGGGCCGCGCTCGGGGCCGGGCCCGGCGGGCTCGACCTCCGGGTCCTCGACAGCACCCACCCCGGAGCCATCGCCGCCGCCGAGGCCGAGGTGCCGCCGGACCGCGCCCTGTTCGTGGTCTCCAGCAAGTCGGGGACCACGATCGAGACCCGGTCGCACATGGCGTACTTCCTGGACCGGGTGGGCGAGCCCCGCCGGTTCGTGGCGGTGACCGACCCCGGCACGCCGCTGGAGGCCGACGCCGAGACCGCGGGCTTCCGGGCGGTGGTCCGGGCGGCGCCCGACGTCGGCGGGCGGTACTCGGCCCTGACGGCTTTCGGGCTCCTCCCGGCGGCGCTGATCGGAGCGGACGTGGAGGCGCTCCTGGAGTCCGGGGCGGCGGCCGCGGCGGCCTGTGGTGGCTCGGTGGGGATCCACGCGAACCCGGGGGCGGTGGCCGGGGCCATCCTCGGCGAGGCGGCAGCGGCCGGCCGGGACAAGCTGACGCTTCGGATCGCCGTCCCGGTGGGTGCGCTGGGGGCGTGGATAGAGCAGCTCGTGGCCGAGTCGACGGGCAAGGACGGCACCGGCATCGTCCCGGTCGCCGACGAGCCCGGGGACCCGGGGCCCGCGCCGGACCGCGTGTTCCTGGCGCTCGGCGACGACACGCCGCCCGAGCCGTGGGTGCGGCTTCCATTGGGCGCGCCCGGAGACCTGGGGGCGGCCTTCTTCGTCCTGGAGCTCGTCACGGCGGTGGCCGGTCACGTGCTGGGCATCCACCCGTTCGACCAGCCCGACGTGCAGGCCGCCAAGGACCGGACCGAGGAGGTCCTGGCCGCCGGCGAGATAACCGCCGAGCCCCCCGGCGACCTCGACGAGCTCCTCGGGTCGGTCCGCCCCGGCGACTACGTGGCCATCCAGGCCTTCGTGGGCCCAGACCCCGGGCTCCGCGAGCGGCTCCGGGCGGTCCGCGGCCGGATCGGGTCCGCACTCGGGGTGCCCACCACGCTCGGGTACGGTCCTCGGTACCTCCACTCCACCGGCCAGCTCCACAAGGGCGGGCCGCCCTCCGGGGTGTTCGTCCAGGTGGTCGAGGAGCCGGAGGAGGACCGGCCGATCCCCGGCCGGCCCTTCACGTTCGGCCGGCTGATCGCCGCCCAGGCCGCGGGGGACCTGGCGGCCCTCCGCGAGCGGGGCCGGCGCGCGGCTCGGGTCCCCCTGGAGGACCTGGTCGCCTGGACGGGCTGAGCGAGGCTAGGCTGGCGGGAAGCACACGACAGGAAAGGAGCGCGGATGTCGGAGCTGATCACGGTCGGGGGGAAGAACGAGGTCCCCGAGGGGGAGATGCGGCAGTTCCAGGTCGGCGGCGAGGACGTGGCCGTGGCCAACGTGAACGGCGAGCTGCACGCCTTCAGCGACGTATGTACCCACCGGCAGTGCTCGCTGGCGGAGGGCGACTTGGACGGCACCACCGTCACCTGCGCGTGTCACGGGAGCGAGTTCGATGTCACCACGGGCGACGTTCTGGGTGGCCCGGCGGTCGAGCCCGTGCAGACGTTCCGAGTGACGGTCGAGGGCGACGACCTCAAGATCGGGCTGTGACGTGAGCGAGGGCGGCATGCGCCTGGGGATGGTCGGTCTGGGCCGGATGGGCGGCAACATGTCGACCCGACTGGTCCGGTTCGGTCATGGGGTCGTGGGCTACGCCCGGAGCGAGGAGAGCCGGCGGGCCGCCGCCGCGAACGGGGCCGAGGTCGCCGACTCCCCGGAGGCCCTGGTGGCCGCGCTGGAGCCGCCCCGGACGGTATGGCTCATGATCCCCGCCGGCGATCCGACGGAGAAGACCGTGGTCTCGCTCGGCGACCTCCTCGACCCCGGTGACCTGGTCGTCGACGGCGGCAACTCGAACTTCACCGACTCGGTCCGGCGGGCCGCGGCGCTGGCCGAGCGGGGCGTGGCCTTCGTCGATGCCGGGGTCTCCGGCGGCATCTGGGGCCTGGAGGAGGGGTACTGCATGATGCTCGGCGGCCCCGCCGAGGCCGTGGACCGCCTCCGTCCCGCGCTCGACGCGCTGGCCCCGGAGGGCGGATGGGCCCATGTCGGCCCGTCGGGCGCGGGGCACTTCGTGAAGATGGTCCACAACGGGATCGAGTACGGGCTCCTCCAGGCCTACGGCGAGGGGTTCGAGATCCTCCGCTCCTCGGTGTACGACCTCGATCTTCGTCAGGTGGCCGAGGTGTGGCGGCACGGGAGCGTGGTCCGGTCGTGGCTCCTGGACCTGCTTGCCAAGGCGCTGGAGGGGGACCCGAACCTCGAGCGCGTGGCCGGGTACGTGGAGGACTCGGGCGAGGGGCGGTGGACCGTGCTCACCGCGATCGACCAGGACGTCCCCGCCCCGGTCACGGCGCTGTCGCTGTTCGCCCGGTTCGCCTCCCGCCAGGACGAGTCGTTCACGGCCAAGGTGATCGCCGCGCTCCGCCGCGAGTTCGGCGGCCACGCGGTTCGTCCGGACGCGCCGTGATGGCCAAGTTCTCGCCTCCGGGTCCCACCGCGCTGGTGATCTTCGGGGCCTCCGGCGACCTCGCCCATCGGAAGCTTCTCCCGGCGCTGTTCCACCTCTTCCACGAGGGGATGCTCCCGGCATCGTTCGCCATCGTCGGGTACGCGCGCACCTCGATGAGCGACGACGAGTTCCGGGAGATGGCCCGCCCGTCCGTGGAGCGGTACGGACGGTGCGAGGTTGAGGACGAGGTCTGGGACGGGTTCGCCTCGGGACTGTTCTACGTAGCCGGGGAGTTCACGGACGAGGGGGCCATGGCTCACCTGCGCCAGCGGCTGGAGCAGCTCGACCGGACCGCGGGCGTCGAGCACGACCGCCTGTTCTACTGCGCCACCCCGCCCGAGGCGTTCCCCGACATCGTGGCCCGGCTGGCCGAGGAGGGCATGCAGGAACGGTCCCGGGTGGTGATCGAGAAGCCGTTCGGGACCGACCTGGAGAGCGCCCGCGAGCTCGGCCGGCTGGTCGATGGCGTCTTCGACGACTCCCGGGTGTTCCGCATCGACCACTACATGGGCAAGGAGACGGTGCAGAACATCCTGGCGATCCGGTTCGCCAACACGCTGTTCGAACCGGTGTGGAACCGGCGGTACGTGAGCCACGTCGAGCTCACGGTGGCGGAGGAGATCGGCATCGAGGGCCGGGGACGCTTCTACGAGCGCACCGGCGCGATCCGGGACATGGTGCAGACCCACCTGTTCCAGGTCCTCACGTTCCTGGCCATGGAGCCGCCGGCCGTCCTCGACCCGGAGCAGCTGCGCGACGAGAAGGTCAAGGTTCTCCGGGCCATGCAACCTGCCTCGCCGGGCGATCTGGTCCGGGGGCAGTACGTCGGGTACGGGGACGAGGACGGGGTGGCCCCCGGGTCCACCACCGAGACGTTCGTGGCCATGCGGGTGGGGATCGACAACTGGCGGTGGGCCGGGGTGCCGTTCTTCCTCCGGACGGGGAAGCGGCTGCGCCGCCGGGTGGCCGAGGCCACCGTGGTGTTCCATGAGGTCCCCCATCGGATCTTCGAGAGCGGGATGGGGGACCCGCGGGCCAACCGGCTCGCGCTACGGATCCAGCCCGACGAGGGGATCTCGCTCTCGTTCACCGTGCAGCGGCCCGGTTTGGGGATCTCCCTGGAGGAGGCCTCCCTGGAGTTCGACTACGGCCGAACCTTCGACACGCCGCTGGTGGAGGCGTACGAGCTCCTGCTCCTCGAGGCGATGCGGGGCGACCAGACGTTGTTCATCCGGCAGGAGGGGCTGGAGCGGGCCTGGGAGGTCCTCCAACCCGTGTTCGACGACCTCCCGCCCGTGCTCCCCTACGAGCAGGGGACCTGGGGCCCGGCGGAGGCCGACGCGCTCATCGCTCCGCGTCGCTGGCTGACGACCTAGGCGCGGGAGCGGCCCGGAAGCCGCACGAGGCACACCGCGTGTCGCCGGCCCGGAGCGGAGCCCGGCAGTACAGGCAGGGCCCTTCCCGGGGCCCGTCCTCCGTCGAGCCCCTGGGCTTCCGGAGGAGCAACAGCACCGCCACCACGGCGGCGGCGATCAGGATCTCGTCGAGCCCGCCGGCGTGGGCGATCATGACCTCAGCCGCCCGAAAGGATCAGCAGCCCGGTCATCGTGAACATCACCATGACCGCCAGGAGGGCGTACTGGGTCCGCATGGCCAGGCTGGAGCGAAACGCTGCCACCGAGCGATCGTGGGCCAGGATCACCCCGGCCACGTGCCCGGCCACGATGGCGAAGACCTGCACGTACCACACCGCCACGGCCGACAGCAGGGTGAAGTTGATGGCCCACGTGGCCGTCCCGAACAGGTCCCACCCGAACCCGAAGGGGTCGGACAGGAGCGCGATCCCTCCCTGTCCCTCCAGGACCAGGTACGAGGCGTAGTGGGCGGCCACGTACGCGAAGGCGATCGGGACCAGGCTGTGAACGAACCGCACCGCCAGCGGATGCCACGGCGTCCTGGCCACGGTCGAGGCGGCCCCCATGGCCAGCACGTAGGCGATCGACACCGCCAGGATCGTGGCCAGCAGCCCGGCCGTGCCGGCCGCGGCGAGCCCGGTGGTCGACAGTCCGCCCGTCCACGAGAGCCACGTCGAGGTCCCGCTGAACCCGTCGAACGTGGTCGATCCGATGACCACCATGACGAAGGCCACCAGGCCGGGCCGGGGATCGAGGCCGGGCAGACCGGCCAGGGGCGGACGGAGCACCACCTTCCCGTCGTCCCGGCGGGCCAGGGCCGCCATCCTCGACAGGAGGCCGAAGTACACCGCGAAGGCCTCGCCACTCCGGTTCCACTCCTCCCGGCCGAACGTGGCCATGCCCGCCAGGGTGAGCACCGTGTATGCGCCGATCGCCCACGCCAGGGATCGAGGTTCGCCCCGGTTGGGGAGACCAGCTCCATCCACAGGAACGCGGTCAGCAGGATCGCCGCCGGCCACACCCCCCACGCCTTCGGGTAGGGCCGCCTGGGGCGGTCCCCGATCCCCAGGAACCGGGCCAGCGTGTTCCATGGCGAGAGCGTGGCCCACCAGTTCCCGAACAGGGCGTGCACGAAGGCCAGCCCCACCCAGAACCACACGTACACGAACACCGGCGCCAGGTTGCGGCTGGGCTCGTCCCGCCCGGCGATGGCAGCGGTCAGGACCAGGACGAACGTCGCCAGCGAGAGGGCCCGCACGATCGCGTCGGGCACCGGGCCAGTCAGCACCCGCTGGAGGGGCTCTGGCAGGGCCCGCCCGGGCGCGCCGTCCTCAAGCTGGGGCTCCTTCCACAGCGCCCCCAGGGCCACGAAGGAGACCACCACGGCAGCGGCGGCCCCGTACACGAAGAGCCACAGGGGGACGGGGAGGTCGAGGCGGCCGCCGAGCCCGTGAGCCGCCGCAGGCGAGACCGTGATCGCAACGAGGACGACCGCGCCGGCGAACGTGGCCAGCCGTCTCACGGGCTCACCTCGAGCTGGGCAAGCAGCTGGCCGGCCCGCTCCAGCTCGATCTCGAACACGCCGGGGATTTCGGCCCGGAACGTGATGGTGGTCGGTTCGCCCGGGGACAGGTCGGACAGCAGCTCGTAGCCGTGGACGTGGACCTCTTCGCTCACGTCCGCCTCCACCCGGAGCGACACCCGCTGGCCCTGGGTCACCTCGATCGTGGCCGGGTTCGGCACGCGCCGGTCCTCGACCTCGACCTGGACCCGCCCCTCCTCGACCTCGATCTGGGCCTCCAGGGCGTCCTGGCCCGGGGGCGTCCCGGTCGCCGTGGGCTCCGGCGTCTCCGGCGTGGGCGTGGTCGCCGGCGTGCCCGTGACGGTGGGGCTGAGCGCGGTCCGGGGCTCCGGCTCGTCGGTCGGGCGGAGCAGGAGGAACAGCGCCACCAGCACCGCCGCGCCGCCCAGGGGGATCAGCCATCTCGCAGCTCTCACGATCCTCACCTCCTCGTCGAGGGCCGGTCCGCGATCGCGGCCCGGTTCCGCCTGGCGGGAGCGGGGGCACCGCCGCCTTGCCCGGACCACGAATGCGGAGCAGGTCGCGTCTCAGCCGCCTTCATCGTATCGGGCGGGCCGGGGGCGACCGGACGCTCGGTCGCCGGTTCGGTAGGGTTCCGCGTAACGGTCGGGAACGGTCGAGGAGGAGGACGCATGGCCAAAGAGATCGACTGGCAGCTGTTCGAGAAGGCCGCCGACATCACGGCGTCGGCCCTGCGCGGGGCGATGGGCGGGGGAGAGTCCCAGCCTCCTGACTACGCCGGCGAGGTGTTCAAGGCGGTGTGGGCGGCCCTCAAAGAGGCCGCGGAGGACCTGCCGGACAAGACCCCAGCTGGATTCGCCTCGTCCGCCTAGTCAGCCCGCGTCGGGCGCGGTCACGCCGGCGGCGGTGAGGTCGCGCATCGACACGATGCCGAGGACGCTTTCGCCGTCGGCCACCGGCAGGTGCCGGAAGCCCCGGGCCAGCATGGTCCCCAGGGCCTCCTTCGCCGGGGTCGAGGGGGGCACCGTGATGGGGTCCGCCGTCATCCACTCGGAGACCGGGTGCCCGGCCGCGTCGAAGTGCGCGCCGAGAGCGCGAACGATGTCCCGCTCGGTGAAGATCCCCAGCAGCCGGTCGTCCTCCATCACCAGCGCCGACCCGATCCTCCGTTCGCCCATCACCGTGGCGGCCTCGGCCACGGTGGTGGTGGGCTCGATCGAGAACAGCGACGCGGTCATGATTTCGCCGACCGTGGTCATGGCCTCACCCTAGCCGCTGCGGTTACCGCCTTCCACCCGGAACCCTCGACGCCCGCCGTCCGTCGAACCGGCCAGGACGAGGGGAGGTGGAGATCATGGCGCGGATCTGGATGGGCATCGCGCTGGCCGCGGCGCTCGCGGTGGGGTGCTCGCAGGAGTCGTCCACCTCGGGCTCCCAGGGCGAGGGGGTCCAGGGAGGAGGGGGGCCATTCCAGGCGGCCGACGAGGGTGCAGCCGCCCCGGACGCCGAGGCCGGGACGCTGGCGGTTCCTGCCGTTGGCCCCAGGGTGATCAAGACGGCCGACCTGGAGGTGGAGGTCGACCGCGACGGCTTCGGGGACGCCATGTCCTCCGCCACGTCGGTGGCCGCCCGGTACCAGGGGTTCGTGGTGTCCACGTCGACCGGTGGGGCGGAGGCCCGCCGGGGCACCATCGTCCTGCGGGTCCCCGCGGATCGCTTCGAGGACGCCGTCAACGATCTCCGAGGACTGGGGGAGGTCCAGCGCCAGCGGGTCACCGGCGAGGACGTCGGCCAGGAGTTCGTGGACCTCGAGGCCCGGCTCCGTCACCTCGACGCACAGGAGCAGGTGATGCTGGGGCTGTTCGACGAAGCCGCGACGGTGGCGGACACGATCCGGATCCAGAACGAGCTGTCCCGGATCCAGCTCCAGATCGAGGAGATCGAGGGCCGGCTGCGCTACCTGCAGGACCAGACCTCGCTGTCGACGATCAGCGTGACGCTGGCTGAGGAGGGCGTGGCTTCGCCGGGGGCGTTCGATCGGGCGTGGGAGCGTGCGGTCGACGGGTTCCTTTCGGTGCTCGCCGCGCTGGTGGTCGGGCTGGGGTACGTGCTGCCGTTCGCAGCGATCGGGCTGGTGGGACTGCTGTTGTACCGGCGAACGCGTCCTTCGGGCTCGCCGGGCTAGGCGCCCTTGAGGGCCGGGAGGACCTCCTCGCCGAACAGCTCGACGGCTCGGCCGGCGGTGTCCAGGTCCATGCCCGGGTAGTGGAGCCGGACCACCAGGTGGAACTCGTTCCGGTCGGCGAACGCGTCGATCCACGGGCGGAGCGCCCGGACGACCTCGTGGGGGTCGCCGGCCGGGGTGAGCTTCCGGAGGAGGTCTTCGTCCTGGGGGGCCGGCGCCAGCGTGTCGTTCCCCGGCGTGTCCGCCCCCTCGCGCCACGCGTCGTACACGCCGAGCTGGTGGGTGGCCCCGGCCCGGACCACCTCCCACGCTTCCCCCTCCTCCCACACGAACGCGTTGTGGAGCTGGGCGAAGCCGAGCGCGCCCGGGTCCCTGCCGGCCTCCCGGGCCCCGTCCTCGGCCCACGCCAGGGCGTCCCGGGCGTGGGCCAGCCCGCCCCGGCTGCGGATGTACCCGTCGCCGAGGCGCCCGGCCCGTCGCACCGCGTCCTCGACGAACCCGCCGAGGTAGATCGGCGGGCCCGGCGCGCGGGGCGGGGGCGGCGTCACCTTCACCCCCTCGAGCCGGAAGATGCGTCCATCGTGGTCGAACCGCCGCCCGGTCCAGGCCTTCCGGAGGATGTCCACGGTCTCCGTCGTTCGCCGCACCCGTTCCCGGACGGGGACGTCGAACATCCGGAACTCCTCCTCGCGCCATCCCAGGCCCAGGCCGAGGATCAGGCGGCCGCCAGACAGGAGGTCGACGACCGCGGCGTCCTCGGCCAGGCGGAGGGGGTGATGGAACGGGGTCAGGACCACGCCGGTGCCGAGCTGTACCCGGTCGGTGGCTGTGGCCAGGCCCGCGAGCATCGAGAGGAGCGAGGGGAGGTATCCGTCGCCCGACCCGTGGTGCTCGCTCACCCACACCGAGTCGAACCCGAGGGTCTCGGCCAGGCGTGACAGCTCCACGATGTCCCGGTACTCGCGCTCGAAGGTCCGATCCGAGCCGACCGGGATCTGGCCGGTGAACAGCCCCAAGCCGATGCGCACGGTCACTGAGGTGGAGCCTACCAGCGGGTCAGGCCGACCTCGGCCGCCGGGAGCGGGCGTGCTCATCCGGCTCGGGCGGGACCAGCGCGCGATGCTCGACCGGGGACGAGAGCACCACCGAGGTGCTCGTGGAGCCGTGGGGCATCAGGCGGTCGAGGAGCGACTCGAGGTGCCGGACCGACCGGGCCGTCACCTTGAGGATGTACGAGCTCTCCCCGGTGATCCGGTGGCACTCCACGATCTCGGGGATCTCCCTGGCCACCTCGCCGAGGCGGGCGCAGTCGGGCCCGTTCGAGGTCCACCGGACGAACGCCGTGATCGGGAACCCCACCCGGGCCGGGTCGAGGTGAGCCCGGAACGCCTCGATCACCCCGCCTTCCTCCAGGCGCCGGACCCGGTCGGCCACGGCCGGCGCGGTGAGCGAGACCCGCTTCCCGAGCTCCGTGAACGTGATCCGGGCGTTCTCCTGGAGCTCGGCCAGGATGCTCCGGTCGATCTCGTCGAGCGTTGCTTCGGTATCCAAGGTCACACTCCTGATGTGATGAACATCACCAAGTTTTCCAAGGTTACTCCTTCTGAATCGCGGCCACAAGTGCCCAGGAGTTTCGATATCATCGGTGGATGGCCGTCCGAAACGAGCCGTTCCAGGGTGATCGCGACGCCAGCCCCGCGTCGGTGTGGGCGGCCCTGGTGGCGGTGTACATCGTGTGGGGGTCCACCTATCTGGCCATCCGGGTCACGGTGGAGACCATCCCCCCGCTGCTGTCGGCGGCGACCCGCTTCCTGATCGCAGGGGGGATCCTGTACGCGCTGACGATCCGCCGGGGGGATGCCGTCGGCGACCGCCCCCGGGCCGCGCACTGGCGGTCGGCCGCCGTCATCGGCGCGCTCATGCTCTTCGGGGGCAACGGCCTCGTTTCCGTGGCCGAGCAGCGGGTGCCCTCCGGCCTGACCTCACTGATCATCGCCAGCGTCCCGCTGTGGATGGTGGCCATACGGGTCAGCCTGCTCGGGGAGCGGGTCCGTTGGCTGGAGGCGGCCGGCCTCGCCCTCGGGTTCGGCGGCATCGTGCTGCTGGCCGATCCGTTCGGGGAAGGCGGCGCGGACCTGGTCGGCGTGGCCACGCTGCTCGTGGCGTCCCTGTCCTGGGCCAGTGGGTCGCTGTTCGCCCGCCGGGCCCGCCTGCCCTCCCGGCCCCTGGTGGGGACTGCCATGGAGATGCTGGCCGGCGGGGCGGTGCTCATCGTGGTGGCCACAGCGGCCGGCGAATGGGCCGACCTCGACGTCGCCGCGATCTCACTGGAGTCGCTCCTGGGCCTGGGGTTCCTGATCGTGTTCGGCTCGCTGGTCGGGTTCGCCTCCTACGTGTGGCTCCTGCGGTCGGCCAGGACCTCGCTCGTCTCCACGTACGCCTACGTGAACCCGATCGTGGCCGTGTTCCTCGGCTGGGCCATCCTCGGCGAGGCCGTCACGGCGCGAACGCTCCTGGCCGGCGCGGTGATCGTGACCGCGGTGGCGCTGATCGTCTCGGCCCGCCCCGCGCCGAAGCCCGCCCAGGGGGATGCCCCGCTGCCCGAGGACGAGCGGGTCCCCGCCTAGCCCCGCCGGGTAGGCTCCGGCCGGGATGCGCACCGCCGTCGACATGGCCCGGGCCGTCCGGGCGCGAGCCGTCTCCCCCCTCGAGCTGGTCGAGGAGGCCTTGCGGCGGGCCGAGGCCTGGCAACCGATGACCCGGGCCTTCAGCCAGCTCCACGCCGAGGAGGCCCTGGACCAGGCCGGTCGGAGGACGGAGGAGGCGACCCTGGGAGACGACCTCCCGCCGCTCCACGGCGTCCCGGTGGCCGTGAAGGACCTCTTCGACGTGGCCGGTTGGGAGACCACCGGCTGCTGCGCGGCCTACCGCGGACGGGTGGCCGAGCGGGACGCCGAGGCGGTCCGCCGGCTACGGGCCGCCGGCGCGGTCCTCGTGGGGAAGACGAACCAGCACGAGCTCGCCGCCGGGGCCACGAACCTCATCTCGGCCTGTGGGGCCACCCGGAACCCGTGGGATCCCACCAGGATCACCGGCGGGTCCAGCGGCGGGTCGGGGGCCGCGGTCGCCGCCGGCGTGGTACCGGTCGCCCTGGGCACCGATACCGGCGGTTCGATCCGGATCCCCGCCTCGATGTGCGGGGTTACCGGCCTGAAGCCCACCCACGGGCGGGTCAGCCTCGAGGGCGTGATGCCGCTGGCCCCATCGCTGGACACCGCGGGCCCCCTGGCCTCGACCGTCGAGGACTGCGCGATCGTGCTCTCCGTGCTGACGGGCGGCCCGCTTCCGGTGGTCCCCCAGGAGCTGACGGTGGGCTCGCTGGGTAGCCTCCACGTGGCGTTCCTTCACCCCGAGGTCCTGGAGGCCACGATGGCCGCGGTCGACGTGTTCGCCGAGCTCGGCGTGGCGACCTCGGCGGTGGTCGGAGAGGACTGCTTCGCCCCGGAGGTGTGGGAGGAGATCGCCTGGGCGGAGATGGCCGAGCACCACGGGGCGCTCCTGGATCGGCCCGAGCTCCTGCACTACCGTACGGCGGAGGTCCTGGAGCAGGGGAACGCGCAACCCGACCAGGTCACAGCCGCGGCCCGGGAGCGGGCCGGCGAGGTCCGGGCGGCGTTCCTGGCCGCGCTGTTGGTGGCCGACGTGCTGGTGGCCGCCACCACGCCGATCGCGGCGCCGCCGGCCGGAGTCGAGTGGGTGGAGGTCGGATCGGGCCGGCTCAGCGTCCGGCGGGGCGCTCCTTCGCTCCTGACACGATCGGTGAACCTGGCCGGGCTCCCGGCCGTGAGCGTGCCCGCTGGCTTCTCATCGGATCGGCTCCCGCTGGGGATCCAGCTGATCGGCCGGCCGGGGGACGAAGCGGCGATCCTGGGCCTGGCCTCGGCGTTCCAGGAGGCCACCGAGCACCACGTGGCACGACCCGAGTTGCCGGGCGGCTCGAGCTAGCGGCCCGGGGGCGGCTGGCCCCCGCCGGGAGGCGGCTGGCCCCCGCCGGGAGGCGGCTGGCCCCCGCCGGGAGGCGGCTGGCC
>JBOGVU010000022.1:0-30721 GCA_050692915.1 Actinomycetota bacterium | reverse complement strand
TGGCGCTGCTTGAGCTCAGCGGGGTCCGCACCGGCTACGGGCAGGTCCCCGTGCTCCACGGGGTCAACCTGTCGATCGAGGAAGGACAGCTGGCGGTCCTCCTCGGGCTCAACGGCGCCGGTAAGACCACCACGCTCCTCACGGTGGCCGGCCTCCTCCCCCGCTGGTCGGGCGACGTCGTCTACGACGGGCAGCCGCTCGGGTCCGAGGACGTCCGGCGGCTCGTGGCCCGCGGGATCGTCCTGGTTCCCGAGGGGCGGCGCGTCTTCCCCGACCTCACCGTGCAGAACAACCTGCGGCTGGGGGCGTGGGTGCGCCGCCGAGACGGGCGGCGGACCCGCCGGAACCTGGACCGCGTGTTCGAGATGTTCCCCGTGCTGCGGGAGCGGCGGGGTCAGCTCGCCGGCACCCTCTCGGGCGGCGAGCAGCAGATGATGGCCCTCGCCAGGGGGCTGATGGCGGACCCGCGGCTCCTTCTCATCGACGAGGCCTCGCTGGGCCTCTCGCCGAAGCTGGCCGGCACCGTGTTCGAGACCATCCACCGGATCAGCGACGAGGGAGTGACCGTGCTGCTGGTGGAGCAGAACGCCGGCGTCCTCGAGGTCGCGTCTCGGACGTTCGTCATGCAGAAGGGCCGGATCGAGTACGAGGGAGCCGGGCGGTCCCTCCTGGAGCGAGGGGAGCTGCGCGCCGCCTACCTGGGGGCGCCGGCGTAGGGGAGCCGGCCTAGGAGTGTCCGGGCTCGCCCGGCCCGGGGCCGTCCGGGGAGCCCGATGCCGCCTCGATCCCCACGCCGACCGGCGGGCCGTCAGCCTGGGGCCGCGGCGGGTCGCACACCCGGCACGGTGTCAGCCCACTCGACGCCGCCACGTCCACCGACAGCTCGTCGAGGTCGGCCTTGCCCTCGATCAGCCTGCACCCGGGCCGGTGGTAGGTCGATCGCCCCGCCAGAACCCTGGCGTCCGGGGCCGCGGCCAGGGCGGGGGCGGAGACAGCCCTGCTCATGGTCGTGCCGATGGCCCGGAGCTGGTCGGCGAGCTTCAGCCGCTCGTCGCGGATCTGGGCCATGACCAACAGCACCCCGCCGACCAGGATCAGGCCGAGCCCGGCCGCTCCCCCCGACAGGAGGTACGGGAGCTGGCAGTCGGGGCAGGCCACCTTGGCCATACCGTTCCACCCGAACCCGATCGTGGTGAACCCGGCCACGCAGAAGAACAGGCCCAGGATGCGGCCGAACCGGACCTGTCGATCGCTGTTCCGGCCGGTCGGCCCCGCGGTCGCCGAGGCGCTCGGTGACGTTCTCATCGGGTCTCGACCCAACTATTCGACGGCCGACGCCCCGTTCCCTGCTACCGGCTGCCACGCAAGGCGTCGCGGCCGCGGCACCCCTATGTCTCGTCTTCGGGCAGCTTCTTCACCTCGCTGGCAATCACCTCCGTGATCGACCTCCCGCCTCCGTTCCCCTTGAAGAACCTGCGGACCAGGTGCCCGCGGACCATGACCGCGTCGCCCTTGGCGAGGCGCTCGCAGCCCTTGCGGGCGGGTCTGTCCCAGGCAGCGACCGGTAGGGGGAGGACACGTTTCCCGGCCTCGGGAACCTGGAGGCGGAGCCTGGCAACGGTGTCGCCGGAGGGCATCTCCGCGAACTCGGGATCCGCCGAGAGTCGACCGGCCAACACGACCACGTTGACCGTGACCATGCGCCACCTCCTTCCACGGCCTGGACCGTAGCAGGCCCCACCGACACGGACCGGCCACCGGGCCCGATACACTGCCGCCGCATGGGGCATCCGGAGGTCCTGCCGGGGATCCGCCTGATCGACACCGAGATGGGCGGCCGCACCGGCGTGACCTCCGCATACCTGGTAGAGGCACAGGAGCCCACGCTGATCGAGAGCGGGCCGACGACCTGCCTCCCTCGGGTGGCCGAAGCCCTGGAACCCCTCGGCGTGGGGCCCGAAGATCTGTCGCACATCGTGGTGACCCACATCCACATCGACCATGCCGGGGGGGTCGGAGCCTACGCGGAGCGGTTCCCCCGGGCCACCATGTGGATCCACGAGCGAGGCGTCCGGCACCTGGTCGACCCGACCAGGCTGGAGGCCAGCGCCACCCGGGTCTTCGGACCCGACCACATGCGATCGGTGTTCGGGCCGATGCGTCCCCTCCCGGAGGATCGAGCCCATGCCACCCAGCACGAGGACCGAATCTCCCTGGGCGACCGCAGCCTTCGGATCCTTCATGCTCCCGGCCACGCCATGCACCATCAGTTCATCGTGGACGAACAGACGGGGGGCCTCTTCTCCGGCGATGGGCTCGGGGTCTACCTGCCCGACGCGAACGTCCTTCGGCCGGCCACACCGCCACCGGACTTCGATGTCGAGGCGGCCGTGGCCAGCATCGAGCTGGCCCGGCGCCTGGACCCCCCGGCGGTGTTGCTCAGCCACTTCGGACCGCGGGAGGACGTCCGGGCGTTGTGCGACCTGGCGATCGAGCGAACCAGGCGATGGGCTTCGATCGTCGAGGACGCCATGCGCCGAACCGACGACCTCGACGAGGTGGCCCGCATCCTGATGGAGCGGACCGTCGACGAGCTGGACGCGAACGCGGAGCGCCCCGATTCGATCGACGACCGGTACGACCTCTTGACGACCTACCGCACGAACGCGGCGGGGCTGATGCGGTACTTCATGAAGCTTCGCGAAGCGGGGGACAAGCTCGGTCGCTGATCGCTACCGTCCCCCCCCCAGCGCGGCCAGCCGCTCCGCCGCGTCGAAGGCATCCGGGTCGTGATCCACGACCCGCTGGAACGCCCGGGCGGCCTCCCTGACGCGTCCGGCTCGCTCCAGGACGTCCCCGGTCACGTACCACACGCGGAGGTCGTAGGGACGAGACGCATCCCCGGCCCGGTCGAACCGGCGCAGGAGGGTCAGCGCCTCCTCGTAGCGGCCCAGGTCGGCCAGAGCGGACCCACCGACGACGGCGGCCTCCGCCCGGGCCTCGGCCCCGATCCGAGCATCGAGGGCCTCCCTGACCAGCGGAACGGCCTTCTCCGGGGCACCAAGGGCCCGATGGGAGTCGGCGATCAGGTGGTTCTGATCGGGACGGCCGGTGAGCCGCCGGTAGGCCTGAAGCTCCCTGAGGGCCTCTCGGAAGCTCCCCTTTCGGTACAGGGCCATCCCCAAGACCTCCCGAACGGCACCAGACCGGGCGGCCAGGGCCTTGGCCTGCTGGGCGGCCCGGATGGCGTCCCCGAGCCGGCCGCGGTCCAGCGCGGCCACGGCCTCCTCGACCAGGGCCACCGCCCGGTTGCTCTTCCCGCCGGCAGCGGCCCGGACGTCCTCGACCACCTCGCGGGCCAGCGGGGGCGATGGCGGCGGGCGCCGATCCTTCCGGGCACCGCGAGGTGGTCGCCCCTTCCGGGAGCGTTCCATGAGTAAGAACCTACCCCGATAACGCGTCGAGGCCCCCGAAGGGGCCTCGAGCGAAGGTGTCTCGGCAGCGACCTACTCTCCCACCCCGTCTCCAGGGCAGTACCATCGGCGCTGGAGGGCTTAACTTCCGGGTTCGGAATGGGACCGGGTGTCTCCCCTCCGCCATAGCCACCGAAACCCTGCGAGGGTGCGAGCCCCGGGCGAACCCCGGAACTCCATAGCGAGCGCGAGCGAGCCAAGTCCTCGGCCTATTAGTACCGGTCGGCTGAACACGTTGCCGTGCGTGCACCTCCGGCCTATCAACCTCGTAGTCTGCGAGGGGCCTTACCCGGTTCCCCGGTGGGAGACCTCATCTCGGAGCGAGCTTCGCACTTAGATGCCTTCAGCGCTTATCCCTGCCGGACGTGGCCAACCAGCCGTGCCGCTGGCGCGACAACTGGCACACCAGAGGTCCGTCCGTCCCGGTCCTCTCGTACTGGGGACAGCTCTCCTCAAGTCTCCTGCGCGCGCGACGGATAGGGACCGAACTGTCTCACGCATGTGAATCCTGCATTACTGCAGGCACAGACTATACCTTCACCCTGTTTCCAGGGGCCGGCGTGTTATGGGGCTCATAGATTCACCGTGTCTCGGTGGTGAGACCCCATCCTCTCGGAGAGCGCCCGAGAGAGTCGTTACGGGGGCACAGCACACCCATACCACGCAGATGCTGCTCAACATCCGCGGCGGAGATCCGCTTCGTCTTCGAATGGTTTAGGGCTGCGAAGCAGTCGACTTCGCGTGCTACCTCTAGGAATTCAAGCGGCTCCATCCTCGGTCGGATCCGACGCAGAAGCTCCAGCGCCCCAGACACTTGTTTGCGCTTGAAGATCACGTACGGCTCCAACTCGGTCAGAACCCTCCTCAGGATGGGTCGGCTCGTGATAACGAGATCGCTCATGCCGGTCCCTCGGTCACGGAGGTAGCCGGCCCCGATCAGGCGCTGGAGATATTCCAACCCCTGTCGATCCGACGTGCTCTGCGAGAGAGACAACGATGCTCGGATGTAGTACCCGAACCGATATCCGTCCTGCCGGACGAGCTGGAAGTGGATGCTTCCATCACCGTCCAGGAATCCCGCGAGGTAGGACGCTTCGACTGCCTCCATGTGCCGGCCTTCCCTCGGTATTGCCCTGACTGTAGCGTTCGGTGCTGACATCAGGGTTCCACCGATATGAGCCGGAGGGCACCCACGGATTGCTCCGTGGGGACGCCAGGATTGACGTTCTAAACCCAGCTCGCGTACCGCTTTAACGGGCGAACAGCCCGACCCTTGGGACCTGCTCCAGCCCCAGGATGCGATGAGCCGACATCGAGGTGCCAAACCGGTCCGTCGATATGGACTCTTGGGACCGATCAGCCTGTTATCCCCGGAGTACCTTTTAGCCGTTGAGCGACGGCGCTACCACCAGCCACCGTCGGATCACTAGGCCCCGCTTTCGCGCCTGCTCGACCCGTCGGTCTCGCAGTCAAGCTCCCTTGTGCCCTTGCACTCGACACCTGATTGCCAACCAGGCTGAGGGAACCTTTGGGCACCTCCGTTACCCTTTAGGAGGCGACCGCCCCAGTCAAACTGCCCACCAGGCGCTGTTCCCGATCCGGATAACGGATCCGGGTTAGAGTCCCAGCACACGAAGAGCGGTATTTCAAGGTTGCCTCCACCCGAGCTGGCGCCCGGGCTTCCAAGGCTCCCGCCTATCCTACACAACGCGTACCAGAACCCAACACCAAGCTGCAGTAAAGGTTCCGGGGTCTTTCCGTCCTGTCGCGCGTAACGAGCATCTTTACTCGTAATGCAATTTCGCCGAGTCCCTGGTTGAGACAGCGCCCAAGTCGTTGCGCCATTCGTGCAGGTCGGAACTTCGTCTCGATCCCCTGTTTCCAGGGGGACAGACTATGCCTTCACCTCGAAGAATTTCGAGGGCCCGCGTATTGCCCGAGCCGTAGATTTGCCACTCGCGTGGCAGTGACCCGAGCCTCACCCCGAAGGGATCAGTCGTTACGGGGCCATACCTCCGAAGAGGCAGAGGGCTTCCCACGGCATTCCCCGCCGCCTGTTGCCTCGTCCTTGCACGAAGCAGACGGTGAGGGGTTCGCCGTTATGAGCGGGATTGACCCGCGGAGTCGCCTCCGCGGGGGGCAACTATTCACCCGACAAGGAATTTCGCTCGAAACCGTTTTGTCCGTTTCGCTCTACTCGGACAAGAGCTGGCGCACGACCCCAGCTCCCTGCGTCGCCGCAGGTGACGGACCATCTCATCCTCTTCCGGGGTCGGAGGAAGAGGGCCGGCGTATGGCCTCTGAGGATTCCGAACGCCGATCACGGCGTCCGGCCTTTCCTGCTGGTTTTCCGCACCATTGGATTGTCACTGCTCGCGTTGAAACGCGAACGAGTACCTCCGGATACCCGGATCTTCCAGCACATAGCCGGCTGCGCACCGCACCGTCACCGGCACGGGGGGCAGCTCCCCTTGCCTGCCAAGGGGATTCCTACCTTAGGACCGTTATAGTTCACGTGATTCCCCATATCGCCATGGGGCGTGGACCATATCTTCATCCTCGCGCTTCGGACGAGGAGCCCTGCGTATGGCCTCTGAGGATTCCCACGCACTCAGCACGGCCAGGATCTCCTGATCCGGCCGCCTTCGCTTCCCGCCTCGGTTCATCGACCGCCTCATTTCGAGGACGCGTCTGATGCCCAATGGTGAGAGATGCTCACGCCGTCGGACGAGCTCCGCGATCTGACGGAAGATCGCCAGATCGTTTCGCTTCGGGCCCCGGAGAGGGAATCGCTCGAAGAACGGAAAGACCCGTTCCCCGAGGTCGTCCAGCTTCGTGACCTCGAAGTAATACACGCCATCAGGCCGACCCCGAATCGTCCCGACGTCGAAGACCGAACGGAGTCGGTCCAAGACCTCCGTACCGATCTGCGACACGTTGAACGTGAGGCCGATTCGCCATGGCATGTACCTATCGCGCTCTCGACGGATCGGGACATTGAAGCTCCCTTCTCCATCGACGAACCCCGCAACGTAGTGACCCACGTCTTCGGGGATGCGATCCAACCACGCTGAATGCGCGAGCCTTTCCTGCTGATCGTCCGCACCGGACGGATTGTCACTGCTCACGTCGGCACGCTATCGCGCACCGCTGACATGAACGAGTACCGCCGGATACTCGGAGTTTCCAGCAAATAGCAGGGTTTGTTCCGGAGGGTCACCCCTCCGGAGCCGCAACTCGTTTACGGCCGCCGTTTACCGGCGCTTAGATTCAGGGCTTCGCCACCCGAAGGTGGCTAACCCATCCTCTTAACGTTCCGGCACCGGGCAGGCGTCAGTGCATATACAGCGCCTTTCGGCTTCGCATGCACCTGTGTTTTTAGTAAACAGTCGCTTGGGCCTGGTCTCTGCGGCACCATCGGGCTTCGGACGCGAAGTCCTACACCCTACCGGTGCCCCCCTTCTCCCGAAGTTACGGGGGCAATTTGCCGAGTTCCTTAACCAGGGTTCACTCGATCGCCTTGGTATTCTCTACCTGCCCACCTGCGTCGGTTTGGGGTACGGGCACCTCAACCACTCGCTAGAGGATTTTCTCGGCAGTGTGGGACCGGTCGCTTCGCCTGATGCGGCTCGGCATCGCGTCTCGGAGTTAGCGGCCCCGCGGATTTTCCTACGGAGCCCTCCTACACGCTTGCCCCAGGACGACCATCGCCTGGGTCGACCTACCCTCCTGCGTCCCCCCATCGCTGGCCTACTACCGGGTGGGTCGGTAGCCCCCGAAGGGGTTCCCTTAGCGACCCGGATTCGGCCTTGGCGCGGTTGAGGTGGTACAGGAATATCAACCTGTTGTCCATCGCCTACGCCTCTCGGCCTCGGCTTAGGTCCCGACTAACCCTGGGCGGATGAACCTTCCCCAGGAAACCTTGGGCATTCGGCGGACGGGTTCCTCCCCCGTCTTTCGCTACTCATGCCGGCATTCTCACTTCCCACGCATCCACGGCTGGGTCACCCCGCCGCTTCACCCGCGTGGGAACGCTCCCCTACCGATCCACCGGCCTGGACCCACGTGGTTGCCCACGTGGGCCGAGCCATATGGTGAATCCCGCAGCTTCGGCACCGTGCTTGAGCCCCGCTACATTGTCGGCGCGGAATCACTTGACCAGTGAGCTGTTACGCACTCTTTCAAGGGTGGCTGCCTCTAAGCCCACCTCCTGGTTGTCTTTGCGACTCCACATCCTTTCCCACTTAGCACGGACTTTGGGGCCTTAGCTGGCGGTCTGGGCTGTTTCCCTTTCGACTACGGAGCTTATCCCCCGCAGTCTCACTCCCGGGCTCTCGAGCAGCGGCATTCGGAGTTTGCCTGAGGTCGGTAAGCTTGTAGGCCCCCTAGCCCAAGCAGTGCTCTACCTCCGCTGCTGAACGCCCGAGGCTGCCCCTAAAGGCATTTCGGGGAGAACCAGCTATCACCGAGTTTGATTGGCCTTTCACCCCTACCCACAGGTCATCCCCCAGGTTTTCAACCCCGGTGGGTTCGGTCCTCCACGGAGTCTTACCTCCGCTTCAACCTGCCCATGGGTAGATCACTCGGCTTCGGGTCTTGGGCACACGACTGGATCGCCCTGTTCGGACTCGCTTTCGCTACGGCTTCCCCCAAAGGGTTAACCTCGCCGCGCACCGCAAACTCACCGGCTCATTCTTCAAAAGGCACGCCGTCACTCGCACTGGTTGCCCAGCACAAGCTCCGACGGTTTGTAGGCCCACGGTTTCAGGTACTATTTCACTCCCCTCCCGGGGTACTTTTCACCTTTCCCTCACGGTACTGGTCCGCTATCGGTCGCCAGGGAGTGCTTAGCCTTAGGGGGTGGGCCCCCCAGATTCACACGGGATTCCACGTGCCCCGTGCTACTCGGGAACACCGCCGAGAGGTCCGTCGCCTTTCACCTACCGGGCTCTTACCGTCTGCGGCCGACCTTTCCATGTCGTTCGGCTAGGTGCGGACTTTGTAACTCTCTGAAGGGTCCTGCGCCCCTTCTGGCGGGTCCCACTACACCGGCCCGGCAACCCCGCAGGGGTATCACGCCGCACCGGTTTAGGCTCATCCCCGTTCGCTCGCCGCTACTTAGGGAGTCGCGGTTGCTTTCTCTTCCTCGCCCTACTGAGATGTATCAGTTCGGGCGGTTCCCTCCACAGGCCCTATGGATTCAGACCTGGGTGACCGGGCATGACCCCGGCCGGGTTTCCCCATTCGGACACCCCCGGATCTCAGCCTTGTTGGCGGCTCCCCGGGGCTTTTCGCAGCCTCACGCGTCCTTCATCGGCTCCTGGCGCCAAGGCATCCACCGTGGGCCCTTTGTAACTTGGCCCAGATGCTCGCGCTCGCTATAGAGTTCTCAAGGTCCGCGGCCGGCGGATGTCCTTTCGGACTTCCGCTCGACCCAAGGGCTCGCACCCTCAGGACCGAACAGCGTGCCCCATCCGTCCATCTCCCTCGGCCCGGGTTCCCTCGCGGGACCCCAGACGGCGTTGGGTCGTGGGCGGACGGAATAGCCAGCGATCAACCTGGAGCTTCCGGGACATCGTCACGCGGACGGGAACCGAACCCCGCTCGCGGACGAGCCGGCGTTGCCAAATGCTCCTTAGAAAGGAGGTGATCCAGCCGCACCTTCCGGTACGGCTACCTTGTTACGACTTCACCCCAATCGCCGGTCCCACCTTCGGCAGCTCCCTCCAGAGGTTGGGCCACTGACTTCGGGTGTTACCGACTTTCGTGGTGTGACGGGCGGTGTGTACAAGGCCCGAGAACGTATTCACCGCGGCGTTGCTGATCCGCGATTACTAGCGACTCCGACTTCACGGGGTCGAGTTGCAGACCCCGATCCGAACTGAGCGAGGCTTTTTGGGATTCGCTCCCCCTTGCGGGATCGCAGCCCTCTGTACCTCGCATTGTAGCATGTGTGCAGCCCAGGACATAAGGGCCATGATGACTTGACGTCATCCCCACCTTCCTCCGGTTTGGCACCGGCAGTCTCCGATGAGTCCCCGGCTTTACCCGCTGGCAACATCGGACAGGGGTTGCGCTCGTTGCGCCACTTAAGGCAACACCTCACGGCACGAGCTGACGACAGCCATGCAGCACCTGTACGGGCTCCCGAAGGAGGACCGGCTTTCACCGGCTTCACCCCGCATGTCAAGCCCTGGTAAGGTTCTTCGCGTTGCGTCGAATTAAGCCACATGCTCCGCCGCTTGTGCGGGCCCCCGTCAATTCCTTTGAGTTTTAGCCTTGCGGCCGTACTCCCCAGGCGGGGTGCTTAATGCGTTAGCGTCGGCACGGAGGGGGTTGATGCCCCCCACACCTAGCACCCAACGTTTACGGCTGGGACTACCAGGGTATCTACAGCGCTGTTACTTTCCCTCGCTCTACTGCATGAGGTACTGACCAGATCATCGACCTGGCGGGCTGCCGTTTCCGACAACCTCTCACCGTTACCGGTGAGCTCGGACTGTGTCTTCACCCTCGAATGAGGGGCCGGCGTGCAGTCTCTACGGGGTCAAGGATCACTTTCAGATCCCGACTTCCCTCGGCGTTGTCCCGCATCCTCGAACCCTAGCTCGAGGTTCTGACACAGGAGGTTCGCCGATACAGCCGGTTTAGGCACCGGGATTGCTCCCGGAGAGGACCGATACCGATCCTGTTTGCTCCCCCAGCTTTCGCGCCTGAGCGTCAGGACAGGCCCAGAGATCCGCCTTCGCCACCGGTGTTCCTCCCGATATCTGCGCATTTCACCGCTACACCGGGAATTCCGATCTCCCCTACCTGCCTCAAGCCCGACAGTATCGAATGCAGGCCCGGGGTTGAGCCCCGGGTTTTCACATCCGACTTACCGGGCCGCCTGCGCGCGCTTTACGCCCAATGAATCCGGACAACGCTCGCCCCCTACGTCTTACCGCGGCTGCTGGCACGTAGTTGGCCGGGGCTTCTTCTGCGGGTACCGTCACTTTCGCTTCGTCCCCGCTGAAAGCGGTTTACAACCCGAAGGCCTTCATCCCGCACGCGGCGTCGCTGCGTCAGGGTTTCCCCCATTGCGCAATATTCCCCACTGCTGCCTCCCGTAGGAGTCTGGGCCGTGTCTCAGTCCCAGTGTGGCTGACCACGCTCTCACGCCAGCTACCCGTCGTCGCCTTGGTGGGCCGTTACCCCACCAACAAGCTGATAGGCCGCGGGCCCATCCCAGGCCGCCGGAGCTTTCCTGCTCGGATCATGCGGTCCAAGCAGAGTATCCGGCATTAGCCCCGGTTTCCCGAGGTTATTCCGGAGCCTGGGGCAGGTCGCCCACGTGTTACTCACCCGTTCGCCGGTCTCCCCATCGAAGGGTTACCCCTTCGATGGTTCTCCCTCGACTTGCATGTGTTAAGCACACCGCCAGCGTTCGTCCTGAGCCAGGATCAAACTCTCCGTAGAAAGTGCTGATCCGGCAATGGAACCGGATTCGTTCGTGTACAGTCCGCCACGGACTCCGGACACGCCGAAGCGGCCTTCGTCCCTGACGGGGTAATCGCACTGGCTTTTGGCACGCTGTTCAGTTCTCAAGGTGCGCCGCCCGGAAAGCTCCGGAGACGGAAAGGCCGCCGGACGCGCCGGCGACCGCCTCGCAACCGATCCACTGTATCAGGTTCGGTGCTCGGCCGTCACCTCCCGCGTTCGGTTGTCAGAAGGGCGGCCCGCCACGGCAGGCACCCTTCCTCGCCCCGAGGGGTACCTCACGATGATACGGCCGGGCTCGACCCCTCGTCAAGCGGAGCCCGCTCCCCGAAACCGCAGGTCAGCGAGCCGGGGGTGTCCGGCTCGGCCCCTTCGTTCCAACCACAAGGGGACAGGCGCTCACCCCACCAGGCGGACGAAGCGGCGGCGTCCCACCTGGACGACCCTGCCGGTCAGGTCCGACGGGTCGAACTCGGCGTCGGGGTCCCCCACCACCTCTCCGTCGATGCGCACCCCGCCCTGCTCGATCAGCCTCTTGGCGTCGGCGTTCGAGGACGCCAGACCCGTGGCCGACAGCAGCCGAGGCAGCCATACCCGCCCGTCGAGGACCGCCTCGGCCGGGACCCTGGCCTCGGGAACGTCCCCCGGGAGCTCGTGCTGGCGATGGACCAGGTCGAAGCGCTCCGCGGCATCCCGGGCCGCCTCGGCCCCGTGGTACCTGGCCACGATCTCCGCGGCCAGGCGCCGCTTCTGCTCCGCCGGGTGGAGCGTCCCGTCGGCCAGTCCTCTCTCGACCGCGTCGAGCTCGTCTGGGCCCAGCCCGGTGCACAGCCGGAACCACCCCGGGATGAGGCCGTCGGGTATGGACATCGTCTTGCCGAACTGCTCCTCGGGCGGCTCGGTCAGCCCCACGTGGTTGCCGAACGTCTTCGACATCTTCCGCTCGCCGTCCGTCCCGGGCAGGAGCGGCACCGTGAACGCCACCTGGGGCTCCTGGCCGTGGGCCCGCTGGATGTCCCGGCCGACCAGCAGGTTGAAGGTCTGATCCGTTCCCCCCAGCTCCACGTCGGCCTCGACGGCCACCGAGTCGTACCCCTGCATCAGCGGGTACAGGAACTCGGCCAGGCTGATGGGCCGGCCTTCCCTGTACCGCTCGGAGAAGTCTGCCCGCTCCAGGAGGCGGGCCACGGTCAGCACCGACGCCAGGCGAGCAACGTCGGCGAACCGGAGGCCTGCCAGCCACTCGCCGTTCCGCCGAACCTCGGCTCGCTCCAGGTCCAGGACCTTGTCGGCCTGGTCGAGATAGGTCTGGGCGTTCGCCTCGAGCGCCTCGGGCGTGAGCATCGGCCGGGTCTCCGACTGCCCGGTGGGGTCCCCCACTCGGCCGGTGAAATCGCCCACGATGAGCACGGCGGTGTGCCCCAGGTCCTGGAACCGGCGGAGGGTGCCGAGGACCACGGCGTGGCCGAGATGGAGGTCGGGAGTGGAGGGATCGATGCCGAGCTTGACGCGGAGGGGACTGCCCTCCCGCGCGCTGCGGGCCAGCTTCGCCTCGAGCTCCTCCTCGGGGATGATCTCGGCGGCGCCCGACCGGAGAACCTGGAGCTGGCGGGAGATGTCTTCCGAGGTGGACATCGTGGCGGATGCTAACAAGTGAAATCGTGACCCGCGGGTATACTCGCTTCGGAACCATGGGCCGCCCTTCCCCGTCCGGCTCGCGAGCCCTCGCCGCTCTCCTGGCCCTGCTGGCGTTCTCGTCCTCGTGCCGGCTCGTGGCCGACCTCGACCAGGAGATGCTCGACGCCGCCCCCCTCGCCCTCACGTCGACGATCTACGACGCCGAGGGCCGGCTCATCACCACGCTCCACGCCGAGGAGGACCGGGAGCTGATCCCCCTGTCCCGGATCCCGGAGCCCGTGCAGGACGCGGTGGTGGCCATCGAAGACCAGCGGTTCTGGAGCCACCGGGGGGTGGACCTGAAGGCGATCATCCGGGCCGCGTACGTGAACGCTGCCACCGGTCGCATCGAGGAGGGGGGCTCCACGATCACCCAGCAGTACGTGAAGAACCGGCTGCTCTCCCCCGAGCAGACCATCTCCAGGAAGGTCCGGGAGGCCTCCCTGGCATGGCAGCTGGAGCAGGAGCTCAGCAAGGAGGAGATCCTGGGCCGCTACCTCAACACGGTGTACTTCGGGCAAGGCGCCTACGGGGTCCAGCGCGCGGCCGAGACGTTCTTCTCCAGGCCGGCCGCGAAGCTCAACCTCCGACAGGGGGCCCTCCTGGCCGGGCTGATCGCCGGCCCGGAGCGGTGGGACCCCATCGACCGCCCGGAGGAGGCCCTGACGCGCCGGAACAACGTCCTCGACCGCATGCTCGCCCTGGGGATGATCTCGCCGGAGGAGTGGGAGACCGCGTCGTCGAAGCCGATGGGGCTCCATCCGAGGCTCGGCACGGAGCGCTACCCGGCTCCCTATTTCATCGACTACGTGAAGCACCAGCTCCTGTCGAACCCGAGGTGGGGGGAGACGTACACGCAGCGCTACAACTTCCTGTTCAAGGGCGGACTCAGGATCTACACCACGATCGATCTGCGGATGCAGCAGGCCGCCGAGAACGCCGTCAACGGGATCCTGTCCCAGCCCGGCGACCCGTACGGGGCCCTCACCGCCATCGACCCTCGGACCGGGCACATCCGGGCCATGGTCGGGGGGCGCGATTACTGGGCTCCTCGCCGGGAGGACCGGTACGCGAAGGTGAACCTGGCCACCGGTGGTTCGACGGGGCGGCAGGCGGGGTCCTCGTTCAAGCCGTTCGCGCTGGTGGCGGCGCTGGAGAGCGGCATCCTCCCCACCAAGACCTATCCTGCCCCCTCCTCCATCGTCCTCAACGAGCCGCCGTGTGGGTCGGAGCTGGTCCCGTGGAACGTGGAGAACTACGAGGGGTCATCGTACGGTGGCGCGCTGACCGTGGAGCAGGGGCTGATCAGCAGCGTGAACGTGGTGTACGCGCAGATCATCCGGGACGTGCACCCGGAGCGGGTCGTCGAGGTGGCCCGCCGGATGGGGATCAGGTCGCCGCTTCGCCCGTACTGCTCCGCGGTCCTCGGCTCGAACGAGGTCAACACGATGGAGATGGCCTCGGCGTTCGGGACGCTGGCGACCAACGGCCGCCACGTCCGGCCCATGGGGATCCTGCGCATCGAGGATGCCCAGGGGGACGTGCTGTTCCAGGCGAACCCCAGGCCGAAGCAGGTCCTCAACCCCTGGGTCGCCTGGACCGCGCGGGAGATCATGCGGAAGGTGATCCTGTACGGCACCGGCACCGCGGCGAACATCGGCCGCCCGGCCGCGGGGAAGACCGGCACCGCGCAGGAGTGGCGGGACGCGTGGTTCGGGGGCTTCATCCCCCAGCTCACGGCGGCGGTCTGGGTGGGGTTCCCCCAGGCGCAGATCCCCATGGTCTACCCGACGGTGCGGATCTCCCGGGTCACCGGCGGCTCGTTTCCCGCGCAGATCTGGCACGCGTTCATGACCGCGATCAGCGACCGCATCCCGGTCCGGGACTTCCGCGAGCCGCACGGGGAGTCGGTCACGGTGGCCATCGACATCACCAAGGGATGCGTGGCCACCTCGTCCACGCCTTCGGAGAACGTCCGCCACATCAGGTTCACCCCGGGGACCGAGCCCACCGAAACGTGTTTCTACACGAGCGAGGACTTCGTCTCCCCCACACCGCCCACCGTCGTCACCGGGACCCCGCCGGGAGGCGTGCCGCCGGTCGTGGGGATCTCGGTGAGCACGGCGGTCTCGGTCCTCCGCTCCAGCGGCTATGGGGTGGACCGAACCTACGAGCGCGGATCCGAGTATCCACGGGGAACGGTGATCGCCCAGGACCCCGCCCCGGGCACACCGGCGCCGCCGGGCAGCACGGTCACGATCGTCGTGGCCCGCTGACCCCTCGAGAGGCGAACCGGGTCCCCCGCTCCACGAACCGCCACGGGCGGTTCACGGCGTCCGACATCCCGATCCGGAGCGTTACCGCCACGTCCCGCACAGGGTCGCCGGCGGCGATCCACAGGCTCACCCGCCGGTAGATCGGCACGCCGTCATCGGCCAGCGTGACCCCCATCGCTTGGGCCAGCCGGCCCGGGCCCGCGCACAGCAGACGGGGCTCATCGAGCCCCCGTCGGAGGGCCATGGCCTCCAGGCCCTCGAGCGGCTCGACGGCCCGGAGCAGAACGGCGGTGGGCGCGTCGCACACCACGTTGAGGCAGTGGTGGATCCCATGCGAGACGTACACGTAGGCCCGGCCGGCCGGTCCGAACATCGAGGCGTTCCGGCGGGTGGGCCCCCGGTAGGCATGGCTTCCAGGGTCCCCCCTCCCGTAAGCCTCGGCCTCCACGATCCGTCCGATCATCCGGACACCGTTCACCAGGCGAACCAACAGGCGTCCCAGGAGGTCCGGGGCCACCTCGGCGGCGTCCCGCTCGTAGAACCTCCGAGGCAGGGGGCGGAGGTTCACGCCCTCCCGGGCCGGCCCTTGGCCAGGAACCGCTTGAGCTTCCCCAGCGGCCAGGCGTTGATCACCTCGGCCTTCGTCACCCATCCTCGCTGGGCAGTGGCCACCCCGAAGCGGATGTTCGACAGGTGCACCGGCGAGTGGGAGTCGGTGTCCACGGCGAACATGGCACCCTGCTCCCCGGCCCACGCCACCAGCTCGTCGTTCAGATCGAGCCGGTCCGGAAACGAGTTGATCTCCAGCGCGGTCCCGGTCCGAGCCGCCGCCCGGAACACCTCCTCGACGTCGAAGTCGATGGGCGGCCGGCGACCGATCTGCCTGGCGGTCGGATGACCCAGGATGTTGACGCACGGGTGCTCCAGCGCCCGGATGATCCGCCGGGTCATCTCGTCCTTCGACTGGGTGAAGTGGGAATGGACCGAGGCCACGCACACATCGAACCCCTCCAGGAACTCCTCGTCCCAGTCCACGGAGCCGTCGGGCTGGATGTTCAGCTCCGTCCCGTGGAGGAGGACCATGTCGCCCTCGTCTCCGAGCTCCCCCAGCCGGCGCCGCTGGGCCAGCATCTTTTCCCTGGTCATCCGCTGCATGTACAGCAGCTCAGCGTGGTCGGTGACCGCGTAGTACTTCAGCTTCCGGGCCCGGGCCACGGCCACCATCTCCTCCAGCGGCGCCACCCCGTCGGTCAGGTCGGTGTGGGTGTGGAGATCCCCCCTGATGTCCTTCTCCTCCACCAGGACCGGGAGGTCACCGCTCAGCGCCGCCTCGACCTCACCCCGGTCCTCACGAAGCGTGGGGGGGATCCACGGCAGGCCCAGCCGCTCGTAGACCTCCTCCTCCGTCTCGGCCACGATCAGTTTGCCCCCCTTGGCCCGGAACAGCCCGTACTCGGAGAGCTTCAGCCCCTTCCGGACCGCCATCTCGCGGACCCGAACGTTGTGCGCCTTGGAGCCCGTGAAGTACTGGAGCGCCGCTCCCCACACCGACGGGTCCACGACCCGGAGGTCGACCTGGAGCCCCTTCGTGGTGAGGATGGAGGACTTCGTGGTGCCGCGGGCCAGCACCCTGGCCACGTAGGACAACGAGGTGAACGCGTCCATGACCGGCTCCGCCTCCTCGGAGGTAACCAGCAGATCGATGTCGCCGATCGTCTCCCGCATCCGGCGCAGCGAGCCCGCGTACGCACACCGGCGGACCTCCTTCACGTCCCGGAGCTCGGCCAGGATCTCCTCCGCGACATCGAACGCCACGCCGAGGAGCACCCGGTCCCCGGACTGCTGGAGCTGCTGGATGCCCCGGATCAGGTTCTCCTCGGTCCTGGGCCCGAACCCCGGAACCCCTCTCAGCCGCTGCTCGTGGAGGGCGTCCAGGAGCTCCTCCGGCGAGGCCACGTGAAGCTCCTCGTAGAGCTTCATGGCCTTCTTCGGCCCGAGCGTGGGGATGGCCATGAGCGAGCGCACGCCTTCGGGGATCTCGTTGCGGAGGTCCTCGAGGGCCTGCATGGCCCCGCTGTCCAGGTACTCCTTGATCTTCTCGGCGATCGACTTCCCGACGTTCGGGATCCGGCCCAGGGCCTTGACGTCCAGCGTCCCGACATCCCCGTGGTAGCCGGCCACCGAACGGGCGGCCTTGTCGTACGCCCGAGCCTTGAAGGCGTCGCCGCCGGAGATCGAGATGAGGTCCGAGTACTCCTGAAGGAGCTCGGCCACCTCGTCGTTCGCCCGCGGCATCCCGGCCAGTCTACGCGGAGGTGTCGGGGGCCTCCGGAAACCGAACCTCGCCACGGGCCCGGAGCTCCTGCGGGAGCAGGCTCGCGTAGATGGCCGCGTGCACGGGTGTCTCCACCCCGGCTTCGCGGCCCAGCCGCACCACCGCCCCGTTCCAGGCATCGAGCTCGGACCGCTTCCCTTCGATGATGTCCCGCTGCATGGACGAGGTCCCGTGGGGCTCCAGGCCGTCGATGAAGGCCATCCGCTTCTCCACCGCGTCCGCGGGAAGCGTCACACCGCGGGCCCCGGCCACCCGCACAACCTCCCGCATGGCCTCCTCGAGCACGCCGCGGGTCTCGGGCACCGCCCGGAACACACCCATGGGAGCCCGGGTCACCGCTCCCACCCCACCCGTCGCGGTGATGAACATGAACTTCTCCCACAGGGCGGCCTGGATGTCCTCGGCGACCTCAACTCGAAGGCCCCGGCATCCCCGCAGCGCTCCCTCCAGGAGGCGGACCCGCTCGGTGATCCCTCCGTCGAGCTCGCCGAAGGTCACCCACGGCTCCGCCCCGGCGTGCCGTACGTGGCCGGGGCCGACCACGTACGAGATCATCCCGCACAGGCCGCCGACGACGTGCTCCCGGCCCAGGGCGTCGACCAGGACGTCCGCGGCCTCCACGCCGTTCAGAACCGGGACCACCATCGTGGCCGGGCCGACCAGCGGGGGGATGGCCTCTGCCGCCTCCGGCAACTGCCACGTCTTGGTGGCCACGATGACGGCGTCCACCGTTCCCACCTCGGAGGGATCGTCGGTGGCCTCGATCGGATCGATGGCGACGTCGCCGGCGATGCTCTCCAGCAGGAGGCCTTTCTCGCGGATGGCTCGAAGGTGGTCGCCCCGGGCGATGAGGGCCACGTCCTGGCCCGCCTCGGCCAGCCGAGCCCCGAAGTAGCCGCCGACGCCGCCGGCCCCGAACACCGCGACGCGCATCGTTGACCGGCTATTCCCGGCCGAGGAGCCAGAGCAGGAGGGCCTTCTGCGTGTGCAGGCGGTTCTCGGCCTGGTCCCACACCACCGAGTGCGGCCCGTCGATCACCTCGTCGGTGATCTCCTCGCCACGATGTGCGGGGAGGCAGTGCATGACGATGGCGTCGTCCGCGGCCAGCGACAGCTTCTCGGCGTCGATCCTGAAGGGCGTGAACACCAGGACGCGCTCGGCGTGCTCTCGCTCCTGGCCCATGGAGGCCCACACGTCCGTGTACAGGATGTCCGCGCCGTTCACGGCGGCCAGCGGGTCGTTCCCGACCTCGATCGACCCCCCGGTCTCCGAGGCGATCTCACCGGCCCGCTCGACGACCTGCGGGATCGGCTCGAACCCGGTCGGGGTGGCCACCCGGACGTGCATCCCGAGCATGGCCCCACCCAGCAGGAGCGAGTGGGCCACGTTGTTCCCATCGCCGAGGTACGCCAGGGTCCGCCCCGTCGGCTCGCCCTTCTTCTCGATCACCGTCAGCAGGTCGGCCAGGATCTGGCACGGGTGCTCGTAATCGGAGAGCGAGTTCACAACCGGGACGGTGGCGCCCGCCGCCAGGGCCTCCAGCCGCTCCTGGCCGAACGTGCGAAGCACGATCGCTTCGCAGTACCTGGACAGGACCCGTCCCGTGTCCTCGATCGTCTCGCCCCGGCCCAGCTGGAGCTCCGAGGAGGACAGGGCCAGCGGATGCCCGCCGAGCGACGCCACCCCGACCTCGAAGGAGACCCTGGTACGCGTGGACGGCTTCTCGAAGATCAGCGCCACCGACATCCCCGCGAGCCGTGCGGCATGGTCACCCGGCGACTGCTTCACCTTGGCCGCCAGCTCGAGCAGGTGATGGAGCTCTCGAGGGCCGACGTCGTCGATCGACAGGAAGTCGCGCTCCACGGGCCGAGTCTATCCCGGGGTCCCGAAGAGGCGCGAACCTCAACCGGAGCGGAGCTCGGCGCCGAGGTCGGCCGTGAGCCGGTCGGCGATGGCTCGGACCCGGTCCTCGACCTCCCGGTCGGTGAGGGTCCGGTCGGAGGCCCGGAAGTCCAGCGAGAAGGCCAGGCTGCGCTTCCCCTCCGGCAGGGGATCACCCTCGAACACGTCGAAGAGCACGGCCCGGTCGAGGAGGTCGCCGGCGGCCCCCACGAGGGCAGCCCGGACCGCGTCGGCGGGGACCGCCGCGTCCAGGACGAACGCCACGTCCCGGTGCACGGGAGGGAACCGGGAAACGTCCCGGTACCGGGGCTCCGCCCCCGAGGCGGCCACCAGGGGGTCCACCCGAAGCTCGAACGCGGCCACGCGGCCCGGGAGGTCGAACCGCCGGGCCACGCGAGGATGAAGCTCCCCGACCTCGCCGACCGGCTCCCCCCTGATGGCGACCGCGGCCGAGCGCCCCGGGTGCCAGGGCGGGCCGGCGGGCTCGCCGAGCTCCAGCCCGGCCGTGGCCAGACCGTCGCCGAGGTGCTCCAGCAGTCCCTTGGCATCGAGGAAGTCATGGTCGCGCCGCTCGGCGGGCCATCCCTCCCCCACCGGGCCCGTGAGCAGGACCGCCACCCGCTCCTCCTCCACCGGGGCGGGATCCCCGGCCGCGAACGTCACGGCGATCTCGAACAGCCGGACCGAGGTGCGGCGGTGAGCCACGTTCCGCATGGCCGCCCGGAGGAGCCCAGGCAGGAGGCTCGCCTGGAGCCCGGCATCGTCCGAGGAGATCGGGTTGGCCAACCGCACGGGCGGGCGGCCCGGGACCAGGGCGAGGTCATCGGCCGAGGCGAACGGCACGGCGTGGGTCTCCCACAGCCCCGCCCCGGCCAGGAGGTCGGCGATACGCCGGCGGCGCCGCTGGTCCGCCGAGAGCCCCCCGGCCTGCCGGACACCCGGGAGCGTCGATGGGACCCGCTCGTAGCCGACCGACCGGCCCACCTCCTCGATCAGATCCACCTCGCGGACCACGTCGACCCGGTACGACGGGATCTGAGCCACCACCCGCTCCCCCTCCTCGGTCGCCGGGATCCGGAGCCGCCCCAGGGCCTCGCGCACCTCGGCGGAGGAAAGGGTCACTCCCAGGAGCATCGAGGCCCGCTTGGGGCGGAGGTCCACGGTCCGGCGGGCGGGGGGCTCGCCGACGTCGACGGCCCCGGCGAGAGGGGTTCCGCCGGCCCACTCCGCCAGGAGGGCCGCGGCCCGCTCCGCGGCTCCGGAGACCGCCTCGGGATCCACCCCGCGGTCGAACCGCATCGAGGCCTCGGTCCGCAGGCCCAGGCGCCGGGACGTCCGGAACACGCTCCTGGGCTCGAACACGGCGGCCTCCAGCAGCACGTCGCCGGTCGCCTCGGTGACCTCGGTGTCGGCCCCGCCGATCACCCCGGCCACCGCCACCGCCCGCTCCCGGTCGGCGATCACCAGGTCGTCCTCGGTGAGGCTCCGCTCGATGTCGTCGAGGGTGACCAGCCGCTCCCCCTCCTCGGCGCGGCGGACCACGATCCCGGACCCCGCCAGCCGGCCGAGGTCGAACGCGTGAAGGGGCTGGCCGAGCTCGAGCATCACGTAGTTCGTGGCGTCGACCACGTTCCACCGGGGACGCATCCCGGCCGCGGCCAGCCGGACCTGGGCCCGGAGGGGGGACGGTCCCGCGGTGACGCCACCGATCACCTTCGCCAGGTACCGGGGGCACCGCTCCCCGTCCACGACCTCGACGGTTACCTCGCCGGCGGCACGCGGTGCGTCTGGCGCCGAGACCGCCGGCGCCCTGAGGTCCTCGCCGGTCATGGCGGCCACCTCCCGGGCCACACCGACGATCGACAGGAGGTCGGCCCGGTTCGCCAGGACCTCGATGTCCAGGACCGCGTCGTCGAGACCCAGGGCCCACCTGGCGTCGGCCCCGGGCTCGGCCGGGTCCTCGAGCACCAGGATCCGCTCGTGGTCCCCGGAGATCGCCAGCTCCTTCGGCGAGCACAGCATCCCCTCGGAGGCCACGCCCCGGATCTCCCGGCGCTCCAGAGGGCCGTCGAGCCCCGGCAGGGTGGCTCCGGGCGGGGCGTACGGGACCAGGTCGCCGGGCCCCATGTTTCGGACACCGACCACGACCTCGCGCTCCTCGGACCCGGCGTCCACGCGGGCCACGCAGAGCCGATCCGCCCCGGGATGGTCCCGGACCTCCAGGACCCTGGCCACCAGCACTCCGGAGAGGTCGTGCCACGGCCGGAGGATCCGCTCGACGGGGAGCCCGTGCATCGTCAAACGGTCGGCCAGGTCCTCCGGGGACGCCGAGGCCGTGACGAAATCGCCCAGCCAGTCGAGGGGCACCCGCACCGGCTAGGCGCTCCGGGCCAGCTGGGACAGGAACCGCACGTCGCCCTCGTAGTACATCCGGATGTCGGGGACCCCGTGCCGGAGCATGGCGACCCGCTCGATGCCCACCCCCGCCGCGAATCCCGTGTAGCGCTCGGGGTCCACGCCCGTGTTCTCGAACAGGGCCGGGTGGACCATGCCGGCCCCCATGATCTCGATCCACCCGTTCCCGCACACCCGGCACCCCACCCCCCCGCACAGGAAGCACGACACGTCCACCCCCGCGCCGGGCTCCACGAACGGGAAGTAGTCCGGGTAGATGCGGATCCGCTGCTCCGGGCCGAACACGGCCTTGGCGAAGGCCTCCAGCGTCCCCTTCATGTCGGCCAGGGTGAGCCCCTCGTCAACCGCCAGGATCTCCACCTGCTGGAACACGGGCAGGTGGGTGGCGTCGGGCGTGTCCCGCCGGTAACAGCGGCCCGGGATCACCACGTAGATCGGCGGCTCCGTGGTCTCCATCGTGCGGATCTGCACCGGCGAGGTGTGGGTCCTCAGCAGGAGGTCGCCGGGGACGTCCGGGTACAGGGTGTCCTGGGTGAGGCGGGCCGGATGATCCGGCGGGAAGTTCAGCGCATCGAAGTTGTACCACTCGGTCTCGATCTCCGGCCCCTCGCTGACCCGGTACCCGAGGCTCACGAAGGCATCGACGACCCGCCGCAGCGTCGAGGCCAGGGGGTGCAACCCCCCCGGCGGGGGGCGCCGGCCGGGGAGGGTCACGTCGATCCGATCCGACTCTGCCACGCCGGCCTCGGCCTCGGCCTCCAACCCCTCCCGGCGGGCGGCCACCGCGGTCCGGAGCTCCTCGAAGAGCCGGTTCACCGCCTGGCCGACCGCGGGACGGTCGGCGGGATCGAGCGCTCCCAGTGAGCGCTGCACCTCGGAGACGGGCGCCTTCCGGCCGAGCGCGGCCACCTCGGCGGCCCGGAGGTCCTCGAGGCTCGAGGCGGCCTCGATCGCGGCCAGCCCCCCGGCCCTGGCCTCGCGGAGCCGATCCAGCGCCTCGGGGGCGTCCATGGAGGGCTAGTGTACGGGAGTCCCGTGGCCGGCCCCGTTCATCTCCCGACGAGCATCGACATCCGCCGTCCGCCGGAGGCCGTGTGGCCCTGGCTCGTCGACTGGGAGGGGCTGCCGAGGTGGATGAAAGAGATGCGAGCCGTCCGGGTGATCGGCACCCGGCGCGAGGGGGTCGGCGTCGAGGCCGTGGCCACCGTCCGGATCGGCTTCCTGTCCACCACGGACCCGATCGTGGTCACCCGATGGGAGCCCCCGGCCGTGCTGGAGATCGAGCACCTCGGTTGGGTGAGGGGCGCCGGATACATGGAGCTCTCCCCCACCGAGGAGGGAACCCACCTGTTCTGGCGCGAGTCGCTGGTCCCGCCCTGGGGGATCCTGGGGCGGCTGGGCATGGCGGCGTATCGGCGGATCCTGTGGAGGACGTTCGCCCGGGACCTGGAGCGCCTCCGGGACCTCGTGGAAGAGGGTTCCGACTAGACCGGAAGGGTCAGGCGGAAGCGGATCCCGTCTCCTCCCTCTGCGACCAGGGAGCCGCCCATCGCCTCGGCGATCAGCCGGGCCACGTGCAGCCCGATCCGGGAGCCCTCGCCCCCCGGACCGGCGAACATCCGCTCGGCCTCGGCCTCGTCGGGCCCCGTACCGTCGCGGTGGACCTCCACCACGGCCGATCCCTCCTCGGCCCTGGCCTCGATCCGGATGGGGCCATCCTGGCCGAACCACATGGCCCCGTCGCACAGGGCCAACAGGAGCGCCTGGACCCGCTCGCGATCCACCGCGGCCGGCGCGGCGCCCCGCACCTCGACGTCGGGATAGTCCCGGCTTCGCCCGAAGAGTTCGGTCACCCACGCCAGGGCCTCGGCCAGGTCCCTCGACTGCGAGGCGGGGCCGACCCGCCCCTGCTCGACCCGGGCGGCGTCCACCATCAGCCCGATCATCGCGGAGACCCGCTCGATGTCGAGGAGCATGCCCTCGACCATGTCGTGACGGGCCTGGTCCTGGAACCGGTCCCACCGGTCCACCAGCGTCGAGGCGAACCCTTTCAGCGCCGTCAGCGGCAGCCGCACGTCGTGGACCGAGGCGGAGATAACTTGGGCCAGGCCGCCGCCCGCCGGAGCCGGCGTCCCCGCGACGCGGGCCGCCTCGTAAAGGAGCACCGCGGCGGCGGCCGCCAGGTTGAGGGACTCTGCCCGACCAAGGATCGGGACCCGGACGGAGCCGTCGGCGAGCGCCCGGACTTCGGGGGGAAGGCCCCAGGCCTCGTTGCCGAGCAGGACCGCGGTGGGGCCCGACAGGTCGACCTCGCTCGCGTCGGCCTCCCCGTCCGCCGCGGCCGCCAGGATCGTGGCCCCGGCCGCCCGGAGCTCCTCGACCGCTCGGGCCGGCGCCACGCCCCGCACCACCGGCACGTGGAAGAGCGATCCCGCCGAGGACCGCACGACCTTGGCGTTGTAGAGGTCGACCGAATCGGTGGTGAACACGACCCCGGCCGCCCCGAAGGCATCCGCCGACCGAAGGATGGTCCCCGCGTTGCCGGGATCCCGGACCGAGCACAGCACCGGGACGGCTCCCAGGCCGAGCTCCGACAGGGGCACGTCCACGAAGCGGGCCACGGCGACGATCCCCTGCGGGGTGACGGCGGAAGTCAGGTGTCCCATGACGCCCTCGGACACCGCCTCGACCTCAGCGCCGGTGGCCTCGGCCGCGGAGACCACCTCGGGAACCCGACCGCTCGACCCGGGAACGTGGAACACGACCTCCGCTGCTCCCGTGTTGACCGCCTCGGCCGCGGCCTGGGCACCCTCCACCAGGAAGCGACGACGCTGGTCCCGGAGGCCTCGCTTCGCGAGCTTGGCCGCCTCGGCGACCTTCGGGTTCTTCGTGCTGGTGATCACCGTGGGGGCGGGGGCGCCCCGGGCGAGGTCACGCGCCCAGTCCCTGGCGAGCCACCTCGACGAGCGCCGCGAACCCCCTGGGGTCTCGGGCGGCGATGTCGGCCAGGACCTTGCGGTCCAGGTCGAGCTGGGCGACCCGCAGGCCCTGGATGAAGGAGGAGTACGACATGCCGTTCTGGCGGGAGGCGGCCCCGATCCGCGTGATCCACAGGCGCCGGAACTCCCGCTTCTTGGCTCGCCGGTCCCGGTACGCGTACTGGCCCGAGTGGAGGAGCTGCTCGCGAGCAACCCGGAACCGCCGGGACCGCGCGCCCCGGTAGCCCTTGGCCCGCTCCAGGACCTCCCGCCGCTTCTTCCGGCCGTGGACCCCGCGCTTCACCCTGGGCACGGGCTATCGCCTCCCCAACAGGCGCAGGATGCCGGACCGCTCGGGGCCGACCACCCCCGTCCTGGCCAGGCGCCGCTTCCGGCTGGAGGACTTCTTCCCCAGGTTGTGGCCGCGGTTCGCCGCCCGGTGGAGGATCTTTCCCTTCCTGGTCACCCGGAACCGCTTGGCGGCCCCACGGTGCGTCTTCTGCTTCACGCTCGCTCCTTCTCCTCGGTCGCCGCGGCGGGCTCCGGCACCCGCCGACCCCGCGGGGCCGGCTTCTTGGTGGGAGCCAGGACCATCACCATGTTCCGCCCGTCGAGCTTGGAGGGCTGCTCCACCGTGGCCAGGCCATCGAGGTCCTCGACGAGCCGATCGAGGATACGCTGTCCCAGCTCGGTGTGGGCCATCTCCCGCCCCCGGAACATGATGGTCACCTTCACGCGGGCACCCGCCTCCAGGAACCGAACCACGTGGCCCTTCTTCGTCTCGTAGTCGTGCCGGTCGATCTTCGGCCGGAACTTGATCTCCTTGACCTCGATCCGAGCCTGCTTCTTCCGGGCCTCCTTCTGTCGCAGGGCCCGCTCGTACTTGTACTTCCCGTAGTCCATGATCCGGCACACGGGCGGGTTCGCCTGCGGGGCCACCTCGACGAGATCGAGGTCGGAGGCCCGGGCCCGCTCCAGAGCGTCCTGGATGGAGACGATCCCCACCTGGGCGCCGTCCGCGCCGACCAGCCGAACCTGAGGCGCCCGGATGCGTTCGTTGATGCGAGGGTCAACCGAGACTCGGCATCACCTCCGGGGAAGGCGCGGGCGGGAACTCACCTGCGTGGGTCGTGGACGATCATTCGCATCCGCAGTATAGGAGGCCCCGCGGAGGGTGTCGACAGCGGGCCTCCAATGACGAGGGAGCCCCGAGGGGCTCCCTCGTTCCATCCACGGTCTACTGGATCGGACGGACGTTCGCCGCCTGCTGACCCTTCGGCCCGTCGACGATATCGAACTCGACTTCCTGCCCTTCGGTCAGCGTCTTGTAGCCGTCGCCCTCGATCGCCGAGAAGTGCACGAAGACGTCGTCACCATCGGGGCGGGCGATGAAACCGTACCCCTTCTCGTTGCTGAACCATTTCACCGTTCCCTGGGCCAACCTGGTACCTCCTTGCTCGCGGCGGCGCCCGCCGACACAGTCGGGCAGACTAGCACACAGGCTCCGGGCGGCATAGACGGCCGGGCGCCTCCCCCGAACGGCCCACCCTTCCCCCGAACAGCCGACTGGACAGGGAACGGCCGTGGCCGCACCCTCGTGAGGCCATGAGTGCCCGCGAGATCGCTCGCAGGCAGGCATCCCCCCCGACCGGACGGGAGCCTGGCGTTCCCGGAGGTCGGATGGATGCCTGGCGCCGACTGCGTGGCCCGGGAAGGATCTGGGCCGGTCTCGCCGTGGCCGCGCTCCTGACCGGAGCGGCCCTCCTCTTGTACACGCTGGAGGGACCGCCCACGCCGTGGGTGAACTTCCTGTACGTGCCCATCCTCGTGGCGGCCATCGTGTTCAAGGCCCCCGGCGGCATCCTGGTCGGCCTGGTGGCCGGCCTGATCATCGGGGTGTGGATCCCCGCGTCGAGCTCGGTCAGCGACTGGATGGTGCGGGCGGGCTTCTTCGTCTTCATCGGCGGCTTCGTCGGGGCCACGCAGGAGCTCCTGGAGCGACGGCTCGGGCAGAACGAGGACCTGGTCAAGAAGGTGAGCACGATCCACGCCCGGACGCTGTCGACGTTCGCCTCCACCGTCGAGCTCAGGGACGAGCCCACCGGCGGCCACTCCTCGCGGGTGGCCCACAACTCCAGGGTCCTGGGCCTCGCCCTCGACCTGGAGCCGGAGGACCTCCGGGCCGTCTACTGGGCCGGCCTGCTCCACGACCTCGGGAAGATCGGCATCCCCGAGCAGATCCTCCAGAAACCGGGCCGGCTCACCGAGGAGGAGACGAAGAACATGCGGCGGCACTCCGACATGGGCGCCGATCTCCTGCTCTCGGTCTCGCCTGACCTTCGCCCGATCGCCGAAGGGATCCGCGCCCACCACGAACGGTGGGACGGGAGCGGCTACCCCAAAGGTGTGTCGGGCGAGCACATCCCCCGGGTGGGCCGGATCGTCTCCGTGGTGGACGTGTTCGAGGCGCTGACGTGCAAGCGACCGTACCGGGACGCGCAGCCGGTGCAGGAGGTCCTGGCCTTCCTTCGCGAGAGGTCGGGGTGGTGGTTCGACCCCACGCTCGTCCAGCTGCTCGAGGACCTGTACTGGAAGGGGGAGATCTACACCGCCGACGCGAAGGTGGACCTGCCGCCGGTCGAAGAGCCGGCGATGGTCCTCCCGGTCAGCGAGGCGGAGGAAGAGGTCCTCCGGAGCCTCGCGGTTTCCGACTACCAGCTCGGCTCGAGCGGCCGGCCGTAGTCGTCCTGCAGTCGGAACGTGTCGTCTTCGGTCGTGTAGCCGTGGGCGATCTCCAGCACCCGACCCCGACGCTCGCCCGTGTTGGTGATCCGGTGCGGCTCCTCCGCCCGGACCACGAACTCCTCGCCGGTCCTGGCCTCGACAACGCGGTTCCCGACCTGGACGCGCAGGCCGTCGTCGAGGATGACCCACATCTCGTCACGGAGCTGGTGGTAGTGCTCGCTGGTGGTCTGCCCCGGCTCGATCGTGATGATGCGAACCGACGAGGGCTGGTTGAGGGCGTAGGTGGCCACCTTGCCCCACGGCTTCTCCACGATCATGGCTCCCCCTTCGGCAACTCGTCGAGGAGGCCGGCCATCTCGATCGCCGCGGTGGCCGCCTCCCATCCCTTGTTCCCGTGCTCGCCGCCCGCCCGGTCGAGGGCCTGGGCCAGCGTGTCGGTGGTCAGCACCCCGAAGACGCAGGGGACCCCGGTGTCCAGGGCCACCCGCTGGATCCCCCGGGCGCACTCCCCCGCCACGTAGTCGAAGTGCGGGGTCTGCCCCCGGATCACGGCGCCGAGGCACACCACGGCGTCGAACCCCTGGCTCTCGGCGAGGCGCTTGGCGGCCAGCGGCAGCTCGAACGCCCCGGGCGTCCAGGCCACCTCGACGTCGTCATCGGCGACCCCGTGATGGCGGAACGCCCCCAGCGCCCCGTCGAGCAGCTTCGACGTCACGACCTCGTTGAACCGGCTCACGGCGACGGCGAAGCGCCGCCCCCGGGCCGCCACCGGACCCTCGTGGACGATGGGGCTCACGATCGCCCCCCATCGGGCTCGAGGTTCTCCAGCAGGTGCCCGAGCTTCTCGCGCTTGGCCCGAAGGTACGCGATGTTGTGCTCGGTTGGGGTGGTCTCCAGCGGGACCCGCTCCACGATCGACAGGCCGTATCCCTCGAGACCGGCTCGCTTCGTCGGGTTGTTGGTCAAGAGCCGCATCGTGCGCACGCCGAGCTCGAACAGGATCTGGGCGCCGATGCCGTACTCGCGAGGATCCGGCTCGAACCCGAGTGCCTCGTTCGCCTCGACGGTGTCGGCCCCTTCGTCCTGAAGCTCGTACGCGCGGAGCTTGTGGGTGAGCCCGATGGCCCGACCCTCGTGCCCCCGGATGTACAGGACCACGCCGCGGCCGGCCGCGCCGATCTTGCCGAGCGCGTCGTCCAGCTGGGTGCCGCAGTCGCACCGGAGCGAGTGGAACACGTCCCCCGTGAGGCACTCCGAATGGACCCGGACCAGGATGTCTCGCCCGTCGCCGACCTCGCCCAGGACCATGGCCACGTGTACCCGCCCGTCGACCGCGCTCTCGAAGGCCAGGGCCCGGAACCGCCCGTAGATCGTGGGGATCGAGGCCTCGGCCACCCGGCGGACCAGGCGCTCCCGGCGGCGCCGGTACTCGATCAGGTCGGAGATCGAGATGATCCGGAGCCCGTGCTTCGCCGCGAACGTGGTCAGGTCGGGAAGTCGAGCCATCGTGCCGTCCTCGTTCACGATCTCCCCCAGGACCCCCGCGGGATAGAGCCCCCCGAGCCGGGCCAGGTCCACGGCCGCCTCGGTGTGGCCGGCCCGCTTCAGGACGCCACCCTCCCGGTACCTCAGCGGGAAGATGTGACCGGGACGCACCAGGTCCCCCGGCCGCGTCTCCGGACCGACCAGGGCCCGGATGGTGGCGGCCCGGTCGGATGCCGAGATCCCCGTGGTCGTTCCCCGGAGCGCATCCACCGACACCGTGAACGCCGTCCGCTGGAGGTCCGTGGCATCGGCCACCATCAGGGGGATCTCGAGCTCGTCGAGCCGCTCCCCCACGATCGGCATGCAGATCACCCCGCTGGTGTGCCGGACCATGAACGCGATGCGCTCAGGCGTCACCCGCTCGGCGGCCATGATCAGATCGCCCTCGTTCTCCCGGTCCTCGTCATCGACGACGATCACCATCCGCCCCTGCCGGATGTCCTCGACGGCGTTCTCGATCGTGTCGAAGGGGGACGAGGCCCGATCGGCCGCCGTCACCTGGCGCACCGGGTCGCTCATCCGCCCCTCCCCGCCAGGCCCTCCACGTACTTCGCCACCACATCCACCTCGAGGTTGACCAGGTCGCCGGGGGCCAGGCCCCCGAGCGTGGTCACCTCGAGCGTGTGCGGAACCAGGGCCACCGTGAAGGCGCCGGCCTCGACGGCGGCCACCGTCAGGCTCACCCCGTCCACCGCAACGGAGCCCTTACCCACGACGTACCGGCCCAGCCCGTCGTCCGGCCGCAGCCGAACCCGCACGCCGTCACCCTCGCCCTCGAAAGCCTCCACCGTGGCCACGCCGTCAACGTGGCCCTGCACCAGGTGCCCGCCCAGACGCGTTGCCAGGGTCACCGGGCGCTCCAGGTTCACACCGTCGCCCGGCCGCAGGAACCGCAGGGTGCTCCGGGATCGCGTCTCCTCGGTGAGATCGAAGGCCAGGGCCCCGGGGAGAAGATCGGCCACCGTGAGGCAGACGCCGCTCACCGCGATCGAGCTCCCCACCCGGGCGTCCTCGGCCACCGTCCGGCACTCGACCACGAGCCTCCGGCCCGCGTCCCGGACCCGCCCGCGCTCCTCAACGATCCCCGTGAACACGCGCCACCACCTTGATGTCGGAGCCGACCCGGCTCACCTCGTCGAGGTCGAGCCGGAACGGCGCGGCGATCGTGGGGATCCCCCCGCCCATCAGCACGCTCGGTGCGTCCTGCCCGCCGACGAGGATCGGAGCGAAGAACAGCACGACCTCGTCGACCAGGCCGCTACGGACCGCTTCCCAGGCCAGTGTGGGGCCGCCCTCCAGGAGGACTCGCTGGACGTCCCGCTTCCCGAGCTCGCGGAACAGGTCCTCCAGCGGGATCAGCGCGGACCCGGCGTCGTCGAGCACGAGCACCTCGGCCCCAGCCGCTCGCCACGCGTCGCGCCGCCACCCGGGCGCGCCCTCGGTCGTGGCCACCAGCGTGGGAGCTCCGTGGCCCGAGAACACCTCGTGCGACTCGGGGACGATCCCGCGCCCGTCCACCACGACCCGAAGGGGAGGCCGGCCGCGGTACCCGGGATCCCGAACCGTCAGCGAGGGGTCGTCGCGGAACGCGGTCCCCGCGCCGACCATGATGGCGTCGGCCTCCCCACGCATCCGGTGCACCTCTGCCCTGGCCTCCGGACCGGTGATCCATCGGGAGGAGCCATCGCGGGCCGCCACCTTGCCGTCAAGGGACGCGGCCATCTTCAGCGTGAGGTGCGGAAGGCCGGTACGCACGTGCTTCAGGAACGGGGCGTTCAACCGAGCCGCTCGGTCCTCCATCAGCCCCACGGAGACGTCCACGCCGGCCGACCGGAGCGCGGCCAGGCCTCGGCCGTCCACGGCCGGGTTCGGGTCCCCCATGGCCGCCACCACCC